>JAAAPF010000157.1 GCA_009908425.1 Alphaproteobacteria bacterium
GGCCACCGTCGCAGGCGATCTCGATCATCCGGCCGACGCCGTGCTGATCGAGCGTCTGGAACGGATCGGCGGCGTAGATCTCCTCGCGCAGATAGGTGTCCATGAAGCCGCCGCTGTCGTCGCGCGACAGGCCCAGCGTCATCTGCGTGAGGTCGTTGGTACCGAAGCTGAAGAACGCGGCGTGCTCGGCGATGGCGTCGGCACGGATCGCGGCGCGCGGCACCTCGATCATGGTGCCGACCAGATAGGTCAGCGGCTTGCCGCGCTCCTCGGCCACCTTGGCGCCGACGGCGTCGATGTGCTCCTTGATGAAGGCGAGCTCGCCCTCGGAGCCGACGAGCGGCACCATGACCTCCGGCACCACCGTGTCGCCGCTCCTTTCCTGGACCTCGTAGGCCGCCTCGAAGATGGCGCGGCTCTGCATCTCGTAGATCTCGGGAAAGACGACACCGAGCCGGCAGCCGCGCATGCCCAGCATCGGGTTGGCCTCGCGCAGCTCGGTCGTGCGCCGGCGCACCCGCGCCACCGGCACGTCGGTCGCCGCCGCCACGCGCTCCATCTCCTCGTCCGAGTGCGGCAGGAACTCGTGCAGCGGCGGATCCAGCAGGCGGATGGTCACCGGCAGCCCCGCCATGATCTCGAAGATCTCGACGAAGTCGCCGCGCTGCATCGGCAGGATCTTGGCGAGCGCGGCCCGCCGGCCGTCGCTGTCGGTCGCCAGGATCATCTCGCGCATGGCGAGGATGCGGCCGTCCTCGAAGAACATGTGCTCGGTTCGGCAGAGGCCGATGCCCTCGGCGCCGAACTTGACGGCGGTGCGGGTGTCCTCGGGGGTCTCGGAATTGGTGCGGACCTTGAGCCGCCGCGCGGCGTCGGCCCACTCCATCAGCCGCTTGAAGTCGCCACCGAGCTCGGGATCGATCGTCGGGACCCGGCCGCTCATGACGGTGCCGTCGCCGCCGTCGATGGTGACGACGTCGCCCTCGCCGAGCTCGACGGAGCCGACGCGCAGCATCTTCTCGCGCTCGCGGACCTCGAGGTCGGCGGCGCCGCAGACGCAGGGCTTGCCCATGCCGCGGGCGACCACCGCGGCGTGGCTGGTCATCCCGCCACGGGCGGTGAGGATGCCCTTGGCGGCGTGCATGCCGTGGATGTCGTCGGGCGAGGTCTCGGTGCGCGCGAGGATGACGTCCTCACCGGCCGCCGCGCGCCGCTCGGCGGCGTCGGCGTCGAAGCAGACCTTGCCCGAGACCGCGCCGGGCGAGGCCGGCAGCCCACGCGTCAGGATGTTGCGCGAGGCGCTGGGATCGAGGGTGGGGTGCAACAGCTGGTCGAGTGAAGCGGGATCGATCCGCAACACCGCTTGGTCCGAGCTCAACAGGCCCTCGTCGACCATGTCGACGGCGATCTTCAAGGCCGCCACCGCGGTGCGCTTACCGGTGCGGGTCTGCAGGATGTAGAGCTTGTCCTGTTGGACCGTGAACTCGATGTCCTGCATGTCCTTGTAGTGCTGCTCGAGCCGGTCGAAGACCCCGGCCAGCTCGTCGTACGCCCGCGGCATCTGCTCTTGGAGCGAACGTCCGGCGACGCCGCCGTGGTCGCCCATGGACTTGGTCAGCGGCTGCGGGGTGCGGATGCCGGCGACGACGTCCTCGCCCTGGGCGTTGATGAGGTACTCGCCGTAATAGGCCTTTTCGCCGGTCGACGGGTTGCGGGTGAAGGCGACGCCGGTGGCCGAGGTCGGGCCCAGATTGCCGAAGACCATGGCTTGCACGTTCACCGCCGTGCCCATGCTCTGCGGGATGTCGTGCAGGCGGCGGTAGGTGATCGCGCGCGGCGTCATCCACGAGCCGAAGACCGCGCCGACCGACCCCCAGAGCTGCTCCATCGCGGTCTCGGGGAATGGCTGGTTGATCTCGCGCTTGACGATCTCCTTGTAGGTGCCGACCAACCGCTCCAGCGAGGCGACGTCGAGTTCGGTGTCCTGGCTGACGCCGGCGTGGCGCTTGGCCTCGTCGAGCGCCTCCTCGAACAGGCTCTGTTCGACGCCGAGCACGACGTCGCCGTACATCTGCAAAAAGCGCCGGTAGCTGTCGTAGGCGAAACGCGGATCACCGGTCTTCTGCGCCAGCCCTTCGACGGTGGTGTCGTTGAGGCCGAGATTGAGCACGGTGTCCATCATGCCGGGCATCGACAGCGGCGCGCCCGAGCGAACCGACACCAACAGCGGGTTTTCCGGATCGCCGAACTTGGCGCCGAGCGAGCGCTCGATATGGGCGATCGCCTGCTCGACCTGAGGGGTCAGGTCGTCGGGATACTGGCGGTCGTGGTTGTAGAAGTACGTGCAGAGCGCCGTACTGATGGTGAAACCGGCCGGGACGGGCAGACCGAGGCTCGCCATTTCCGCGAGGTTGGCGCCCTTGCCGCCGAGCAGCTGCCGCATGTCGGCGGTGCCGTCGGCGTGACCGTCGCCGAAAGTGTAAACCCATTGAGCCATTGCGCACCCCCCTCTAAGCCGCGATCCGCGGCTCCTCGATGATGTCGAACACGGCGACGCCGTCCAGAAGCCCGCTCAGGCGGGCCAGCAGACGTAGGCGGTTGGCCCGCACCGCGGGCTCGTCCACGTTGACGAGTACCTCTTCAAAAAACCGGTCGACCGGCGCCCGCAAGCTGGCCAAATCGGCCATGGCGTCGGCGAAGCGCTCCTCGGCGAGCGCCGAGCGGATCGCCGGGATGACCGTGGCGAGCTCGTGGTGCAGCGCGATCTCCGCCGGCGCCTCCAGGAGTTCGCCGCGAACGTCCCCGCCCGGCGGGGCACCGTCCTTGCGCTCCTCGATGCGGACGATGTTGCGGGCGCGGCGGTACGCCGCGAGCAGGTTGGCACCGTCGGCGCTGTCGAGGAAGGCCTGCAGCGCCGCGACCTTGCGGCGCAGCCGCAACAGGTCGTCGTCGGCGCCGGCGGCGAACACCGCGGCGATCAGATCGGCGCGGATGTCCTCGCCGCGCAGATGCACCTTGAGGCGGTCCATGACGAAGGCGACGAGCTCCTCGGCGACCGCCTCGCCCGGCGCGAGCGCGGCGTCCTCGCCGTAGCCGGCGCGGGCCTCGGCGAAGGCCTCGCGGAGCGGCAGCCGGAGCTCGTTCTCGAACACCAGACGGATGACGCCGAGCGCCAGGCGGCGCAGCCCGAGCGGATCGCTGGAGCCGGTGGCGCGCTCGCCGGCGGCGTAGAAGCCGGCGAGGCTGTCGAGCTTGTCGGCGAGCGCGGTGACCACCGCCAGCGGCGTCTCGGGGCAGCGGTCGTTGGGGCCCTGCGGGGCGTAGTGCGCGCCGATCGCCCGGGCGACCACCGCGGGCTCGCCCTGGGCGCGGGCGTAGTACGCCCCCATCACCCCCTGCAGCTCGGGGAACTCGCCGACCATGCCGGTCACCAGATCGGCCTTGGCGAGCTCGCCGGCGCGCGCCGCGGCGGCGGGATCCGCCAGCCCGGTGCGCTCGGCGAGGCCGGCGGCGAGCCGCGCGAGGCGATCGGCCTTGTCGGCCATCGAGCCGAGCCGGGCGTGAAAGACCATGCGGGCGAGGGCGTCGCGGCGGTCTTCCAAGCGCCGGCCCCGGTC
>JAAAPF010000186.1 GCA_009908425.1 Alphaproteobacteria bacterium
CCGTTCACCCGCATCAGATCGGCGCGGTTGGCGAGCGCGAGCACCTCGCCGGCGGTGAGACCGGTGCGTCGGGCCACCTCGTCGCGCTCGCGCCGGGTCGCGCACGCCGACAACAGCGCGATGGTGGTGGCGAGCCCGGCCTCGCTCAACGCCCGCTCCTGGGCGGCGGTGATGCCGCGCAGCTCGGCGATCGGATAGTTGAGTTCGGTCATCGCGCCCGCCCCTCTCCGCGTCGTCTTATCCGCGACAGTCCTCGCACAAGTCACCGCCAAACTCAACGGCTGGCGACGTGCCCCAGCCGGCGCAGGCTCTGCAAGCCCCGGCGCGCCAGGATGAGGTGATCGTGGAGCGTCACGCCGAGTACCGCCAGCGCCTGCTGCACCTGCTTGGTGGTCTCGATGTCGGCGGCGGAGGGGGTGGGATCGCCCGAGGGGTGGTTGTGGGCCATGATCACGGCCGAGGCCTGCAGCTCGAGGGCGCGGCGGGCCACCTCGCGCGGGTAGAGCGGGGTGTGGTCGACCGTGCCGCGGTGCATGGTCTCGTCGCGGATCAGGTGGTTCTTGCGGTCGAGGAACAACAGCCGCAGCGTCTCGACCCGCTCGTAGCGCATGTCGACGCCGAGATAGTCGGTGAGCGCCCGCCACGAGCCGATGGTGATCGGCTCCTCCAAGGGGCCGCGCAGGACGCGGCGCAGCGCCGCCTGGGTCGCCTTCAGCATCGAGATCGCGGTCTCGCTGACGCCGTCGAGCCCGCGCAACTCCAGCGTCGTCGCCCCGAGCACGCCGCCGAGCGAGCCGAAACGCTCCACCAGCCGGCTCGCCACCGCGCGCGCATCGCCGCGGCAGCCGGTCAGGAACAGCAGCACCTCGAGCATGTCGACGTCGTCGAGCTCGCCGGTGCCCTCGCCCAAAAGTTGCGCGAGCAGATGGTTGGGGCCGACACCGTCGAACACCCGGTCGACCTCGAAGCCGCCGGCTCGGGGCTCGGCGAGCCCGGCATCGCCGTGCGGAACGCGGCTCCAGGCCCCGCCTCGGCCGGGTGGGCCGAGCCCGGCCACGGCGGCGTCGGCGTCCACGATGGCGCGGATGATGCGGCTGGCGGCATTCGCGGGCATGCGGTCGAGCTCCTCTAGGGCTCAACTCATACGCGAGCGTGCGCGGGGTCGACAAGAGCGCTCGCGGCGGGTCAGAAACCCAGCGTATCGAGCCGGCCGGCGATCGCGCCCAGATAGCCGCGGCCGAACAGCCGCAGGTGATTGAGCAGGTGGTAGAGCTGGTAGACCGCCGCGCGGGTGGGCTCGAAGCCCGGCGCCAGCGGCCGCCGCTCGGCGTAGCGCTCCACCGTGCGCCGGTCGAAGGGCCCGAACAGGCGCGCGAAGGCGAGCTCGATCTCGCCGTGGCCGCGGTAGACCGCGGGGTCGATCCACGCCACCGGCCGGCCGCCCCGCGCCAGCACGTTGCCGGCCCAGAGATCGCCGTGCAGCAGCTCGGGGTGCGGCGGTTCGACGATAAGCTCGTCGAGCCGGGCGGCGAGGGCCTCCAGGCGGCGGTGCAGCCCGGCGTCCAGCAGCCCCTCCTCCCGCGCCCGCGCCGCCGGACCGAGCAGGCGATGCGCCCGGAAAAAGGCGCACCAGGTCGGCTCGGCCGGGTTGGGCTGGGGCAGACTGCCGATCACGGTGTCGTAATCGTAGCCGAAGCCGGGCTGCGGGCGGGCGTGCAGCTGCGCCAGCTGATCGGCGAGCGCGTCCCGTCCGGCGCGGTCGAGCCCGCCGCCGTCGTGCTCGATCCAGCTCATGACCAGCTGGTCGTCGTCGACCGTGAGCACCTCCGGCACCGCCACCCCGGCCGCGCCCAGATCCGCCAGCATGCGCGCTTCCAGGGCGAGCTGTCCGGCGAGCCCGCCGGCTCCGGACTTGACCACCACCCGGCGGCCGTCGTCGAGATCGGCGGCGCGGACGTCGAACAAACAGCCGCCGCCGAGCGGGCGCAGCCGCCGGACCCGGCGACCGAGCAGCGTCGCCGGTTCAGCCAAGGCGGGGCCGCAGCTGGTCCAACAGGCCCAGCACGCCCTGCTCGATCAGATCGAAGGCGTGGACGAAGGCGGCGCGGTCGCCGTACCAGGGATCCGGCACGTCCTGGTGTTCGAAGCCGGGCGCGAAGGTCATCATGCGACGGACCTCGCCGCGCGCGCGCTCGGGTCTGAGGCGCAGCAGCCGGGACTCGTGGCCGCGGGTCATCGCCACCACCAGGTCGTTTTCGGCGAAGTCGCCGGGCGTGATCCGGCGGGCGTAGCGGTGCTGCATCGCGACGCCGCGGCGCTTGGCCTCCGCCACGGTCAGCGGGTGCGGCGGGTTGCCCTCCTCTTCGGCGCTGATGCCGCAGCTGTCGGCGGTCACGGGCAGCTCGCCCGCGTGGTGGCGCAGCAACGCCTCCGCCGTCGGCGAGCGGCAGATGTTCCCGGTGCAGACGAACAGCACGCGGTAGTCGGTCATGCCGCCTCCAGGACGTAGTCCAGGTGCGGCGCCACCGCGGCGAAGAAGCGCTCGCCGGTGAAGACCTCGTGGTGGCGCCCGCCCTCGACCGTGACCCGCCGCGCGCCGGCGTGCGGCAGGTGGTCGACGGCGGCGTGGACCTGACCTTTGCCGACGAACTCGTCGGCGGTCATCTCCACCGTCAACAGCTGCACGCCTTCGAGGGCGGCGAGCTCGACCCGTCGCCCGCCGCAGTCGAGCCGGTTCTCGACCAGGGCGTGGTCGCGGTAGACCGCACTGACGGTGTCCAGGAAAAGCTCGGCGGGCACGTCGGCGAGGCTGTGCAGATCGCGGTGCTCGCGCGCCCGCTCGCCCGGCTCGCCGGCGACGAGCTCGGCGATCAGCCCGGCCTGCATCTCGACATAGGCCGGGCCGTTGCCGAAGGCGTAGGCGAACAGCTGCAACAGCCCCGGATAGACCCGCCGCCCGGCGCCGGGATAGCGCCGCGGCACCGTGGTGGTGAACTGGGCCTCCAGCGCGGCGAGCGGCTGCGCCCGCAACAGAAAGCTCAACGGGTCGTTGCCGCCGCGGGTGTCGAACGGTCCGGCCAGCAGCACCAGCGCTCCCGCCGGCGCGCCCCGCGTCGCCGCGAGCGCCGCCCCCGCGACGGTCGCCGCCACCGACTGCGACAGCCCGACGACGATGGCCCCCGGCCCGGCGTCGACGACCGCGCGCTCGACCGCGGCGATCTGATCGGCGAGGCCGAACGTCCCGGCCGCCTGGGGCACCAGCCGGGCGTCCTTCCAGTCGAGCGCCAGGACCGGGCGGTGGCGCAGCATGGTCGCGATCAACGGGCTGGTGACCCCGGAGGCGTAGCCCGAACACGGCGGCACCAGGACCACCGGGGCGCCGCCGCCGCGCGGGCCGCGAAAGCGCCACAGCGTCGCGAAGGGGCCGAGGTCGCGCGCGCTGGTGTCGAACGGCCCGCCGACGTCGCCGCGCACGAAGGCACCGAGATCGGTCTCGATCGGCTCACCGGCGCGGGCGAGCCGCCGCGCCAAATCCTCGCCCGCCATCTGCAAGGGCGCGATCAGCTGCGCTGGGC
>JAAAPF010000156.1 GCA_009908425.1 Alphaproteobacteria bacterium
GACGGCAGTCCCCGCAGGGTGGACAGGGCGTCTCGGTCGGACCCAGCACGTAGACGCTCCGGACACGCTGTTCGCCCGCGGCGATCATGGCCGACAGGGCCGACGATTCGGCACAAACGCTCTTGAAATGGGCCACTTCGACGTTGGTGCCCCCAAAGCGCTTGCCGGAGACCGTTTCGACGACGACCGCCACGGGGTGGTCGGAATAGGGCGCGTAGGCGCGCTCGCGAAGGCTGCGCAGCTGTTCGAGCAGTTTTGAGTCAATCGATTCCATCACGACGCTTCCTTGCGTTCGGTTCCGGGCAGAAAGCTCTCGCCGTCGGGCAGCGTCTCGAGTCCGAAGAAGGCGGCCAGGGTCTGGCCGATGTCGGCGAAGGTCTCGCGCGCCCCGATGCCGCCGGCCGTCAGCCCGTTCCCGATGGCGAGCACCGGCACGTGTTCGCGGGTGTGGTCCGTGCCGGCGTGGGTGGGATCGCAGCCGTGATCGGCAGTGAGAATGATCATGTCGTCCTTTCCAAGCTTTTCAATCAGTTCCGGCAACTTCCTGTCGAAGGCTTCAAGTGCCTCGGCGTAACCGGCCGGGTCGCGCCGGTGACCGTGGACCATGTCGAAATCGACCAGGTTGGTGATCACCAGGCTCCGCTCGCCGGCCGTTTCCATGGCCGCGAGCGTGGCGTCGATCAGGGCCGCGTTGCCGTCGGCCTTGCGCGTCGAACTGATGCCGCGATGGGCGAAGATGTCGGCGATCTTGCCGATCGCGACCACCTCGCCGCCGTCCTCGACCAGGCGCTCGAGTACCGTGGGGGCCGGCGGCGGCACGCTGTAGTCGCGCCGGTTTCCCGTTCGCCTGAAGTCCCCGGCGTGGTTGCCGACGAAGGGCCGGGCGATGACCCGGCCGACGGGACGGTCGCCGCAATGCTCGTCGAGCAGCTCGCGCGCGATCTCGCACAGCTCGTAGAGCCGTTTCAGCCCGAAGAACTGTTCGTGCACGGCGACCTGGAAGACCGAGTCGGCCGAGGTGTAGACGATCGGCTGGCCGGTCTCGATGTGCTCGACGCCGAGCCTCGCGATGATCTCGGTGCCCGAGGCGTGGCAGTTGCCCAGCACGCCGGGCAGCCCGGCCCGGCGGATCAGTTCGTCGAGAAACTCACTCGGGAAACTGTTTTCACGATCCTGAAAGTAGCCCCATTCGAAGCGCACCGGCACGCCGGCCATTTCCCAGTGGCCCGAGGGCGTGTCCTTGCCGCTGGAGATTTCCTTCGCGTAACCCCAGGCACCGTCGACCCGGTCGGGCAGGTTGACGCCGGCCGCCACCGCGCCGGTGCTGGCGCTGTGGGCGTGGAACAGGCCCAGCCGGGCCATGTTGGGCAGGGTCAGGGGCTTGCCGTGCCGTTGCCGGTGCTCGGCAATATGGCCCAGGGTATCGGCGCCGGCGTCGCCAAAGCGATCGGCGTCGCCGGCGGCACCGATGCCGAAGGAATCGAGGACAATGACGAGTGCGCGCGGCATGTCAGTTCTCTCCCGGTATCAGTCGGTCGGCGACCAGCGGCGGCCGGCTCGGGGCCTGCTCGCCGATCCGGCAGGCCTTGCGGATTGTCATGGCGGCGCGTTCGGCGTCGGCTGCACGACGAGCGTGAATCCGCGCCAGCGGGCGCTCCAGGCCCACCTCGTCGCCGATGTGCACCAGCCCGGTCATGCCCACGGCCGGATCGATGTGATCCTCGGCCTTGCGGCGTCCGCCACCCAGGTCGACCACCGCCATGCCCAGCGCGCGGACATCGATCGATTCGACGAAACCGGGCCGGTCGGCGTGGACCGCCTCGACCACCGGCGCCGCCGGCAGGTGCCGGTCGGGCTTGTCGAGCAGATCGGACGGGCCGCCCAGCGCGCCGACCATGGCGGCAAAGCGCTCCGCCGCCCGGCCGCTGTCCAGGGCCTCGTCGACGCGTTCGGCGGCCGACTCGCGGTCGTCGGCGAGCTTGCCCGCCACAAGGGCTTCGACCGCCAGCTCACGGCTGAGCGCCATCAGGGATTCGCGTCTCGGGCGTCCGCCGAGGCAATCGATGACTTCCCCGATCTCCAGGGCGTTGCCGACGCTGTCAGCCAGCGGCTGGCTCATGTCCGAAAGCAGCACGTGCGTTCGCACTCCGGCCGCGGTGCCGACCTCGGCCAGCCGACGCGCCAGGTAGCGGGCCTGATCGAAATCGGTCATGACCGCGCCGTTGCCGGTCTTGACGTCGAGCACCAGGCCGTCCAGCCCCTCGGCCAGCTTCTTCGACAGGATCGAGGCGACGATCAGCGGCACCGATTCCACCGTGGCGGTCACATCGCGCACCGCATACAGCCGCCGGTCGGCGGGCGCGAGCTCGGCGGTCTGGCCGATGATGGCGCAGCCAAGGTCGCGCACGATCGACTGGAGCCGCTCGGTCGGCGGCGAGACGTCATAGCCGGGAATGGCTTCGAGCTTGTCGACCGTACCCCCGGTATGCCCCAGGCCGCGCCCGGCGATCATCGGCACGAAGCCGCCGCAGGCCGCCACGATGGGCGCGACCAGCAGGGAGGTCACGTCACCCAGGCCGCCGGTGGAATGCTTGTCGAGCAAGGGGCCGGGCAGGGCGGGTTCGTCCCAGCGAAGGACCCGGCCGGAATCGCGCATGGCCTTCGTCAGCGCGACGCACTCGTCGTCGTCCATGCCCTGCAGGAATACCGCCATGGCGAAGGCGCCGAGCTGCTCGTCGCCGACGGAACCGTCGGTAATGCCGGCCACCAGGCGTTCGATGGTGTCCGCGTCGAGGGGCGCGCCGTCGCGCTTGCGGGCAAGGATGTCGCGGACCTGCATCAGTAGGAACCCGCTTCCCCGCCTGTCGACGGGTCGCCCCCCAGCGTCGCCAGGAGATCGTCGAGCAGGCCGGAGGCGCCGAAGCGGAAGTGCTCGGGAGCGATCCAGTCGGAACCCATGATCCCGGCCGCCAGGTCGAGGTAGTCGCGAGCCTGCGCGGTCGTGCGGATCCCGCCGGAGATCTTGCAGCCGACCTCGCGCCCGCTGTCGCGGATGGTCTCGAGCAGGATCCGCGCCGCCGCGGGGGTGGCGTTAACCGGCACCTTGCCGGTGGAGGTCTTGAGGAAATCGGCGCCCGACTCGATGGCGAGCTCCGCGGCGCGCCGGATCAGCGCCGGCTCGCCGAGCTCGCCGGTTTCCAGGATGATCTTCAGGACACGATCGCCGCAGGCCTGCCGGGCGGCCGCGAGCAGCCGGCGGCCGGATTCCTCGTCGCCGTCGCGAAGCGCGCGCCAGGGAAAGACCAGGTCGATCTCGTCGCTACCGGCCCCGATGGCTTCGCGGATGTCCGACAGCACCCGGTCGTGCTGCTCCGAACCGGAGGGAAAGTTGACGACGGTGGCGACGGCGACCCGTCCGAGCAGTCCCTCGGCCTCGAGCGTCGCGCGCGCCGGCCCTACAAACGCGGGATACACGCAGACCGCCGCGACCGAACCGAATGGGGTTGCGGCGCGCCGGCACAAGGCTTCAACGGCCCCGGGCGAATCG
>JAAAPF010000231.1 GCA_009908425.1 Alphaproteobacteria bacterium
GGAGAGTGCCGTGCTGACCAACGTGACGCATGCCGGCGGCGTCGAGAACGCCGACGAGATCCTGTTCACGACGCCGTTCGGTTACTTGTTCTTGGAGGCCGCGCACACGCCGGATTGCCTGTTGGCGGTGAGCGAACGGACCGAGGACGCGCTCACCGCCCTCGGCAACGCCATCGGCGACGCCTCGACCCCGCCCGATCCGGCGCTCGATTCCGACATCCCGGCCGCGTTCACCTACCTGGGCCAGTTCATCGATCACGACCTGACCGCGCGCACCGATCGCGAGATCGGCCTCTCCCGCATCGCCCAGCCCGACGGCAGGGGCCGCCCGATCACGCCGGTGGCGCCCGATACGGTCGTCGGCACGTTGCGCAACGGCCGTCGACCCGAGCTGGATCTGGACAGCGTCTACGGCGACGGTCCGGGGTTGCTCCAGGGCGCCGCCACCGAAGCGTCGGCACTCTACGAAGCCGAGACCAACGCGTTGAAGCTGCAGGAGTTCGCCGGCGGCTTCATCGACGTTCCGCGCGTGGGCCGCAAGGCGCTCATCGCCGACGGCCGCAACGACGAGAACGTCAACATCAGCCAGTTGCACGCGGCGTTCATCGCGTTCCACAACGCCGTCGCCGCCCGCCTGCCCGGCGACCCGTCGCCCCAACGCCGCTACGCCAAGGCGCGCCAGATCGTCCGCTGGGCGTATCAATACGTCGTCGTCCACGATTACTTGATGCGGGTCTGCGATCCGGCGGTCGTTCAGGACCTTCTTTACAACGGGCCGCGGTTCTACCGGCCGGGAGGCGAAGGCCTGGTGATGCCGCTGGAGTTCTCCGTGGCGGCTTTCCGCTTCGGCCATTCGATGATCCGACCGTCCTATCGCCTGCAGGACGGCGCACCGCTCAAGACGATCACGGAACTCCTCGGCGTCACCCTCGAGCGCGACGGCGCCGGTGACCTGCTCGAAGAGGCCGACGGCCGCTACTGCCTCAAGTCGGAGAACCGGGTCGCCTGGGCCCAACTCGTCGAGATCCCCGGTCAGCCGGCGCCGCAGATGGCCCGCGCCATCGACCCGGTGCTGTCGCGCGGACTGTTCGACCTGGTGTTCGAGGAGGAGGCGGCGCCCGATGCGCTGATCCGCCACCTCGCCCGGCGCAATCTCGCCCGCGGCTACCTGTTGAGCATCCCGACCGGTCAGGCGGTGGCCGCGGCGATGGGCGTCGAGCCGTTGATCGAGGCGCAACTCTTCGACGGCGAGTCGGAGGCCGTGCGCGAGGCCATCGAGTTCGGGCGCTTCCAGCGCCGCACGCCGCTCTGGTACTACGTCCTGCGCGAGGCCAAGGTTCAAGCGCAGGGCTGCTCGCTGGGCGAGGTCGGTAGCCGCCTGGTCGCCGAGACCATCGTCGGCGCCCTGGCCTACGACCCGGTGAGCTATCTGAACAACCGCGCCCACGGCCGCGTCCGCGCCAACGGCATCAAGGTGCCCAAGCGCACGAAGCCGGTGGCCACCCTCGCCGACATCGTCGACTACGCCGGCATCGCCGTTTAGCGCGCGTCCCGTTCAAGTTGACCGAGCCACCCGCACACCCCGCCCGGCCACCCGGGGTATCGTGCTCATGGGCGGCCGGGCGGGGTGTGCGGGTGGGTTCGCCCAAGTGGGACACGCTCTAGCGCGTGACCGCTTGACGCCGCCACGCCGTGCGGTCCGACGGCGTGGCGGCGTCGGCGGTCGCGGCGCCGGCAGGGTGGGTGGCGGCCGCGCTTCAGTCGGCGTCGTCGGTCGCCGCCGGTGCCGGGCAGTAGAGTTCGTGCACGGCCGCCAGAATGCGCGCGGCCTCCTTCGAGGCGAGGCGGTAGAAGATCTGCTGGCCCGAGCGCCGGGTGGCCACCAGCCCCTCGGCGCGCAGCCGCGCCAGGTGCTGCGACAGCGCCGACTGGCTCAAGCCCAGCTTGGCCTCGAGCGCGCCGACGTGCTGCTCGCTCTCCGCCAGATGGCAGAGGATCATCAGCCGGGCGTCGTGGCCCATCAGGCGCAACAGCCGCGCCGCCCGCCCGGCCGCGCCGGCGAGCTCGGCGGCGGCGATACCGTCGAGCGTGCCCGGCGCCAGGGGTTCAACCAAAGGCCGGGCCTGCCTTCACGCCGAGGCGTTTGAGGACGATCGCCAGCGGGCAGAACCCCGTGAACGCCGATTGCAGCAGATTGGCGCCGACGAAGACCGTGAGCGCGAACCACCAGGGGCTCGCCCACAGCCCCAGGCCCACGCTCACGAGCACCACGACGCCGGCGAACGCCAGCACCAACCGATCGATCGTCATGACCAGCTCTCCGTGCTTGTCATATGCGTACTTGCTTAATTAGAAAATGCGCATATGTAGTCAAGCCCGACGCCCACCGCTCGTGCCGGAGATCGTCCATGGCGCCCTCGCCGATCGCGCTCGTCGCCGTCCTCGCCCTGCTGGTGCCGGCCGTGGCGGCCACCCAGACACTGCCGGTGGAGGTCACGACGGTGCGCGACTTCCGTCCGATCTTCGGGACGGTGGAAAGCGTGAAGCAGGCGGCCGCGCGCACCCGCATCGCCGGCACCCTGGAGCGCCTGGAGGTGGTCGAGGGCGACGACGTCGAGCTGGGCGCGGAGATCGCCCGCGTGGTCGACCCCAAGCTCGACGAGGAGCTGGCGGCGGTCGACGCGAGCATCCGCGCGCTGGAGGCCGAGCGCCAGCTGGCGGAGATCGAGCTCGAGCGCGTGCGCGAGCTCAGGCGCCGGCAGACGGTCTCGGCCCAGGCGCTGGACGAGGCCCGCACCAACCTCGACGTCGTGGAACAGGAACTGGCCGCCAGGCGCGCCGAGCGCGCCGTCATCGAGGAGCGCGAGGAAGAGGGCCGGGTGCTGGCGCCGGCGGCCGGCCGCGTGCTGCAGGTGCCGATGACGCGGGGCATGAACGTGCAGCCGGGCGAGACCGTCGCCACCGTCGCCACCGCCGACTACGTCCTGCGCGCGCGCCTGCCCGAGCGCCACGCCCGCTTTTTGGCCGAGGGCGACACCGTCCGCATCGCCGCCCGCGGCCTGTTGGCCAGCGAGATTGTGGGCGAGGGGACCATCACCCAGGTCTATCCCGAGCTCGACGCCGGCCGCGTCGTCGCCGACATCGCGGCCGCCGGCCTCGGCGACTACTTCGTGGGCGAGCGCGTGCGGCTCGAGGTCGCCACCGGCGCGCGCCGCGCCGTCGTCGTGCCGCCGCGCTATCTCGACAAGCGCTACGGCGTGACCTTCGCCAAGCTCGAAGGTGGCGAGGAGGTCGTCGTCCAGCCCGGCACGGAGGTGGACGGCGGCGTGGAGATCCTCGCCGGGCTGCACGCGGGCGACACCCTGGTCGCCTACGGGGACTGAGCCATGGCCCGCCGCGACGACATCCCCCTCGGCATCGCCGGGTGGATCACCCGCGCCTTCGTCACCTCGCCGCTGGTGCCGCTGCTGCTGCTCGCCGCCTTGGGCGTCGGCGCGCTCGCGCTCGCCGTGCTGCCGCGCGAGGAGGAGCCGCAGATCTC
>JAAAPF010000097.1 GCA_009908425.1 Alphaproteobacteria bacterium
GACGCCGCGGTGTCCTACGAGCGCCTCGCCAAACGGCTGGGGCTCTCCAAGACCGCGGTGTGGAACCGGGTGCAGCGGCTCGGGCGCGACGGCTACATCCGCCGCCAGGTGGCGCTGGTGGACGCCGAGCGTCTCGGCGTCGGCGAGACGGTGTTCGTCGCCATCCGCACCGCCCAGCACAGCGCCGGCTGGCTGGAGCGCTTCATGGCCGCGATCCGCGAGATGCCGGAGATCGTCGAGGCGCACCGGCTCACCGGCGACGTCGACTACCTGTTGAAGGTGCGGGTCCCCGACACCCGCGCCTTCGACGCCTTCTACAAACGGCTGATCGAGCGCATCGACCTCTTCAACGTCACCTCGAGCCTGTCGATGGAGACGCTCAAGGAGACCACCGAGATCCCGCTACCCTCGTGAGCGGCCGCCGCCGGAGCGCGGCGCGGCCGCGGCACCGTGTCGACTTGGACGGTTGGCAGAGCCGGTCAGATGGGTTTTTCTCGCGGTGGTTTGCGGCTGGGATCGGGTGCGGGGACGATCATGCAGCGCGACGGTGAGGGCGTGACGGCGGTGGAACCGCTGGTTCCCTACCGCTTGAGCATCTGTGGCCTGGACGAGCTCGCCGGCTTCGCCGACGACGGCGTCAGCCACGTCCTGTCGATCCTCGACCCGGACTGGCCGGCGCCCGCCGCGCTCGCCGCCTACGGGCCGCACCACCACGTCGTCCGTCGGTTTCACGACGTCGCCGACGCGGCGCCCGAGGTCGACGCGCCGGCGGCGGCCGACGTCGACGCCATCCTGGCCTGGTCCGACGTGCTGGTCGCGGACGCGGCCGCGCACGCGCTGGTGCACTGCCACGCCGGGATCTCGCGCTCGACCGCGGCGGCGGTCATCCTGCTGGCGCGCGACAACCCGGGACGCGAAGCCGCGGCCTTCGAGGCGGTGGCACGGCTGCGTCCGCGCAGCTGGCCCAACCGCCGGCTGCTGACGATCGCCGATCGCCGGCTCGGGCGTGACGGCGCGCTGCTCGCCGCGCTGCGCACCCATCAGCGCCGGATGGCCGCGGCGCACCCCGAATTCGCCGACCTGGTCGACGGCGTCGACCACGCCCACCACGTCGTCGGCTCGCCGTAGGTCCGCCGCCAGGGCCCCGGCCCGACCCGCGCCGGGGCCTCAGCGCGGGTCGGGGCGCCGCCGCAGCAGGTGGACCGCGCGATAGGTCATGACGCGAGCGTCGTGCTGGTTGACCACGGCGTAGGCGATGACCGCGGTGCCCTGGTCGGGCTTGGAACGCGACGGCTTGGTCTCGACCACCTCGGCCTCGACGCGCAGCGTGTCACCGGGGCGCACCGGCGCGGTCCAGCGCAGCTCGTCCATGCCGGGCGAGCCGATGGAGGCGGCGTTGACGACGCCGGCGGCGTGCCACAGGCGAAAGGAGACCAAGAGCGTCTGAAAGCCGCTCGCGATCAGCCCGCCGTAAGGACCGGCCTCGGCGAAGGTCGTGTCGAGATGGAAGGGCTGCGGGTCCCATTGCAGCGCGAAATCCAGGATCTGGGCCTCGCTCAGCGTGCAGCCGGCGGTGGCGAAACGCTGGCCGACGGCGAAGTCCTCGAAATAGCGATCCATCACCATCCTCACTCCGCCGTCTGCCAGCTCGGCCGCGTCATCTCGAACACCTCGCGCACCGGGGCGTAGTCCCGGTAGCCCAGCCGGGCCAGTGGCGCCAGGCGGGCGATGTCGACCCGGCCCTCGACCAGGACGTCGTCGTCGATGTGGATGCCGACCACCCGGCCGATCACGAGCCGGTTGGGGGCCGCCACCGGATCGCTCGTCTCCAGCTCGACGATCCGGACGAGCCGGCACTCCAGCTGCGCCGGGCTCTCGGCGACGCGCGGCGGCGCCACCAGCCGGCTCGGCGCCTTGGTGAGACCCGCCAGCTCGAACTCGTCGACCGCGCGCGGCGCCGGCGCGGAGGTCAGGTTCATCGCCCCGGCGAGCGCCGCGCTCGCGACGTTGCAGACGAAGGCACCGCTCGCCTCGATGTTCGCGACGCTGTCCTTGAGCCCGCCTTCGGCGTGGGCGCCGGTGCCGGCGAAGACCACCTGCGGCGGGTGGTACGCCACGGCGTTGAAGAACGAATAGGGTGCCAGGTTGGCGCGGCCGGCGGCGTCGAGGCTCGAAATCCAGCCGATCGGGCGCGGCACCACCAGGGCGTTGAAGGGGTCGTGCGGCAAGCCGTGGGGCTCGCCCGGGCGATAGAACATGAGCGGTCCCGACCGGCGCGGTCACCGGCGTGCTTTAAGCCCGCCGCGCCGGTTCGTCACCCGTCGAAGGTGGGACGCCGCGGGCGTGGGCTCTTGCGCTCGCCGCCGCGGCGCGCAACGCTCGCCGGGTGTCAGGCGAGGAGAACGCGGATGGGCGCGGACGTGCGTGCGCGCGAAGCGGTGGCGGTGTTCGAGGACGTGGGCGATCTCGACGAGGCGGTGCGCGCGCTGTTGGAAGCCGGCTTCCACTACGACGACCTGAGCTTGCTGGCGGACCGCCACACCGTCGAGCGCAAGCTCGGCCACGCCTACGAGAAGGTGGAGGAGCTCGAGGACGACCCCAAGGTGCCGCGGGTGGCCTACCGCCGGCCGCTCGATCCCGCCGCCGCCGAGGGCAACTACATCGGTGCGATCAACTGGGCGCCGCCGCTGTTGGCCGCCGGCGCCGTGGTCGCCTCGACCGGGCTGATCACCGGCCTGGTGGTCGGCGCCGCGGTGGCGGGCGGCCTCGCCGCCAACGTCTTCGGTCACGTCATCGACCAGCGCCACGCCAACTGGCTGCAGGAGCAGCTCGACGCCGGCGGCATCCTCCTCTGGGTGCGGCTCGCGGACGACGAGGCGGCCGAGCTGGCGGTGCGCATCATGACCCGCCACGCCGTCCACGACGTCCACATCCACGAGGTCGACCCGGTCAGCGCGGAGAGCGGCGCCGGGTGAAGCGCTTGAGCAGCGCGCGCAAGGGCTTGAGCAGCTGCGGATAGCGCTTCTTCAAGGTCAAAAAGCGGCGCTTGGCGATCTTGGAGTGCGTCAGCACCAAGCTGGTGCCGAGCGCCAAGAGAAGGAAGCCGCCGGGCGCCGGCGACAGCCAGATCAAGGTGCCGACGGCGAAGACGGCGAAGCCCAACACGACCAGCACCACCCGCCACACGGCGCCGTCAGGCCCGGGCGCGGACGGCGACGGACCGCCGTGGCGGGTGGAGAACGGTCGGGGACGCACGCGCGGAGGACATCCGTTTCGAAGAGGACCACGACGGCGGACGACCCGAAGGCCCGTCCTCGGGACGACCAAAGATCGACCTTAACGAGCCCGTTCATCTCTTTCCACCATCTCGCGCCGGCAGCGGTCCCCTCGCCGGCCGCGTCGCCCGAAGCGACATTGGCGCCCGCCCGCCGTTGCGCTATCGCTGTGGCTGCCCGCGACGACGAGGACACGAGTGCCATGAAGGGCGAGTTCGTCGACGAGTGCCTGCACTACCTGGCGGAGG
>JAAAPF010000087.1 GCA_009908425.1 Alphaproteobacteria bacterium
GGTGCGGCGTCGAGCGCCTCGTGGAAGACCGTCTGGATCGAGTCGATCACCACCAGCTTCGGCACCGGCGGGCGCTCCAGGCTCGCCAGGATCTCGCCGAGCCCGCTCGCCGCGGCCAGGAGCAGCGGCGCGTCGGTGAGGCCGAGCCGGCGCGCGCGCAGTCGGATCTGCTCGATCGATTCCTCGCCCGAGACGTAGACCGCCTCTTCGCCCGCCCGCGCCAGCGCGGCGGCGGCCTGCAGCATCAGCGTGGACTTGCCGATGCCGGGATCGCCGCCGACGAGGATCGCCGAGCCCGGCACCAGCCCGCCGCCGAGCACGCGGTCGAACTCGTCGATGCCGACGACGTGGCGCGGCGGCGGCGCGCCCTCGCCCGCCAGGCCCTCGAATCGCACGCCCTTGGTCTTGGCGGGTTGTGGCCGGCCGGCGACGGCCACCGCCGGCTCCTCGACCAGGCTGTTCCAGGCGCCACAAGATTCGCAGCGTCCCGACCATTTGGGCGCGGTGGCGCCGCATTCGGTGCAGGCGTAGCGGACCTTGGCGCGGGCCAACGGGCTCACTCGGCCGCGACGTCGACGTGGATCGGCCCCTCGGCGTGGCCTTGGACGAACTGCTCGACATGGGCGTCGCCCGGCTCGTCGATGGCGGCCACCGGCCCGTGCCAGTGGATGCGGCCGGCGTGCAGCATCGCGACGGTGTCGGCGATCGCGCGCACGCTCTGCATGTCGTGGGTGATGGTGAGCGCGGTGACGCCCTCGTCGGCGGTGGTCCGGCGGATGAGCTCGTTGATGACGTCCGCCATGATCGGATCGAGCCCGGTGGTCGGCTCGTCGAAGAAGATGATCTGCGGATCGGAGGCGATGGCGCGGGCGAGCCCCACGCGCTTTTGCATGCCGCCGGAGAGCTCGGCCGGCAACAGATCGGCGACCTCGGCGCCGAGGCCGACGCGCCGGAGCGTCTCGACCGCGCGCTCGCGCGCTTCCGGCCGCTTCACGCCCTCGGCGTGGGTGAGCCGGAAGGCGACGTTCTCCCACACCCTGAGGCTGTCGAACAGCGCCCCGCCCTGAAACAGCATGCCGCATTCGGCGCGCTTGGCGCGCGCCTCGCGGGTGCGCCCACCGACGACCTCGACGCCGTCGATCTGGATCGAGCCGGCGTCGGGCTCGAGGATGCCGAGCACGCACTTGATCAGCACCGACTTGCCGGTGCCCGAGCCGCCGATGACCACGGTCGACTTGCCGGCCTCGACGTCGAGGTCGGCGCCGGCGAGGACGACGTTGGCGCCGAAGCGCTTGCTCACGCCGCGGATGCGGATCTTCACCTGGCTCACCCCGTCCCCTTCAGCCCGAGAAGAACAGCTCGGTCACGATGTAGTTCGAGGTGAGGATCAGGATCGAGGCGGTCACCACCGCCCGGGTCGTCGCCACCCCCACCCCCTGCGCCCCCCGTTGGGAATAGAACCCGTGATAGCACCCCATCAGCGCGACGATGAAGCCGAAGACCGCGGCCTTGGTGAGGCCGGAGACGACGTCCATGGTCTGCAGATAGCGAAAGGTGTTGTTGAGGTATTCGACGCTGCCGAAGCCCAGCTTGAGCGTGGCGATGAGATAGCCGCCCATGACGCCGATGAGGTCGGCCACGACCACCAGCAGCGGCAGCATGATCAGCCCGCCGACCAGCCGCGGCATGATCAGATAGCGGTAGGGGTCCGTCGAGAGCGTGGTCAGCGCGTCGATCTGCTCGGTCACGCGCATGGTGCCGAGCTCGGCCGCCATCGCCGCACCGACGCGCCCCGCCACCATCAGCCCGGCGAGCACCGGGCCGAGCTCGCGCACGACCGAGAGCACCACGATCGTGGGGATCGCGCTCTCCGCCTGGAAGCGCTGAAAGCCGGTGTAGCTCTGCAACGCCAGCACCGCGCCGGTGAAGATCGCGGTGAGCCCCACCACCGGCAGCGAGTAGTAGCCGATGTCGAGGAACTGGCGGAGATACTGGCGCGGGAAGTAGGGCGGGGTGACGCCGCGGCCGATCGCCCGCGAAGCGAAGGCGACGATCCCGCCGAGATTGGCGCAGAAGCCGAGCACGCCTGCGCCGATGAGCCGGAACGGGTTCACCTCAACCGCCTCCGCGATAACGCCGCTCGACCCGCGGCCCGAGGCGCGCCAACACCTCGTAGGCGATGGTCCCGGCGGCTTCGGCCATCCGGTCGAGGCCGTCGGCGCCCCAGATCAACTCGACCCGGGCGCCCTCCACCGCCGCCGCCGTCGGCACCGCGGTGACGTCGAGCCCGACCAGATCCATCGACACCCGCCCGGCCAGCGGCACCTCGACGCCGGCCAGGCGGGCTGTAGCCCGGTTGCCGACGCATCTCAAGACACCGTCGGCGTAGCCCACCGCCGCGGTGGCGATGCGCGCACCGGCGGGGGCGCGGTAGGTGGCGCCGTAGCCGACCCGGGCCTCGCCCTCCAAGGCGTAGACCTGGAGCAATTCGGCGTCGAGGGTGACCACCGGCGCCATCGGATTGGCGCGACCGGGACGCGGGTTGCCGCCGAAGACGGCGATGCCGGGCCGGCACAGGTCGTAGTGGAAGTCGGGGCCGAGAAAGATGCCGGCGGAGTTGGCGAGGCTCGCCGGCAGATGCGGCACCAGCCGGCGCGCCGCCTCGAAGCGCGCGCGCTGGTGGCGGCTGAAGCCGGGGTCCGGAGCGTCGGCGCAGGCGAGGTGGGAGACCAGCCAGTCGAGCTCCAGGCCGGCGAGGTCGTGGCGCAGCCCGTCGATCGCCTCCACCGGCACCCCGAGCCGGGTCATGCCGCTGTCGATCTGCAGCGCCGCCGGCGGTCGCCGGTCGGGCGCAAGCGCCGCGAAGGCGCGGACCTGGCCGGGCGTGTTGAGGACCGGCCGCAGCCGACGACCCCGAAAGGCGTCGCGGGCGCCCGCGGCGTAGCCGCCGAGGACGTAGACGACGGCGTCGGGCAGGATCGCCGCCAGCTCGTCGGCTTCCTCGACGTCGGCGACGAAGAAGCGCCGCGCCCCGGCGGCGAAGAGCGTCCGCGCCACCGGCGCGAGACCCAGGCCGTAGCCGTCGGCCTTGACCACCGCGGCGATGTCCGCGCCGGGGGCCTCCGCGCTCAGGCGCCGGTAGTTCGCGCGGATGGCGTCGAGGTCGACCGTGAGCCGCGGCCGTGCGCTCACCGCGGCTCCGGCTGGCGGCGGGCGTCGAGTTCGAAGTTGTAGAAGCGGCCGTAATTGCCGTCGAACTGCAGGGTCACCGAGCCGATCGGGCCGTTGCGCTGCTTGGCGACCACGACCTCGGCCTTGTTGTGCATCTCCTGGCAGCGCTGCGCCCAGGCCTGGTAGCGCTTGGAGAAGTCGTCGTGCTTCTCGTTCTCCCGGAGCTTCGGTTCGGCGCGGCTCAAGTAGTACTCCTCGCGGTAGAGGAACATCACGACGTCGGCATCCTGCTCGATGGTGCCGCTGTCGCGCAGATCGGCCAATTGCGGCCGTTTGTCCTCGCGGCTCTCG
>JAAAPF010000302.1 GCA_009908425.1 Alphaproteobacteria bacterium
CGAGAGCAGCCACCATGATCCAGAGACGAACGTTTCGCATGATTCGACCTCGCCCCCGGTTGATCTTCGATTTGGGCGGACGGGTCAACCAGCGCTTGAGTCGGTGACACCACCGGCTACGAACGAAGACGGCGGGCCCGAAGGCCCGCCGTCCGATCCCGCGAGAAAGAAACCTGTTGTCGGCTCAGAACGCCACGTTGAGGCCCACGAGCGCGTTGACGCCGTCCGTGTCGTCCTGGTCGACGTAGAAGACGTCGCCCTGCAGCGCGACGCCCGGCAGGACGCCCACATCGGCGCTGCCGCCGTAGATGTCGGCGTCGCCGTCGTCGTCGAAGCCCGACTCGTTCTGGTACGCCAGCGACACGCCGACGCCCGCGAACTCGGACGCGAGCGCGATGTTGAAGGCGTTGTCGATGTCGGTCACGCCCGTGCCGTCGAGATCGTCGTCGTTGGACCAGTACGACCCGGCGATGTCGAAGCCGAAGGCGCCGGCCGTGGCGCCGATCTGCCAGCCGGTCGCGTTCTCGCTGTCGGGCTCGGCGGTGCTGAAGAACGACACGCCGCCGTAGGCGCCGAAGTCGAAGGCGCCGAAGCTGCCGAGATAGTTGACACCGACGTCAAGGTGATCGCTGGTGTCGGCGTTGGGGCCCGCGGTGGTGCCGAAATCGCCGCCGTTGATGGCGTAGCTGACGCCGCCCTGGAAGCCGGCGACCTGCGGCGTGTAGTAGGCGATCTTGGTGGCCTCGCCGCCGTCGACCGGTCGGGTGTCGCGCGCGAAGAAGCGGCCGTCACCGTCGAGACCGCCGGTACCACGCTCGACGAAGTTCGAGGTGATGCGCAGGTTGTCGGTCACCGCGTCGTCGTTGCCGAGGCGGACCTCACCCCAGTTCGACTGGAAGAAGAGCCAGGTTTCATCGAACTGGACGTTGGAACCGTCGCCGATATCGAGTTCAATGTTGGCGCCGTAGGTGATGCCCGTGGCGTCACCGACGCCGGTGGCGATGAAGTCGACCTCGGTGTCCTGGTTGAAGAACCACTCGCGGGGCCCGCCCACACCCCCGCCGAGATCCTCGTCCGCGAACTCGACCTGGAACTCCGAGTAGCCGGTGATCTCGATGTCGAGGGCGCCGCCGACGTTGACGGACTGCGCGGTAGCGGCGTTGGTGAAGGCGACGGCACCGACCAGCGCGGTCGTACCGAACAGAAGTTTCTTCATTTCCCACTCCATGGTTGCACTCGGCCCGCGCGAGCGGGCCCGGGAGCTGAGCGTCCATGTGTCGGCCGCGACCGCACCGGACGTCTCGGGTTATGCTGAAGCGTGACGCGCGTCACAAGCCGCGTCCGGGCCATGGTGTCGCATTCGCGCCCGCCTGTTGCAGGCCGGACACATTCGGATCGCCCGCGGCGTGGTCGTCGCAAAGCCAATCGTTGCCAAGAGGTTGCAGGAGGGAGCTCAGCGCATGGATCGACAGCGCGCGGCCGGGTCCAAAGGATTCGTGTCCGAACCATCACAGCGGGGGCGGCGGCGATGACCGGCGCGGACGAGGTCGCCCGCAACCTCGCCGAGCTGCGCGCCGCGCTCGCCGACGCGGGCGGCGCGGGCGTCACCCTGGTGGCCGCCGCCAAGGCCCAGCCCGACGAGCGGCTCGACGCCGCCCTCGCCGCCGGTCAGCGGGTGTTCGGTGAGAATTACGTCCGGGAGGCCGAGGCGCACTGGGCCGAGCGACGCGCGGCCTTGCCGGAGCTCGAACTCCACCTCATCGGACCGTTGCAGACCAACAAGGCGAAGGACGCGGTGCGCCTGTTCGACGTGATCGAGAGCCTCGACCGCGAGCGGCTGGCGGCCGCGCTCGCCAAGGCGGAGGCGGCGACCGGGCTGCGGCGGTGCTACTGCGTGCAGGTCAACACCGGCGAGGAGCCGCAAAAGGCCGGCATCCCGCCGACCGAGGCGGTGGCCTTCGTCGAGCGCGCGCGCACCGTGCACGGCCTCGACGTGGTCGGGCTGATGGCGATCCCGCCCGCCGACGAGCCGCCGGGGCCGCATTTCGCGCTCCTCGCCGAGCTCGCCGACGAGGCCGGGGTGGCCTGGCGCAGCATGGGCATGAGCGGGGATTACCTCGACGCGGTCCGGCTCGGGGCCACCCACGTCCGGATCGGGACCGGCGTCTTCGGGGCGCGGCCGCCGAAAACGTAGGCGTGGGGTCGCGACGGCGCGCCGCCGTGACGATGCGCGGGTTGATGCCCGCGGTCGCACCGGTATGTTGCGCGCCGTCAACAGCGTCGAACAAAGGTCTGCCGATGAAGCTCGTCTCCACCCTGGGGCTCGCCGCGGTGCTGGGTACGCTGGCCGCCCCCGCCTTCGCTCAGGAGGGCGATCCCGCCGCCGGCCAACGCGTCTTCAACCAGTGCCGCGCCTGTCACATCGTCGACGCCGACCGGCCGAGCCGGCCGACCGGCCCCAACCTGTACGGGGTCATCGGCCGCGAGATCGCCTCGCGCGAGGACTACGCCCAGCGCCCCGGCTACAGCGACGCCTATCTCGCGAAGAAGGAGGAGGGCTTCGTCTGGACGAAGGAGAACCTCCGCGCGTACCTCGCCGACCCGCGCGGCTACATCCCGGGCAACCGCATGGCGTTCGCCGGCCTGCGCAGCGACGAGCAGATCAACGACGTCATCGCCTATATCGAGCAGGAGAGCCAGTGACGCGCGCCCGCGCCGGCGGGTGAGCGAAAGGGCGGCCGCGGCCGCCCTTTTTCGTGCGGCCGCGACCGCTCAGCCGTCGACGGTGAGCGCGTCGACCGGGGCCCTGAGGTCGTCGTACAGCGTCCGAGCGACGCTCGCCGAGCCGCGCGTGGCGGCGAAGGCGCGCACCCGCACCACCCGCACCGCGCCGCCCTGCGGGAAGGTCAGCACGTCACCCGCCCGCAGCTTGTGATGCGTCTTGGCGACGACCTCCTGATTGACCCGGACCCGGCGTGCGGTCACGGCCTTGGCGGCGAGCGTGCGGCTCTTGAAGAAGCGGGCTTGCCAAAGCCATTTGTCGAGGCGCTCCGAAGCGGCGACGCCGGGCTCGGTCATGGGCTCACCATGGCGGGTTGCGGGTGGAACGGGTGACCGTCGCCGTCACCCGGCCTGCACCTTGAGCCGGGCGAGCACGGCGAAGGGGGTGTGGCCGGCGGCGGCGCGGCGCTCGGCCGGCTGGCGGCGCTGCGCCGGGGCGCGCCGGTTGACGCGACGAAAGCGGGCGCGGGCCTGGCCGTCGCCGGGCAGGCGGCGGTAGCCCAGCGCCTGGATGACGTCGTCGAGCTCGTGGCGCTTGAGCCCGGTGAGCCCGCCGAGCTCGGGTCCGGGGGTGAAGGTGGCGCCGTCGCGGGTACCCTGGCGCAGCGTATGGGCGAGCCGCTCGGCGATGTCGACGCGGACGGCGTGGCCGCGCAACAGGCGGTAGCCGATGGCGCGCCAGCCCGCCGCCGAGGCCGCGGTGCCGGCCTTGAGCGAGGTCGCGCCCGGCTCCGGCAACGC
>JAAAPF010000124.1 GCA_009908425.1 Alphaproteobacteria bacterium
CATCGCCGACGCCCGCGAGCTCGGCCTCGTGGGCGTGGGCGGCGTGGGGGAACAGCGCCTCGAACACCTTCTCCGCGCCCTCGTAGCAGAGATAGGCGCCGCCCAGCATCAACAGCGGCGTGATCAGCCAGGGCGCGACCAGGCTCAACACCAGCGCCGCCGGCAGCAGCACTACCAGCTTGTTGCGCAGCGAGCCCAGGGTGATGCGCGCGATGATCGGCAGCTCGCGCGCCGGCTCCAGGCCGACGACGTAGCGCGGCGTCACCGCGGCGTCGTCGATGACGACGCCCGCCGACTTCGCCCCCGCCTGCGCCGCCTGGCCCACGACGTCGTCGACCGAGGTCGCCGCCAGCTTGGCGATCGCCACCACGTCGTCCAGGAGCGCGATCAGTCCGGTGCTCATCGCCGCCTCTCCCCCCCGCGTCGCCGCCTCTCCATGGCCGACGCGGCGCGATTTGATAAGAGCGGCGGTTCGGCCTGCGCTCGGCATCCGCCCTTGCGGTCAGCCCGGCGCGGGCTCGGTGCGGACCCAGGCGCGCAGGAGCTCCCAGCCGAGGGCGAGCACCACCGGGCCGACGAAGAGGCCGACGAGGCCGTGGACGAGCGTGCCGCCGACGACGCCGGCGAGGATCACCACCATCGGCACCGGCAGGCCGTGGGCCATCACGATCGGCCGCAGGACGTTGTCGACCAGGCTCGCCGGGATCATCCAGAGGGTGAAGAGGACCGCGGTCGCGACCTCGAGCGACGTCCAGGCGTAGACCAGCGTGCCGAGCACGACGACGGCCGGGCCGATCTGGACGATGGCGAGGACGACGCAGACCAGCGTCCACAGCCCGGCGAAGGGGATGCCGGCGGCGAGGAAGCCGACGCCCAGCAACAACCCCTGCAGCACGGCGACGCCGACGACGCCGCGGGCGACGTTGCGCACCGTCGCGCCCGCGAGGTCGACGAAGCCGCGGCCCCGCGCCGGCGTCAGCCGGTCGACGAAGCGCGCGAGGCCGGGCCGGATCGCTTCGGCGTTGGGCAGCAGCACGCCCGCCACGATCATCGCCGCCAGGAACTGCAAGAGCGTGATCCCGGCGGTGGCCGCGATCCCCACCAGCGCGTTCGCCACCCGCTGCAGGTGGGGCGCGAACCGCTCCAGCACCGCCTCCAGGTTCTGCGACGCCTCGGTCCAGACCTCGTCGAGGGGCGGTCCGAGCCAGGGCCAGGTCGCCACCTGCGGCGGCGGCGGCGGGACCTCGAGCGTGCCGGTGGAGAGCGCGCGCAGGACGGTCTCCGCGGTCGTCGCGAGATTGGCGAGCAGGAGCGCCACCGGCCCGAGCATGAGGGCGAGGCCGGCGAGCGTGATCAGCCCCGCGGCGACGTTGCCGCGGTCGGCAAGGAGCCGCTTCAGCCACGTGAAGAGCGGCCAGAGCGCGACCGCGAGGATCGCGCCCCAGACCACGATCGCGATGAACGGGCGCAGCAGCGCGAAGCACCACGCCCCGAGCAGCCCGAGCGCGACCAGCCGCACCGCCAGGTCGACGGTGCGGGCACCGGCGTCGTCGGATCCCGCCATCGCGCCGTCCGTCCACCTCGTCCGCTGTCCGCGCGCGAGCCATCCATAGGACGGAGACGGGCGCCGGACGCCCCGTTCCTTGGTCCGGGGACCCGCGGGTCGCATCGCCGCGACGGCACGAGCGGCCGCGGCCGGCGTCACGACGCGGCGGCGACGGATCGCGTCGGATCCCGAACGAGCCGGGGAGAACCGAGCCGGGCGTGCCGTGCGGATCGCCCTCCCGCCGTTCGCGGTCGGACGTTGGACCGGCGGCGACGGCGACGGCCGCGGTTGCGCCCGTCGTCGCGAACAGTTGATCGAAGCTGTCGCCGCAGACCCCGCACGACAGGAGCAGACGCCTCGTGGAGGAGGTCTTGGTCGGCGTCGACGCCGCCGACGGTTGGTTGGACATCCACCCGACCGGTCGGGAGGGCGCATCGGAGGGAGGGCCACCCGAGAGGCGTTGCCGAATACCGTTGCCGGGAAGTCGGGAGCGTTCACGCCAACACCGACGCCGCATCGTCGGTCGGCCAGCTGACACGCCCGTCAAAGTAGAACGTAAACGGTTCTCGGTCGCGTGATACGCTATGGACGCGAGGTACGACCGCAGCCACGACGCCAGAAGGAAGTTCTCCTGCGCCCCGCCCAAGCCCTTGATGGCCCGCGGTTTGGGAAAAGTGGCGGAGGGAGAGGGATTCGAACCCTCGGTGGGGTTACCCCCACACCGGTTTTCGAGACCGGCCCGTTCGACCGCTCCGGCACCCCTCCGGCGCGGGGGAGATAGCGAAGGGTGGGCGCGCCCGCAAGGGTGGCGGACTCAGCGCCGTTCCTTGACGTTGTAGACCACCAGCACCACCACCGCCCAGGCCACCGTCAACAGGCCCAGCGTCGCCAGGGACAACAGCGCGCGCTGGGGATATTGCGGTTCCACCGACAACGTCGGTTCGACGTGGGGGGCGAGAAAGCGGCTCTGTCGGCGGGCCTCGATCTGGGCCTGCTCGAAGGCGGCGAGCGCCGAGGTGTAGGCGTTCTGGGCGAATTCGAGGTCGACTTTGCGCTCCTCGTATTCCGAGACGAGGCTCGCGAACCGGCCTTCCTCGCCGCCGGCCGCCCCGGCGGCACCGGCCCCCAGCCGCGTCCGCTCCTGGGCGATCTGCTTCTCCAGGCTGGCGATGCGCTGGCGCAGCTGGTTCACCCGCGGGCTCTGCTCGCCCACCAGCTGCAACTCGGAATCCAGCTCGACGCGGGCGCCCGCCAGTTGCTGTTCGAGCGCCGCCACCAGCCCGAGCGTCGCGCTCGCGTTCTGGGCGGGGTCGATCTCCTGCTCGACGTTGCGGAACTCGCGCATCTCCCGGCGGGCCTCGCGCAGCCGGTCCTCGGCCTCGGCGACCGCGCTGCGCGCGACCCGGATGGAATCGGTGCGCGCCTGCTCGGAGAGGTCGTTGACCAGCCGGGTGCTCTCCGCCAGCACGAACGCCGCGATCCGCCGGGCGTCCGCGGCGGTGAACGCCCGCGCCTCGAAGCGGACGATCCCGGTCGACGGGTCGAAGGAGACGTCGGTCATCCCGTTCCAGTAGGCCACGACGTCCTCGACCGGCCGGTCCTCCCCCAGGCGGAAGACGACGTCGCGCTCGGGCCGGTTGTACATCTCGGCGAGCGGCAACTCGGCGCGCACCGCCTCGATCATGTTCTGGCTGCGGACGAACTCGTAGACGATCTCGGCGTCGGCGCTGCCGCTGGACATCTGCTGCGCGAAGGCGCCGAGCACGCCGCTCGTCGGCATGATGCTGTCGCCGTTGCGGATCGAGAACGCCATCGTCGAGGCGTACTGGTCGGCGGCGCGGGTGTAGAGGTAGGCGACGGTGAGCGCGGTCGGCAGCAGCACCGCCAGCACGAAGCTCACCAGCGTCGCGTAATGGCGCAGTTTGGGCTTGGCCCGGCGCACCACCATCGCTGCGGCGCTCGG
>JAAAPF010000099.1 GCA_009908425.1 Alphaproteobacteria bacterium
CATCGACGCGTGCGCCGAGGAGTCCGGCGGCCCGGAGGCGCTGCCGCGCTCGCAGGCCACCAGCTTCCGCCATCTCCGCCGCCTCCTCTGTCAGGGAAGTTGTCGCCTGCTTTGCAACGTCGGTAGTTTTGGTGGGCGGAGAGAGGTGAGGCCGACATGGCTTATTCGCAGGAGCGCCGGGCGGGTGTGCTGGTCAAGATGCTGCCGCCGTCGCGCATGACGATCGCGGCGCTGTCGCGGCCCTACCGCAAGAACGACCAGGCGCACATCGAGCCGAAGAACGGCGCCGTGGTCCGGCGAATGGTGGGTTACTGCCGGCTCGAGGGTCTGGCGGCGGCGGAGGCGTCGGCGCGGCTCTACCGGCCGATGCGCCTGTTCGTGAATGTCTTCCAACCGTCGTTCCGGCTGGTGGAGAAGCGGCGCGAGGGTGGTCTCGTCCGCAAGCGTTACGATAAGCCGGCGACGCCGCACCAGCGTCTGATCGCGGATCCGCGTACGCCCGAGGCGGTGAAGGCGGCGGTGGCGGCGCGCCACGGCGAGCTCGATCCGGTGCGTCCGCCGGCGGAGATCCGCGCCCCCGGCGAGCGCTGGTCGACGTGGCGGACCGGGCGCCGACGGCGGCGCCGGGCGAGGTGCCGCTGACGACGTTTCTCGAGGGACTGCGGGTGGCGTGGCGCGAGGGCGAGGTGCGGCCGACGGCGCCGCCGAAGCCGTCGAAGCCACGCTATCGAACCGTGCCGGATCCGCTCGCGGCGGTGCCCACCGAGCTGAAGGCGTGGTTCGACGAGGAGCCGGCGATCACCGGTGCCGCCCTGCTGGAGCGGCTCCAGCAGCGGCACGCGGGTGCCTATCCGGACCATCTGATCCGCACGGTGCAACGGCGTGTGAAGGTTTGGCGCCAGGAGCGGGCGCGGGCGCTGGTGGTCGATCCGGCTGCCGCCAGCGGAGCGAGCGGTGAGCTCGGCGACGCGGCGCTCGCGGAGCCGAGGGCAGAGCCCCACGTCGCCGAGCCCACCGCGCCGACGCCGGAAAACGTGTCACCGGCCACGACGAGCGCGACCAGCCGGACCTCCAGCGAACCGCGAACGGGCGGCACCACCGATGACGCCACTCGGCAACCTTTCTGATGAGGCAACCGGATCGAGCGTCGGCAACATTCCGTGATGAGGCAACACGGCGGTCACGGTGGTTGTCGCTCTACACTGCTCACCGCGCGCCCCCTACCGCAGGTCGGCGCCGTGTTGGTGGAGGCCTTGCCGCTTGGGCCGGCGTCGTGCCATCTGCGCGACGCTCATTCCGAACCCTCGATGACGATGACGCGCTCCGGCTCCGTCTCGGCTCGGTCCCGCTCGGCCGCGCGCGGCGTCTTTTTTTCGCGTGTGGGTTGGAGCACGACCGCGAACCGAAGGCGGCCCACCGCCGAGCGGCTGGCGACGACACTTTCCTCGGCGAAGCGAGGGCGCCGGCCGTCGATGGTGAGGTCGGGCTCGGCGGCGAGCAGCGCGCACCCGTTCGGCGTGGCCCGCCCGCCGTTGCGGCATGATCCGGCCGATGGCCTCGGCGGCGATCGTCCCGTGCTCGCGCCCTCGCTGCATCGGCTTCACCACGAAGCCGACGCTCACCTCGTAACGTGGCGCCACTTGCCGGCACGGCGCGCGCTTCTCGCCGGCACGCCGACACCACGCCCCGGAGCACGATCGGCCCGAAGCGCAGGGTCTCGAACCACACGGCCTCCGTCGAGCCGAGCGCGGCGCGCCGGGGGCCGCGTCACTGATCAGGCCAGCTGTCGCCGCATCGCCTGCAAATGTTGTTCCCAGGCCCAGGCGGACGCGACGATGCGTTCCAGATCGTCGCGCTCGGGCCGCCAGTTCAGGCTCGACAGGATGCGGCGGTTGTCGGCGACGAGCACGGGCGGGTCGCCCGGGCGGCGCGGGCCCACGCCGGGCGCGAGGTCGATACCCGTGACCCGGGCGAACGCGTCGACGACCTCGCGGACGCTGAAGCCGTGGCCGTAGCCGCAGTTCACCACCAACGGGCTGGGATCGTCGAGCAGCCGTTCCAGGGCGGCGACGTGGGCGGTGGCCAGATCCTGGACATGGATGTAATCCCGGATGCAGGTGCCGTCGGGGGTGGGATAGTCGTCGCCGTTGATGGTTAGCGCCGGTCGCCGGCCCGACGCCGCTTCACAGGCGACCTTGACCAGGTGGCTGTTGTCCGGGGTGGCCTCGCCGAGGGTGCCGTCGTCGTGGGCACCGGCGACGTTGAAGTAACGCAGGATGGCCGTGCGCTGCCCCGCCGCTTCGGCGACGTCGGTGAGGATCCGCTCGGCCATCATCTTCGACGTGCCGTAGGGCGCGATCGGGGCCAGCGGCGCGCTCTCGTCGACCAACGGGCCGGCCGCCTCACCGTAGACCGCCGCGGTGGACGAGAACACGACGTGACCAACCCCGTGCCGCGCCGCCAGCTCGAACAGCAGCGCCGCGTTGGCGGTATTGTTGCGGTAGTACTTGGCGGGATCCCGGACCGATTCGCCGACCCAGATGTGCGCGGCGAAATGAAGGAGGGCGTCGAAGCGCTCGCCGCCGAGCAACGCTTCGACCCGCCCGCGCTCGCCGACGTCGGCCTCGACCAGCCGGGCGTCTCCGACGGCCCAGCGATGACCGGAATAGAAGTTGTCCAGGATGGTCACCCGCGCCCCCTGCTCGCGCAGCAGACGCGCAACATGCGAGCCGATATAGCCGGCCCCGCCCGTCACCAGGCAGTTGAGCGTGCGCAGATCCGCCATGAGCACTCCTCACGATCACCTGGGACCGGCCGACCCGAGCCCGCCGACACCCGGCGTCAGCTCGCCGCAGCTCCGACCAGCCGCGGCACGGTGACGACGAGGCGAGCCTCGGCCGAGTTCGGGATTTCGTACACCAACACGTCTCGGGGCGCGATCGGATGTCGGTCCGGACGACCGCGCGTCGGGTGCGGCGCGACGCCAAGGCGGCGCACGGCGAGGTGCGCGCCCGGCTCGCCGCCCCTCTGGTGGACCGCACGGCCGACGGTTCGTGGTCTCGGCCGACGGCGCCGTAAGCCTGGAGTTCGATCTCCCGCCGGCCCGACGGACGACGGCTGCAACCGGGTGGGCCGCCGTGGTGCGGGCTCAGCGGGTCTCGGTGACCTTGGTGAGGTCACGGGGACGGTCGGGCGAGAGACCGCGCCGGCGAGCCAGCTCGTCGGCGAGGAGGTAGAGCGGCACGATGTCCACGAGCGGCTGCAGTGCGATCGTGCCCCGTGTCTTGGTGTAAGAGCGCCGGTCCTCGGTGGGGTCCGAGTGTTGGTCAGTCGGCCACGGCGGCGAGCTGACGGGGCGCAGTATCGCCGAGGTGGGCGAGGCTTTCCAAGCTCAGATAGCGCCGGCCGACCGCCCATTCGTCGGTCTGCTCGAGCATGAGGGCGCCGACGAGGCGGACGAGGGCGGCGTCGTTCGGGAAGATGCCGACGACATCGGTGCGCCGCT
>JAAAPF010000041.1 GCA_009908425.1 Alphaproteobacteria bacterium
GAGCTCGTCGAGGTCGACCCCGACGCCGAGCGGCGCGAGCGCGACATGCTGGCCGCGCTGTCGGAGCACGACGCGCGGCTCTGGCCCAAAGACCCCGAGGGCATGCGGCGCGTGGGCCGGGCGCGGAAGTGGAGCCCCGGGAAGATCATCCGCCTCACGGCTTGGCGCTGGGACATGGGGCTGACCGAGGCGGCCAAGGCGGCGGGCTACAACCCCTGGATCGTGAAGAAGCTCGGGCTCGACGAGCCGGGGCTTAAGCGGAGGGCGGGGTGACATGCCCCTGACCCACACCGACGCCATAGCCCAGGTGATCCAGGCCATCCAAGCCGCCGGGGGCCGCGCCGTGAAGCGCGACGACGGCTTGGTCTACGACCGCAACGGCCGTCGCCGGCGTCGCCTCTCAGGTCCGGCCGACGTCTACGGCGTGGTCCCGCCCCAGGGGCGCCACGTCGAGGTCGAGGTCAAGGTCGGCGCCGACCGCTGGCGCGACGACCAGCGCGCCTGGGCTCGCACCATGGCCGGGCTCGGGGCGCGCGTCGTCCTGGCCCGCTGGCATCACCGCCCGGTCGGCGACGAGGCCGACGTGCTGGCCGAGATCGGCGGCACGCTGCTGCTTCTTCACCAAGGCGACGACCACCGCCTGCTCGTCGAGGAGATCACCTCATGAACATCACCGAATGGCGCCCCATCAACAAGGGCACCCTGCTCGGCTTCGCCACCGTCGAGATGCCGAGCGGCATGGTGATCCACGACGTCGGGATCAACCGCAACGGCGACGGCACATGGGCCAGCCCGCCCGGCAAGCCGCAGCTCGACCGGGACAAACAGCTCATCTTCAAGAACGGCAAGCTTCAGTACGCCAAGGTCGTCGGCTTTACGTCGAAGGACCGCCGCGACCGCTGGTCCGACGCCATCATCGCCGAGCTCACAGCGCTCGGGCACATCTGATGCTGGCCGCGCCGGTGGTCGCCCTACCGCCCTGGCCCGTGTTCCCGCTACCGCCGCGGGAGAAGAAGCCGCGCATCAAGTGGCGCGGTGCCGCGACCCGGGACGCGGAGCAGATCGCCCGCTGGCAGCGGCAGCAGCCCGACGGCAACTGGGGCGCCGCGATGGGCGTCGACGCCGGGGTGTGGGCTTTAGACCTCGACGGCGACGAGGGCCGTGCCTCGCTCGAGGCGCTGATCTCCCGGCACGGCGCGTTGCCGCGTGCCCCGGCGCAGCGTACCGGCCGCGGCTTTCAGCTCTTTTTCGCCTGGCCCGAGGGGCGCGGTGTTCGCAACTACCAGACCGCGAAGCAGCGCAAGGCCGGCAAGATCGGCGCCGGCATCGACGTCCGGGGTGACGGCGGCTTCGTCGTCGTGCCGCCCAGCGTCCACCCCAACGGCAAAGCCTACTGCTGGTTGCCGGGCCGCGGGCCGCACGAGCTCGCCGCGCCACTGGCGCCGACCTGGCTCCTGGATCTGGTCGCACCGCTGCCGAAGCCGCGCCGCAAGCCCGAGATCGACCCTCAGCAGCTACGCGGCGAGCGCTACGTCCGCGCCGCGTTCAAAGCCGCGGTCGAGCGCGTCCAGACCTGCCCCGCCGGAGACCGCAACAACACGCTCAACGCCGAGGCGTGGTCGATCGCCAAGTTCGTCCGCGCCGGCAAGCTGGATCACGAGGCATGGCATGCCGTTTTCTTCCAGGCGGCCACCGCCGCCGGGCTCGACCCCATCGAGGCGGAGCGCACGCTCCGCAGCGCATGGGCCGCCCACGATGGGTGACGACAACCCCGTTGATCGCTGGTACGCCGACCGCGACGGGGCCTACGCCCTCGCGTCGGACCCCGGCGCCACGCTCAGCGAGGATCTCGTCGCCGAGATTTTCGTCCGGCTGCACGGCGACGGGCTGCGCTTCGACCATCACGCCGGGCGCTGGTTTGCCTGGACCGGCTCACGCTGGCGCCGCGACGACACCGGCGCGACGTTCCAAGCCGTGCGGCACGTGGCCCGTGTCGTCGCCGAGCAGGCCCCGACGCCGGACGGTGCGGCGAAGTACCTGCGGGCCGGCAGCATCAGCGGCGCGGAGCGCATCGCCCAGGCCGATCAGCGCGTCGCCGTGACCAGCGAGGCATGGGACGGCGATCCGTTCCTGCTCGGCGCGCCCGGCGCCGTGGTCGACCTGCGCAGCGGCCAGGCCCGCGAGCCCGACCCGGGCGACGGCATCACGAAGCAGGCCGCGGTGGCGCCCGCCGCGACCCAAAACTGCCCTCTCTGGCTCAACTTTCTGGCCGATACGACGGGAGACGACGACGAGCTTATCGCGTTCCTGCAGCGCGTCTGCGGCTACGCCCTGACCGGCTCGGTGCGCGAGCACGCCCTGTTCTTCGTCTACGGGCCGGGCGGTAACGGCAAATCTGTATTTCTGAATACTGTGTCGCACATCATGGGCGACTATGCCACGACGTCGGCCATGGACACCTTTGCCGCCAGCCGGGGCGACCGGCACCCTGCCGACCTCGCCATGCTCAAAGGCGCACGTCTGGTGTCGGTTTCGGAGACCGAGGAGGGGCAGGCCTGGGCCGAGAGCCGGATCAAGCAGCTCACCGGCGGTGATCCGATCACGGCGCGGCACATGCGTCAGGACTTCTTCACGTTCCAGCCGCAGTTCAAGCTGCTGATCGTGGGCAACCACAAGCCGATCCTGCGCAATGTCGACGAGGCGGCGCGCCGGCGTTTTCGCCTGATCCCGTTCGAGAAGAAGCCGACCAACCCCGACCGCGAGCTCGAAGACAAGCTGCGCGACGAGTGGCCCGGCATCCTGCGCTGGATGATCGACGGAGCCCTGGCGTGGCGCCGCGACGGGCTGGAACCGCCCGAAGCGGTGCGGCGCGCCACCCAGGAATACTTCGAAGCGCAGGACACGTTCGGCGCTTGGCTCGAGGAGCGCTGCACGGTCGGACCGCAGGAGTTCGAGGCGGTGGCCAAGCTGTTTGCGGACTGGAGCGACTACGCCAAGCGCTCCGGCGAGCCGCCGCAGTCGAAGAAGGGGTTCAGCGAGGCGCTGGTCAAGCGCGGCTTCGCGCTGCAGCGGACCAACAAGGAACGGCGAGCGCGTGGCTTGGCGCTGAAGTTCGACCCGGCCGCGGCGGGGATCGACCATGGGTGACGGATGGGTGACGGATGAAAATCCGATCTGTCACGCGCAAGTGTTTGATATGCAAGGAAAGGTGACGGAAGTGACGGAAGTGACGGATGTTCCGCGTTTGCGCATGACGCGCCCGCGTGTATTGGCGACAAAGGGGGCTGAGACGTCCGATCCGTCACCGCCTCAAGCTAAGCCGTTGAATACGCACGAGAAACGCTGTGACGGATGCGTCACCGCCGATCCGTCACGCGCCCTCCCCCTCCTCGCCCAGCACCTCGAGGACGCCGAGCGGCTGGTCCGGCACCGGCGCACGCATCGCGACCCCACCGACCCGATCGGCTCGGCGTGCCTCATCAGCGAGGCCGAGGGGCG
>JAAAPF010000017.1 GCA_009908425.1 Alphaproteobacteria bacterium
CGCATCGCCGAGGGCGACCCGGCGAGCCCGCATCTGGTGCACGCCTTCGACGTGCTGTGCGGCCCGGCGACGGGGCCGCGGGCGCGCGCCGCGCTGGAGCGTCTGGTGACGGGGCTCGAGACCTTCGCGCGCCGCCCGCTCGCCGTTCTCGACTGGTGCAACGACGCGCTGACGGCCGACGAGGCCGCCCTGCTCGCCCTCTGCGCCGACGTCTCGGCCGGCCGCTCACCGTCCGCCGCGCTCGACGCGCTGGTCGTGCGCGAGGGTGCGGCGGCGGTGGGCGAGGCCGTGCGCGCGCTCGTCCGCCACCTCGCCGCGGCAGGGCTCCACCCGCCGTTGTCCGTGCCGAGGACACCACCGGGGGACCACGATGTCGCCGATGACCCGTGCGTTCTGCACTAGGGCCGCGCTTTTTGCGGTCACGGCGTCCACCGGTCCGAGATGGTCCGGCGATGCGTGAGGAGGGCGCCGCGTCGGCGCGGCACACGGGCAGGGACCCGATCCGCACCGTGCTCGGCGAAATGGGCGACGCCTGCGACTGCCTGGGCGACGCCGAATGCGTCTTGGAGCGCTGCGGTGGCGAGGGGGAGAGAGGGCCGCGATGGGCTATGGACGACGATGGTGGCGGCGGATCCGACCGTGGAGGGCCAAGCGCCCGGTGCGCCGCGCGTTGCGTGCCCGCAAGGCGCGGTTGATCGCCGTTTTCGGCGGTGTCCGCTGGCGCGACCGGGCCGATGCGGGGACGTCCCATGACGGTCGCTGAGGCGGCGGCGGGCCGGGCGCATCGCGGCGCCGCCCGGCCCCGCCGCGGCTCGGTGTCAGGCGGCCTTGGTGGCGTCCTTCGCCTGGTACTCGCCGCACCAGTCGTCGGCGGCGACGGTCGGCCACTGCGCGGTCGCGGCGTTGCCCTGGGTCATGGGCACGGGCGCGTTGCGCCGGCACTGGCTTTTTTCGGCCTGATAGAACGCGCACGTCTCGCACTTCATGGCGACCACTCCGAGGTGATGAGGAACATCGTCTGCATACGCGACAGGCTACCGCAGGTCAAGTTCGGCGCAAGAAAAGCGCGCCGAAATGAACGACACCTAGCGTCGGCACGAAAAAGAACTCAAGTCGTCCTGTTTACGACGACTGGCGGGTGCGGCCGGGACGGAGGCGCCGGCGCCGCGGCCCGGTGGCGGTCCGCGAGATCACGCGGCCTTGGTCGCGTCCTTCGCCCGGTATTCGCCGCACCAGTCGTCGACGGCGACGGTCGGCCACACGGCCGTCGCCCCGCTGTTCTCCGCCTGGGGCTGCGGCGCGTAACGCCGGCACTGGCTCTTCGGGGCGTGGAAGAACGCGCAGGTCTGGCACTGCATGGTCCGGCTCCTCTCCAAACTGTTCAGATTGGTTTACGGACCAACGCCCGCGCCGGATCAACGTGCCGCGCCGCCGAAGGTGGGAGTTCGCAAAACCGTACCGGAATGGTACGCAATGGATCATCCGGAATTCGTGGAAAAGGTCGATGACCGTCGAACGCCGCGACGCCAACGTCCTCTTCGTCGCCTTCAACGAGCGCGCACCGGCCGAGAGCTGCGCCGCGTGCCCGTTCCGGCGCTGCTGCACCTGCGCCCACTGGCTGCCCGAGACGCGGACCTGCCTGCTGGGCGCGCGGCCCGACGCGCCGGCGCCGGCGACGGACGAGGACGACTGGTGCGGGCGCTGGGAGCCCCGCAGCTTGCGCGTCGTAGTGGGCCAGGATTGAGCGGCCGGCCAGGCGGCGAAAGGTCGTGACGCACGCCTCGTCGGCCTTTTTCGCCCTGCCGGTCGACCGCGCTCGGCGCCCGCGAGCCATGGTTCGGCGCCCTCGGCCCGTCGGGGCAGCGCCGCCCATCATCGGCCCGTGCCGCGGTCGGGATCGCCGCGCCGGCGCCATCGCGTGCGGCACCATCCGGCGACACCGCGATGATGTGGCGGGCCGCACCCCCGTCGCCCGTCAGCGGGCGCGGCGGTAGGCGGCGAGCGTGGTCGACGCGGTGAAGAGGAGGGCGGCGACGGCGACGATGGTGGGGCCGGCCGGGGTGTCGAAGACGTAGGCCGCGCGCAGGCCGCCGAGGATGGCGGTGGCGGCGACGACGGTGGCGGCGGCGGCCATCACCTCGGGATCGGTGGCGAAGGGCCGTGCCGTCGCCGCCGGGATGATCAGCATCGAGGCGATCAGGAGTGCGCCCACGACCTTGATCGCCACGGCGACGACGATCGCGAGCGCCAGGGTCAGCACGAACTGCTCGCGCCGCGGGTCGATCCCGCCGGCGACCGCGAGGTCCGGCTCGAGCGTCGCGGTCAGGAGGCGCGACCAGCGCGCCCACATCAAGGCGGCGACCGCGAGCGCCCCGCCCCAGATGATCGCGAGGTCGCCGCGGCCGACGGCGAGGACGTCGCCGAAGAGATAGCCCATGAGGTCCGTGCGCACGCCGGTGAGCAGCGACATCGCGACGAGGCCGAAGGCGAGCGCGGCGTGGGCGAGCACGCCCAACAGCGTGTCCATGGCGACGTCGCGGCCGGCGAGGGTGGCGACGGTGGCGGCCATCGCCAGCGAGACGGCCATGACGCCCGCGAAGATCGAGAGCTCGAAGGTGAGCGCGAGGGCGACGCCGAGGATCGCGGCGTGCGCCGTGGCGTCGCCGAAATAGGCCATCCGCCGCCAGACGACGAAGCAGCCGAGCGGTGCGGCGGCGATCGCCACGCCGAGCCCGGCGAGCGTGGCGCGCACCATGAAGTCGTCGAGCATCAGGCCTTATCCGCGAGCGGGTGGGGATCGGGCGCGAGCGTGGCCGCGGCCTCACCGAAGAGCGCGCGGTAGGCCGGCGCCGCGGCCACCTCGTGCGGTACCCCTTCGCAGCGGATGCGCCCCTCGAGGCAGACGACGCGGTCCGCGATGCGCATGGCGCCGTGGAGGTCGTGGCTCACCATCACGACGCCGCAGCCGGTCTCGCGTCGGACCTCGTCGATCACACCGTAGAACGCGGCGGCGCCGGCGTGATCGAGGCTGTGGGTCGGCTCGTCGAGCAGCAACAGCTCGGGCCGCGCCAGCAGCGCCCGCGCCAGCAGCACGCGCTGGAACTGCCCGCCGGAAAGCTTGGTCATCGCCCGCCGCTCGAGGCCGTGGACCCCGACGCGGGCGAGGGCCGCGTGGCGCGCCGGCCGCGGCGCCCGCACCGGCAGGTCGAGAAAGCGGCCGACGGAGATCGGCAGGGTCGCGTCGATCGCCAGCGTCTGGGGGACGTAGCCGACGACGAGACGGCCGCGTCGGCGCACGGTCCCGGCACTCGGCGGCACGGCGCCCAGGAGCGCGCGCAGGAGCGTCGACTTGCCGGAGCCGTTGGGGCCGAGCAGCGTCACGATCTCGCCGTCGTCGACCGCGAGGTCGATGCCGCTGAGCACCCGGCGCCCGCCGAGGACGACGTCGAGCCGCTCGGC
>JAAAPF010000286.1 GCA_009908425.1 Alphaproteobacteria bacterium
GGCCCACCCCGCCGGCGGTCGATCACGACGAAGTCGTTGCCGAGCCCGTGCATCTTGATGAACGAGAGCCGCGTCATGGCCGCCGACTTGGCCCGCCCGCGCGCGAAACGCAAGCGCGGCGCTTGACCGAGCCGGTCCAGTAGACGGATCTGAGTTCCGGCCGTTGGGAGCGGACGGTGTCGGACGAGAAAGTCAGTTTGGAGTTCCTGGCAGCGCAGATGGAAAGGCTGCTGCACGAGCAGCGTCTCCTTCGCCAGGAGATGGACGTAATTAGGGACGACCTTACGGTGCGGCACGGCATGGTGCAGCGGCTCGACGGCACGGTTCAAGGCCTGGTGACGGAGGTCCGTGCCATGCACAGCCGACATGCGCGACCGGAGCGCCGCGTCGGCAAGCTCGAAGAGGAGCGCAACTGACCGCCGCGCTCACGCGCCGAACCCCCGGCCCTTCTGCGCCCGCTCGACCGCGCGGTCCACGATCAGCTCGACCAGCCGCTCCGGCTTGCGCCAGCGGTTGGCGCGGCCGGTGGGGTCGAGGCCGTGCTCGGCGATCATGTCCTTGAGCTGATCGGCGGAAAGTTCGGCGAGGCGGGCGCGCAGCGTGGGCTCACCGTCGTGGGCGGCGGCGACCGGGTCGAACGCGGCGGGGGCGCGCTTGCGGCGGGACGTGCGCGCCGGGGCGAACTCGCCGCCGAGCGCCGCCTCCAGGCGCTCGGCGAAATCCGCGTCGCGCTCGGCCTGCTCGGCGACCACCCTGACGAAGGCGTCGAAGCGCCGGCGCAGCGTCACGGCCGCGCCTCCACCGCCGCCAGCACCTCGCGGGCGAGGGCCGCGTAGGGCTCGCGCGCGCCCTTGTACTTCTGCGCCAGGGTGCGGCCCTCCTTGATGTACTCGGCCGCGGCGGCGAGGTCGGCGGCCTCGGGGATGACCGTCTCGAAGACCGGTGGGCCGCGGCCGGCCGCGGCGTCGGCGCGCATCCGCTCGAGCGTGGTCTGGTGGACCTTCACGCCCGCGCGCCATTTGGTGGCGACCACGCCCAAGGGCGCGATGCGGGCCCCGCTCGACGACGCGAAGTCGCGGACACGCTTGGTGATCTGCGCGATCCCGTAGGTGGAGAGCACGTCGGGGATGGTGGGGATCAGATAGCTCTCGGCGATGCGCAGGCCGTTCAGGGTGATCAGGCCCAGATGTGGCGGGCAGTCGACCAGCACGAGGTCGTAAGCCGCGAGCCGCTGGCGGATCGCCCGACGCAGGATCTCGACCAGCGAGTGCACCCCGAAGCGCCGGGCCGACGCGGTCACCAGGCGGTCCTGCAAATCGATCAGGTCGAGGCTCGACGGGATCAGGTCGACCCCGTGGGCGCTGGTCACGTCCGAGGCGCCTTCGTGGACGCAGCGCTTCAGATCGAACGGCGGCGCCGTGGGCTCGATGGCGCGGCGAAACAGGCTGGCGATCGTTCCGCCGGTGCGGTTGCGTTGCAGCCACGCCGCCTCGCCGATGAGCATGACGGTGGCGTTGGTCTGCGGGTCGAGGTCGACCACGAGGACCTTCTTGGCGTGCTCGCTCGCCAGCGTCTCGGCGAGCGCCACCGTCGTCGTCGTCTTGCCGACCCCGCCCTTCAAGTTGATCACCGCGACGACGCGCGTCATGGCCCTCCCCCGTTGGTGGACGCACGGCGTGCGCCGCGGAAAGCGTAGCGGGTCGCGGCGGCGCGGCCTACCGTCCCGTGGCGGCGGGGCCCCTCGCTTGACGCCGAGGGCTTGCGGCGCGAAGAAGACACCGCCATTTTCGAGTAACCCGGGAACCCAGGTCGGAGACGAAGGCCCCCTGCACGGCGGCGGGCCGGCTTGCCATGTTCGAGAACCTGTCGAATCGCCTGAACGAGGTCTTCGATCGCCTCAAGCGCCGCGGCGCCCTCGCCGAGGGCGACGTCGACGCCGCCATGCGCGACGTCCGGGTGGCGCTCCTGGAAGCGGACGTGGCGCTGCCGGTCGTCAAGGACTTCGTCAAGACGATCAAGGAACGCGCCGTCGGCCAGGAGGTGATCAAGTCGGTCACCCCCGGCCAGATGGTCGTCAAGATCGTCCACGACGGGCTCAAGGAGCTCCTGGGCGGCGAGGCGGTCGACCTCGCCAAGGCGACCAACCCGCCGCTGGTCATCCTGATGGCGGGCCTGCAGGGCTCGGGTAAGACGACCACCACCGGCAAGCTCGCCAAGCGCTTCCAGGACAAGGAGCGCAAGAAGGTGCTGGTGGCGTCGCTCGACACCCGCCGCCCGGCCGCGCAGCAGCAGCTCGAGGTGCTGGCGGGTCAGGTCGGCTGCGCGTCGTTGCCGATCGTCGAGGGCCAGGACGCGCTCGCGATCACCGACCGGGCGATGAAGACCGCCCGCGGCGAGGGCTACGACGTCGTCATCCTGGACACCGCCGGCCGGCTCTCGATCGACGAGGAGCTGATGGCCGAGGTCGCGGCCGTCAAAGACAAGGCGCAGCCGCAGGAGAGCCTGCTCGTCGCCGACGCCATGACCGGCCAGGACGCGGTCAAGACGGCCGAGGCCTTCGACCAGCGCCTGGACGTCACCGGCATCGTGCTCACCCGCATGGACGGCGACGCCCGCGGCGGCGCGGCCTTGTCGATGCGCCACGTCACCGGCAAGCCGATCAAGCTCGTCGGCACCGGCGAGAAGAGCGACGCCCTCGAGCCCTTCCACCCCGAGCGGGTGGCCTCGCGCATCCTCGGCATGGGCGACGTCGTCTCGCTGGTGGAGAAGGCGCAGGAGAACGTCGACGAGGAGGAGGCCGAGAAGCTCGCCCGCAAGATGCAGAAGGGCAGCTTTTCCCTCGACGACTACAAGAAACAGATCCAGCAGATCAAGAAGATGGGCGGGATGAAGGGCCTGATGGGCATGATGCCCGGGGTCAAGAAGATCCAAAAGCAGATGAACGAAGCCAACATGGACGAGCGCATCCTGGTGCGTCAGGCCGCGATCATCGATTCGATGACGCCGAAGGAGCGCCGCAACATCAAGCTGCTGGGCGCGTCGATGATGAAGCGCATGAAGAAGATGGGCAAACGCGGCATGCCCCCGGGCGGCCAGATCCCGCCGGAGCTGATGCCGCGCTGAACGCGACACGCAAGCGAGCCAACCCGAACGAAAGGAACCCCGACCGCATGGCCGTCTCCATCCGCCTCGCCCGCGGCGGCGCCAAGAAGCGCCCCTACTACCGCATCATCGTCGCCCACGGCCGCTCGCCGCGCGACGGGCGCTTTCTGGACCGGGTCGGCACCTACAACCCGCTCCTGCCCAAGGATCATCCCGAGCGCGTCGTGATCGACGAGGAGAAGGTCAAGCGCTGGCTGGAGCACGGGGCGCAGGCGAGCGACCGGGTCGCGCGCTTTCTCGACTGGAAGGGCATCGTGCCCGGTGCCACC
>JAAAPF010000110.1 GCA_009908425.1 Alphaproteobacteria bacterium
CTTCTGGGTCAAGGTCTTCGCGCTGTCGTTCGCGATGGGGGTCGTCTCCGGCATCACCATGAGCTTTCAGTTCGGCACCAACTGGCCGGGCTTCATGGAGCGCGTCGGCAACATCGCCGGCCCGCTCTTGGCCTACGAGATCCTGACCGCGTTCTTCCTCGAGGCGGTGTTCTTGGGGATCATGCTCTTCGGCATCCGCCGGGTGCCGGCCTGGGCGCACACCGGCGCCACCGTGCTGGTGGCGGTGGGCACGACCGCGTCGGCCTTTTGGATCCTGGTGCTCAACAGTTGGATGCACACGCCCGCCGGCTTCGAGCTGCGGGACGGCGTCGCCCACGCCACCGACTGGTGGGCGGTGATCTTCAACCCGTCGATGCCCTACCGCCTCGTCCACATGCTGCTGGCCTCGGGGCTCACCGTCGCCTTCCTGGTCGCCGGGCTCTCGGCCTTCCGCTGGCTCGTGGGCGACCGCGGCGCCGACGTGCGCGTCGCCCTCAAGACCGGCGTCGCCATGGCCGCCACCCTGATCCCCTTGCAGATCGTCGCGGGCGACCTGCACGGGCTCAACACGCTGGAGCACCAGCCGCAGAAGGTGGCGGCGATGGAGGGCAACTGGGAGACCCGCGGCCATGCCCCGCTGGTGTTGTTCGCCATCCCGGACGAGGCGAGCCGCTCCAACCACCTCGAGCTGGGCGTGCCGTCGGGGGCGAGCCTGGTCCTGAAGCACGATCCGGCGGGTGAGGTCCCGGGCCTGAACGACTTCGTCGCCGACGACGGCACCGCGCTGCACCCGCCGGTGAAGCCGGTGTTCTACGGCTTTCGGGTAATGATCGGCGTCGGCCTGTTGATGCTGGTCGTCTCGTGGTGGGCGGCGGGGCGCTGGTGGCGCCGCGGCGAGATCGGCGTCTGGCCCGCCCGCGCCCTGGTGGCGATGACCTTCTCGGGCTGGGTGGCGACGCTCGCCGGCTGGTACGTCACCGAGATCGGCCGCCAGCCCTGGCTGGTGTCCGGCGTGCTGACCACCGCCGACGCCGCCAGCGACGTCGCGGCCCCGATCATCGCCGGCTCGCTCACGATGTATCTGGCGACCTACGCCGTCCTGATCACCGCCTACGTCGCCACGTTGTTCTACCTCGCCCGCAAGGCGGCGGCGGGACAGCCGCTCGCGCCGGCGCCGGCACCGGCGTTCGGCGGCGCCGCCGCGGTCCCGGCGGAGTGAGCGCGATGTCGACGCTTTTGGGCGATCCGGCGGTGTGGCTGCCGCTCACCTTCGCGGGCCTGATGGGCTTCGCCATCCTCGTCTACGTCGTCCTCGACGGCTACGACCTCGGCGTCGGCATCCTGTTCGCCGGGGCGGAGCCGGCCGAGAAGGACCGGATGGTCGCCAGCATCGGGCCCTTCTGGGACGCCAACGAGACCTGGCTCGTCCTGGCGGTCGGGCTGTTGCTGGTGGCGTTTCCGGTCGCGCACGGCGTCATCCTCTCGACGCTCTACGTTCCCGTCGCGGTCATGCTCTTGGGCCTGATCCTCAGGGGCGTGGCCTTCGAGTTCCGCCAGAAGGTCGCGCCGGCCCGCAAGGCCGGCTGGAACGCCGCGTTCTTCGCCGGCTCGCTGATGACCGCCCTCGCCCAGGGCTACATGCTGGGGCGCTACGTCATGGGGCTGGAGACCGGCGTGGTCGCCGAAGCGTTCGCCGCACTGACGGCCGTCTGCGTCGCCTGCGGCTACGGTTTCATCGGTGCCGCCTGGCTGATCCACAAGACCGAGGGCGCGCTCCAGGCCAAGGCCGTGCGGTGGGCGCGGTGGTGCCTGTGGTTCGTGGCGGTGGGGTTCGTCGGCATCTCGCTGGCCTCGCCGCTCGCCAGCCCGCGCATCCTCGAGAAGTGGTTCGCCCTGCCGGAGTTCATCCTGCTGGCGCCGCTGCCGCTGTCGGCGGCGGCCGTGTTCGCGGCGACGGCGGTGGTCCTCGAGCGGCTGCCGATGGCGGACGACGCCTTCAACTGGGCGCCCTTCGCCGGCGGCGTCGCGCTGTTCGCGCTCGCCTTCGCCGGGCTGGCCTACTCGTTCTACCCTTACGTCGTACCCGACCGGATGACGATCTACGAGGCGGCGAGCGCGCCCGAGAGCCTGGCGATCATCCTCGTCGGCACGCTGGTGGTGATGCCGATCATCCTGGCCTACACCGCGATCGCCTACGTCGTCTTCCGCGGCAAGGCGACGGACCTGCGCTACGATTAGCGTGCGTCCCGTTCAAGTTGACCGAGCCACCCGCACACCCCGCCCGGCCACCCAGGGTACGCTCATGGGTGGCCGGGCCGAGTGTGCGGGTGGGTCCGCCCAAGTGGGACGCGCTCTAACGTTCGGCCGTGGCGCGGGCGGCGACGCGGGCGTTGTGGGCCGCCGCCTCCGCCCGCATCGCCTCGAACTGGCGGCGCGGCACCGTCCGGTGGCAGACATAGGCGAGGCGCGCGCCGCCTTCGACGCTCGGCACCAGATAGCGCTCCGCCATCCACGCCGCGATCGCGCAGCCTTCGGCGGCGAGCATCGGCATCACCTCGACGTGCAGGAGGCGGGTGTCCTCGCCGTCGCCGGCGGTAGCGCCGAACACCATGAGCGAGACGGCGGCGACCGCGGACGCGTAGAGCCGCATCGGACCTTCCCTCCTCGTCCACCCGGCGACGTCGGCCGTCGCCTGCGTTCATTGTGACGAGCCTATGACACGCGACCGGCCGGCGTTGTGCGCTTTTTCACCCGTGGGGCCGCCACCGGCGGTCGAACGCGGCGGCCGCGCCGAGACGCCGCCGTCCTTCGCCCCCGGCCGCCGGCGCGTGAGGGGCACCGTCTGCCCTTGTCGGGCGTTTTTCGATCGAACCCGACGGGAGAGGGCCATGCCCCGGCTCACCATCGCCGCCGCCGCCGTCTTCGCGATGCTCGCGCTCGGCGGCGCCGTCGCCCAGGACGGTCCGGCCACCGAGCTCGATCGCATGTCGTGGGACGAGCCCTGCGCCGCCATCCGCGACCACCTGACGCGCGCGCTGGAGGCCAACGCCGAGATCCCGGCGGCGACCCGTGCCGAGATCGACGCGCAGCTCGCCCGGTCCGATCCCGGCGCCGAACGCGCGGCCTGCCTGGCGCCGCTGAAGGCGGCCTACGACCGTCTGGTCGCCGCCTACGAGGCGACCTCGGCGTCGGCCAACATTCTGGGCGGCGCCACCGACGCGCCGCAGCGGCCCTCGAAGGTCCACCCCGAGAGCGTCGAGGGCAAGCGGACCGGCGAGCGCATCGGCGGCGATTGACGGGGCGCCGTGCCGGCGCCGGCCGACCGAGCGTGCCGGCTCAGAGTAGCACCAGCGTCGCCACGCCGAGGAAGGTGAAGAAGCCGAAGACGTCGGTGACGGTGGTGACGAACACC
>JAAAPF010000326.1 GCA_009908425.1 Alphaproteobacteria bacterium
CACGCCACCAGATGTCGTGCTCGACCGCCTCCTCGAGCTCGGGGTAGTCGCGGCCGTGGAACGTCGGCTCGCGGCCGGCGCGGCGCTGCTCGAAATAGTCGCGCGTGAGCTTGGCGACCGTGCCCGAGAGCAGGACGATGGCGACGAGGTTGATCGTCGCCATCAGCGCCATCGAGGCGTCGGCGGTGGCGAACACGGTGCCCACGGTCTGCAGGGAGCCCCAGACCACCATCGCGAGCGCGGCGGTGCGCATGAGGGTCAAGGGCGTCTTGCCGCCGAGCCCCCAATAGGCCAGCGCGTTCTCGGCGTAGCTGTAGTTGCCGATGATCGAGGTGAAGGCGAAAAAGAGGATCGCGATCGCCAGGAAATACCCGCCGAAGGCGCCGACATGGTCCTCGAGCGCGGCCTGGGTGAGCTCGGTGCCGGTCGCGCCCACGCCGGGCTCGTAGACACCCGAGAGCAGGATCACCAGCGCGGTCACCGTGCAGATGACGATGGTGTCGACGAAGACGCCGAGCGGCTGGACGAAGCCCTGGGACGACGGGTGGTGCGGCTGCGGCACGGCGCAGGCCGCGATGTTGGGCGCCGAGCCCATGCCGGCCTCGTTGGAGAAGAGCCCGCGCTTGACGCCGTTGAGCATCGCCGCCGCGAGCCCGCCGGTCACACCGCCGGCCGCCGCTTCGAGCCCCAGCGCACTCTGCACGATGGTGGCCAGCATCGCCGGCACCCCGGTGATGTTGAGGGCGAGGACGACGATCGCCAAGAGGACATAGGCCGTGGCCATGAACGGCACGACGTAGGAGGCGACCCGCGCGATCTGCGGGATGCCACCGAAGATGACCACACCCGCCACCGCCGCGACGGCGATCCCGGTCGCCACCTTCGGGATGCCGAAGGCGCCCTCGACCGCCTCGGCGACCGAGTTCGACTGCACCGCGTAGAAGACGAGGCCGAAGGAGAGGATCAGCGTGACGGAGAAGAGCGCGGCGGCCCACGGCGCCTTGAGCCCGCGGGCGATATAGAAGGCCGGCCCGCCGCGGTACTGCCCTTCAGGGTTCTTCACCTTGTAGAGCTGAGCGAGGGTGCTCTCGGAATAGGCGGTGGCCATGCCGACCAGCGCCACGATCCACATCTAGAAGATCGCACCGGCACCGCCGAGATAGAGTGCTACCGCGACGCCCGCGAGGTTGCCGGTGCCCACGCGCGAGGCGAGGCTGACGGTGAGCGCCTGAAACGTGGTGATGCCGGCGATGTGCGTGGCCGGCGCGCTGCGGATGACCCGGAACATCTCGCCGAAATGGCGGAACTGCAGAAAGCCGAGCCGGATCGTGAAGAAAACGCCGACGGCCAAGAGGCCGTAGACCAGCACGTACCCCAAAGAAACGTGTTCAGAAAGTCGACGACGATCATCGTCGTCCTCCCCTTCGCGCCCTGGAGGCGCGAACGAGCGTTAGAGTGGCGCGGACGCGCCGTCAAATGCCGCGGATGACCGCCGCGGGGTCCGCGAGGCCGGGGCGCCGGGCCCGACGCGCCGGCTCGTCAACCGTCCGCTGGCGTTCGGGAACGGGCGCCGGTGCCGTGTCGGGGCGGCGACGTCGGGTCCGTCGTCCATGCGGTGACGGTCGGCCGGCGGGCTCGATCGCCGTCGGTCGCGACGGCGGGGACCGGGGGCACCGGCGCGCGGCCGCGCCGGTCGTCGGGGCGGGCAGCGGTGGGGACGTCGCCGTCGGGGCGGAAGCCCAACAGGCGCAGGGCGTTGAGGGTGACCAGGACGGTGGCGCCGGTGTCGGCGAGGATGGCGATCCACAGGCCGGTGACGCCGGTGACCGTGGTCACCAGAAAGACGCCCTTGAGGCCGAGGGCGATGGCGACGTTCTGGCGGACGTTGGCCATCGTCGCGCGCGCCAGGCGGATGGTGGCGGCGACGTCGCCGACGCGGTCGCGCATCAGCGCGGCGCCGGCCGTCTCCAGCGCGACGTCGGTGCCCGCCCCCATCGCCACGCCCACCGGCGCGGCGGCGAGCGCCGGCGCGTCGTTGATGCCGTCGCCCACCATCATCACCGGCGCGGTGCGGGCGAGCGCGCGCACGGCCGCGACCTTGTCCTCCGGCAACAACCCGGCGCGCGGCTCGACCCCGAGTTCGCCGGCGACGGCCGCGGCGGTGCGGGCGTTGTCGCCGGTCAGCATCACCGCCTCGACCCCGAGCCGGCGCAGCCGCGCCAGCCCGTCCGCCGCGTCCGCGCGCGGGCGGTCGCGCAGGGCGAGAAGACCCAGCGCCGCCGCGTCGTCGAAGACCACGGCGACGGTCTTGCCGGCGGCCTCGAGCGCGTCGACCACGACGCGGGCGGCCTCGTCGAGCACGCCGGTCTCGGCCGCGAGCGCCGGCGACGCCACCCGCACGCGGCGACCGTCGAGGTGGGCCTCGACGCCGCGGCCGGGCAGCACGCGCGCGCCGGTCGCCGGCCGCGGGGCGACGCCCGCGTCGCGGGCGGCGGCGGCGACGGCCTCGGCGAGGGCGTGGCTGGAGCCGGTCTCGACGCCGGCGGCGACGGCCAGGAGCGTGGCGCGCTCGACGCCGAGCGGCACGACGTCGGTCACCTCGGGCCTGCCGGCGGTGAGCGTGCCGGTCTTGTCGAAGGCGACCACCGCGGTGGCGGCGGCGGCCTCGACGACGGCGCCACCCTTGAACAGGAGGCCGTGGCGCGCGCCGGTGGACAGCGCCGAGGCGACGGCCGCCGGCACCGAGATCACCAAGGCGCAGGGACAGCCGATCAAGAGCAGCGCGAGGGCCCGATAGATCCAGGTCTGCCACTCGGCACCCACCGCCAGCGGCGGCACCACCGCGACCAGGAGCGCCACGCTCACCATCGCCGGCATGTAGATCCGGGCGAAGCGGTCGATGAAGCGCTGGGTCGGGGCGCGGGCGCTCTCGGCCTCCTCCACCAGGCGCACGATCCGCGCGATGGTGTTGTCCGTCGCCGGCCGCGTGACCCGCAGCCGCAGCACCGCCGCGCGGTTGATCGACCCGGCGAAGACGCCGTCGCCCGGCGCCTTGGCCACCGGGACCGACTCGCCCGTGACCGGGCTCTCGTCGACCTCCGAGACGCCGTCGACCACCGCGCCGTCGGCCGGCACCCGCTCGCCGGGACGCACCAGCGCGATCTGGCCCACCGCGAGCGCGGCGGCGGGCACGCTCCGCAGCTCGCCCGCGCTCTCCACCAGCGCGGTCCTGGGCACCAGGTCGGCGAGGGCGTGGATGCCGCTGCGGGCGCGGCCGGCGGCGACGCCCTCGAGCACCTCGCCGACGGTGAAGAGGAACACCACCACCGCCGCCTCCTCGGCCGCCCCGATCACCAGCGCGCCGCCGGCGGCGACCGTCATCAGCGCCTCGATGGTGAAGGGCTGGCCGGTGCGGGCGGCGGCCCAGGCGCGGCGCGCCAGCGGCGCCGCACCCACCACGCAGGCGACGGCGAACGCCCAGGCGCCGGCCTCCGCGCCCGCGAGCAGCCGGACCGCCCACGCCGTCGCCAGGAGCGCGCCGGTGGCGAGGGCGAGCCGCCCCTTGGCGGTGGCGTACCACGACGGCGCCGGCGGGCGGCGGGGCGCATCGCCGCCGGCGGCGGCGCCGGGCGCGGCGGCGCGGTCGATCGCGTAGCCCAGCGCGCGCACCCGCGCCTCGACCTCCGTGGGCGCGGTGCGGGCGGGGTCGAGCGTCATCGACAGCGTTCCGCTGATCGCGGAGACGTCGACGTCGTCGACGCCGGGCAGGGCCTCGACCGCCCGTCGGACCTTGTCGGCACAGACCGGGCAATCCATCCCGCCCACCGACCAGCGCGGCGCCCGCGCGTCTGCGGCCGTGGCGTCCATCCTTCGCCTCCTCCCTGCTGCTCGCCGCCTCTGTTCGTCACCCTCGCGCCTGCCTAACTGCTGTAGCGACTGGAGCTTCAAGGGGAGGTTCGATGCGCTCGATCGGCCGGCTGGCGCGGGAGACGGGCGTCAAGGTGCCCACCATCCGCTACTACGAACGCGTCGGGCTCCTGCCCGAGGCCGAGCGCAGCGCCGGCAACCAGCGGCTCTACGACGCCGCTGCCGTGCGCCGGCTCGCCTTCATCCGCCACGCCCGCGAGCTCGGCTTTCCCTTGGACGCGGTGCGCGACCTCCTGCGCCTGGCGGACGAGCCGGAGCGCTCCTGCGCCGCCGTCGACGCGATCGCGCGGCGCCAGCTGGTGGAGATCCGCCGCCGCCTCGCCCGCCTGGAGGCGCTCGAGGGCGAGCTCGCGCGCATGCTCGCCCAGTGCGAGGGCGAGCGCATCGCCGATTGCCGCGTCATCGAGGTGCTGGGCGACCTCGCGCTGCGCAGCGACCAGCCCGCTGCGGAGGACGAAGCGGCGAACACGCCGGGGTGACGCCGCCGGGCCGGCGGCAGCCCACGGCCAGGATGGCCACCGTCCCGGGACCCTAGCAGGTTTGCGGCGCGCGGTCGAAGCCGCGCGCCGGTTGCCGCCTGCGGACCGGCCGCGACCCGGTGGGAGATGCGCCGCGCCGACCCCGCGGGCGGCGATCTCCCGGCGCGGCCTCAGCGGATCGGGTGCAGCTCGAGATGCGGGGTCTCGACGTCGCGGCGGACGACGTGGTGCTCGGCCTCGATGGTGCGCACCGTGCCGCTCTTCGAGCGCATGACGATGGAGTGGGTGTGCAGGGTGTCGCCGACGCGCGTCACGCCCTTGAGCATGGTGCCGTCGGTGACGCCGGTCGCGGCGAACATGACGTCGCCCTTGGCCATGTCCTCGGTGGTGTAGGCCTGATCGAGGTCGTTGATGCCGAGGCGCTGGGCGCGCTGCTTCTCCTCGTCGTTGCGGAAGAGCAGCCGGCCCTGGATCTGGCCGCCGATGCACCGCAGGGCCGCGGCGGCGAGCACGCCCTCGGGCGCACCGCCGGAGCCCATGTAGACGTCGACGCCGGAGCCCGGCCGGGCGGTGGCGATGACGCCGGCGACGTCGCCGTCACGGATGAGGCGGATGCGCGCCCCGGCCTGGCGGACTTCGCGGATGAGCTCCTCGTGGCGCGGCCGGTCGAGGATGCAGACGACGAGCTCGTCGACGGGGACGTTCTTGGCCTCGGCGAGCCGGGCGAGGTTGTCGGCGACGGCGTCGTCGATGTGGACGACGCCGTCGGGCAGGCCGCCGCCGACGGCGATCTTCTGCATGTAGACGTCGGGGGCGTTGAGGAAGTTGCCGCGGCCGGCCATGGCGATGACCGACATCGCGTTGGAGCCGCCGGTGGCGGTGATCGTGGTGCCCTCCAGCGGGTCGAGGGCGATGTCCATCGCCGGGCCGTCGCCGCTGCCGACCTCCTCGCCGATGTAGAGCATCGGCGCTTCGTCGCGCTCGCCCTCGCCGATGACCACCGTGCCGTGGATGTCGAGCGCGTTGAGGGCGTTGCGCATGGCGTCGACCGCGGCCTGATCGGCGGCCTTCTCGTCGCCGCGGCCCATCAACCGCGCGCTCGCGATCGCCGCGGCCTCGGTGACGCGCACGGTCTCCAGCGCCATGTTGCGGTCTTCTTGGTACGTCGTCGTCATCTCGCCCTCCGAAACGTGCGTCATATACCGGTGTGTCTAACAGCTGGGGATCAAAGCGTCTCGATGCGGAGCATCCGCGGTGGCTCGCGCACGCAAGCGAGCGCGCCGATGGCCGCGAGCGCGCCGTCGAACGCGGCCTCGGTGGTCGCGTGGGTGGTCATCACGATCGGTACCGGCTGGTCGGTGGTGGCGCGGTGGCGCTGGATCATGCTCTCGACCGACACGCCGGCGTCGCGCAGGCACGCCGCGACGTCGGCGAGCACGCCCGGGCGGTCGTCCACCATCAAGCGCAGGTAGTAGGCGCCCTCGTGCGCGCTCATCGGCGCCGGCTCGCCGGCCTGTAGCATCGCCGCCGGCACCCCGAAGGCGGGGGCGCGAAAGCCGCGGGCGAGATCGCACAGATCGGCCACCACCGCCGAGCCGGTGGGGGCCGCACCGGCACCGGGACCGACGTGCAGGGTCGTGCCGACGGCGTCGCCATGGACCTGGACCGCGTTGAACACGCCTTCGATCTCGGCGAGCGGCGCGCTGCGCGGGATCATGCAGGGGTGCACGCGCTGCTCGATGCCGTGGGACGTGCGCCGGGCGATGCCCAAGAGCTTGATGCGGTAGCCCAGCTCCTCGGCGAAGGCGATGTCGATGGGGGCGATGGCGCGGATGCCCTCGATGTGGAGCGCGTCGAAGGTGGGCTCGGTGCCGCAGGCGATCGCCGCCAGGAGCGCCAGCTTGTGGGCGGCGTCGTGACCGTCGACGTCGAGCGACGGCTCGGCCTCGGCGTAGCCGAGCGCCTGGGCCTCGGCGAGGACGTCGGCGAAGGCCCGGCCGTGCTCGCGCATGGTGGTGAGGATGTAGTTGCAGGTGCCGTTGAGGATGCCGACGACGCGCTCCACGCGGTTGCCGACGAGGCCGTCCCGGAGCGCCTTGACGATCGGGATGCCGCCCGCGACCGCCGCCTCGTAGGCCAGGACCACGCCGTTGGCCTCGGCGAGGCGCGCGAGCTCGCCGCCGCGATGGGCGAGCAGCGCCTTGTTGGCGGTGACCACGGGCTTGCCCGCCTCCAAGGCGGCGCGGGTCAGCGCGAGCGCCGGGCCGTCCTCGCCGCCGATCAGTTCGACGACGACGTCGACGTCGGCGGCGGCCGCCAGCGACACCGGGTCGTCGTGCCAGCGATAGCGCGCCACCGGCACCGGGCGCTCCTTGTCGGCGCGCCGCGCGCTCACCGCCACGACCTCCAAGGCGCGGCCGCAGCGCGCGGCCAGCAGTTCCTTGCGCCCCTCCAGGATCGCGATGGTGCCGCAGCCGACGGTGCCGAGCCCGGCGACCGCGACCCCGAGCGGCGCGTTCACGGCGACACCTCGGCGGCCCGCTCGGCGGCGAGCGCCGTCGTCGCCGTCCGGTTGCCGTGGCGGGCGAGGAAGCCCTTGATGTTGCGCACCGCCTGGCGCAGCCGGTGGCGGTTCTCGACCAGCGCCAGGCGCACGAAGCCGTCGCCGTGCTCGCCGAAGCCGACGCCGGGCGAGACCGCGACGTTGGCCTCCTCCAACAGCAGCTTGGCGAAGTCGAGCGAGCCCATGTCGCGGAAGCCGGCGGGCACGGGCGCCCAGGCGAACATCGTCGCCGGCGGCGACGGCACCGGCCAGCCGGCGGCGTTCAGCCCCTCGATCAGCACGTCGCGGCGGGCGCGGTAGCGCTCGCGGATCTCGTCGACGCAGTCCTGCGGGCCGTTGAGGGCGGCGGTGGCGGCCACCTGGATCGGCGTGAAGGCGCCGTAGTCGAGATAGGACTTGATGCGGGTGAGCGCCTTGATGAGATGGCCGTTGCCGGCGGCGAACCCGATGCGCCAGCCCGGCATCGAGTAGGTCTTCGACAGCGACGAGAACTCGACCGCGACGTCGCGCCCGCCGTCCACCTCGAGGATCGACGGCGGCGGATCCGAGAAGAAGATCTCGGAATAGGCGATGTCCGAGAGCAACCAGATCTCGTGGCGGCGGGCGAACGCGACGATCTCCTCGTAGAAGGCGCGGTCGACCACCTGCGCGGTCGGATTGGACGGGAAGTTGAGCACGATCGCGGTCGGCGGCGGCACCGAGTGCTGGGTGGCGCGGGCGATCTCGCGCGTGAAGTCGACGCCCGGCCCGACCGGGATGTGACGGATCCCGGCGCCGGCGATGATGAAGCCGAAGGCGTGGATCGGATAGCTCGGGTTCGGCACCAGGATGGTGTCGCCCGGCGCGGTGATCGCCTGGGCGAGGTTGGCGAGCCCCTCCTTGGAGCCGAGAGTGACGCAGATCTCGCGCTCGGGATCGAGCCCGACCCCGAAGCGTCGGTCGTAATAGCCCGCGAGCGCGCGGCGCAGGCCGGGGATGCCGCGCGAGCTCGAATAGCGGTGCGTCTTGGGGTTGCGCACCGTCTCGGTGAGCTTGTCGACGATGTGCTGCGGGGTGGCGCCGTCGGGGTTGCCCATGCCGAGGTCGATGACGTCGCGGCCCGCCGCCCGCGCCGCGGCCTTCATCTCGTTGACCTCGGCGAAGACGTAGGGCGGCAGGCGCCGCATGCGGTGGAAATCGGGTTCGCGCAAGCCGGACCTCTCGCGATCGAAAGACGCCGCGCGGCGCGAGCGTGCCACGCGGGTTCTCCCGCTTAACGCCGAACGGCGATCTCCGCCACATCGACGTCGCGGTCGAGCGCGCCGGTGGCCACGTCCTCGGGCGCGACGCCGGCCGCGACGAGCGCCTCGCGCACCGCTTCGGCCCGCGCTTCGGCCAGCCCGCCGCCGGTGCGCACGATCCAGGCGCCGGCGGTGCCGCCCGCCTCGAGCGCCCGCTCCAGGCGGGTTCGCTCGCGCTCGCTCAGACGCGTGCCGGCGGGCGGGAAGGCCACCGCGGTCACCCGCTCGAAGGTCGGCGCGGACGCCGCCTCGCGCGCCTCGCGGATGCGCAGGCGGCGGGCGAGTTCACGGCGGTCGCGCCCGATCGCGGCGGCGAGCGCGACCAGGTCGTCGGCGCCGACGAGGTTCTCCTCCGGGCTGATCTCGGGGGGCGGTGGCGGCGGCTGGGGCGGCTCGGGCGGGATCGCCGGTGGTGGCGGCAGGTCCACCGGTGCGGGCGGCGGCTCGCCCCGGCCCCGGGCGGCGGCCACCGCCCCTGCCCGCTCGGCCTCGGCGGCGGCCGCGGCGAGCGCGTCGCGCAGTACCGTGCGCTCGAAGGCGTCGTAGCGCGGGTCGCCGCGACCGGGCACGGCGGCGAGCGCCGGCCGCTCGCCGCCCGGCGGTCCGGGCTCGACGGCGCAGCCGGCGAGTGCCGCCACCGCGACGGCGCCTGCGACGAAAGGAGGCGTCTTGTTGAAAAGAGGTCTTATCGCCACGTATCAGGTCCGCTACAACGCAGGCGCAGCATAGCCCCTCCCGCGCGGGTGACATCGTCGCCGATCGGGCGCGCGGGCACCATGGCACCCGCGGATCAACGAAGGACCGGATCGATGAGCCAAACGCCGCTCCCCAACGAACGCCAGCAGGAAGAGCTCACGGTCATCATGGGCGAGATCGCCGAGAAGAGCCAGAAGCTGGTGCAGGACTTCATCGAGCGGCAGCACAAATCCGGCGGCTCGATGATGTCGGCGAAGCCCGATCCCCTCAACCTGAGCCAAGCCTACATGGAGTACACCACCCGGCTCTTCACCAACCCGATGCAGGTGATGCAGAGTCAGTTCGACCTGTGGCAGGACTACATCCGGCTGTGGCAATCGACGACGCGGCGGATGCTCGGCCACGAGGTCGACCCGGTGGTGTTGCCGGAGCGCGGCGACCGCCGCTTCAAGGATCCGGCCTGGAGCGAGAACCTCCTGTTCGACTACATCAAGCAGAGCTATCTGCTGGCGTCACGCTACCTGGTCGACAGCGTCGAGCTCGGCGACGGCATCGACCCCAAATCCAAGCACAAGCTGGATTTCTACACCCGGCAGTTCGTCGACGCGATGGCGCCCTCCAACTTCGCGCTGACCAACCCCGAGGTACTGAAGACGACGATCGACAGCCGCGGCGAGAACCTGTTGCGCGGGCTCAAGAACATGCTGGACGACTTGGAGCGCGGGCGCGGCAAGCTCAACATCAAGATGACCGATTACGACGCGTTCGAGCTCGGGCGCAACATCGGGACGACGCCGTGCAAGGTCGTCTACCAGAACGAGTTGATGCAGCTCCTGCAGTACGAGCCGATGACCGAGCAGCAGCACAAGACGCCGCTGTTGATCGTGCCGCCGTGGATCAACAAGTTTTATATTCTCGACCTGCAGGCAAAGAACAGCTTCATCCGGTTCGCGGTGGAGCAGGGCTACACCGTCTTCGTCATCTCCTGGGTCAATCCGGACGAGCGCTACGCCAACAAGAGCTTCGAGGACTACATGAAGGCGGGGCCGCTGGAGGCGCTCGACCTGGTGCAGAAGGCCACCGGTGAGCGGCAGGTCACCGCCATCGGCTACTGTCTCGGCGGCACGCTCACCGAGGCGACGCTGGCCTACATGAAGGCCAAGGGCGACGACCGCATCAAGGCGTTGACCCTCTTCACCACCATGACCGACTTTTCCGACGCCGGCGATCTCGGAGTCTTCATCGACGAGGAGCAGCTCGCCTCGATCGAGGACACCATGAGCCAGCGCGGCTACCTCGACGGCCGGGAGATGGCGACCACCTTCAATATGCTGCGCGCCAACGACCTGATTTGGTCGTTCGTCGTCAACAACTACTTGCTCGGCAAAGAGCCGTTCCCGTTCGATCTGCTGTATTGGAACTCCGACAGCACGCGCATGCCGGCGGCGATGCACAGCTTCTATTTGCGCAAATGCTATCAGGAAAACAAGCTGGTCGAACCGGGCGGGATCACGCTCGGCGGGGTCCCGATCGACCTGCGCAAGGTGGACGTGCCGGTCTACTGGCTGTCGACGCGTGAGGACCACATCGCGCCGTGGACCGCGACCTACGCCGGCACCCAGGTGCTGGGCGGCGACCAGAAGACCTTCGTCCTCGCCGGCTCCGGCCACATCGCCGGCGTGGTCAACCCACCAGCCGCCGGCAAGTACGGCTTTTGGGTCAACGACGAATTGCCGCCGACGCCGGAGGCGTTCCTCGAAGGCGCCGAACATCGGCCGGGCTCCTGGTGGGAGCACTGGTCGGCCTGGAACGCGGCCTTTTCCGGCGGCGAGATGGTGCCGGCGCGGCACCCCGGCGACGGCGAGCTCGACGTCCTCGAGGAGGGGCCCGGCTCCTACGTCAAGATGACGGCGGCCTGACGGCACACCGCCGGTCGGCGCCGTGCCGGCCGCGCCGCAACAGCGGCGCCGCCGCCCACGGCGGCAGGAAGGTGAGCAGCCGCACGGCGATCGCCAGGCGGCGGGGGAAGACGATTTCGGCGCGGTCTCGTTCGAGGCCGCGCCGAATGCGTTGGGCGGCCGCCGCCGCGTCGAGCCGCCAGGGCATCGCGAACGCGTTGCGCCGGGTCAGAGGGGTGTCGACGAAGCCCGGGACGATCGCCGAGACCCGCACGCCGCACGGGCCCCAGTCCAGCCGCAGGCTCTCCGCCAGCACCCGCACGGCGGCCTTGCTGGCGCAATAGGGCCCTGCCTCCGGCAGCCCGCGCCGACCCGCGAGCGAGCTCACGAGCGCGAGTTGGCCGCGGCCGCGATCGCCCATGCGGGCGAGCGCCGGCGCGAGCGTGTGCCAGACCCCGAGGACGTTCACCGCCAGCACCTCGCCGGGGTCGGCGGCGGCGGCGATGCCGGCGTTGGCGACGACGAGATCGAGCGCGCGGGCGTCGTCGGCGGCATCGATCACCGCCGCGATGGCCGCCGCGTCGCGGACGTCGACGGCGTGGGTGACGGCCTCGCCGCCCCGCGCCGCGACCGCGGCGGCGACGGCGGCGAGCCGGGCGTCGTCGCGGCCCAGGAGCGTCAGCCGGCGACCGGGTGCGGCGTAGGCCTCGGCGAGGGCGCGGCCGAGCCCGCTACTGGCGCCGGTGACGAGGACGTGGCCGGGGCCGGCGTTCACGGCTCGACGCGTTGTTCGACCGCGCCGACGGCGTTAGTCAGAGGCCGTGGGCCGGTGCGGACGGAGGGACGATGACGGGCGACGACGACGCGTTGCTGCCGATGGTGGGTCGGCGCGGGCTGATGTTGGTGCTGTCCTCGCCCTCGGGCGCCGGCAAGACCACCCTGGCGCGCGCGCTGTTGGCGAGCGATCCCAATCTCAGCCTCTCCGTCTCGGTCACGACCCGCCAGCCGCGTCCGGGCGAGCGCGACGGCGTCGACTACCACTTCATCGACGACGCCCGCTTTCACGCCCTGGCGGAGAGTGGGGAGCTCTTGGAGCACGCACTGGTCTACGGCAAGCGCTACGGCACCCCGCGCGCTCCGGTCCAGGCGGCGCTGGCCGAAGGCCGCGACGTGCTGTTCGACATCGACTGGCAGGGCGCGCAGCAGCTGCGCACCTCGGCGCAGGCCGACGTCGTGAGCGTGTTCATCCTGCCGCCGGACGCGGCCGAGCTCGAACGCCGCCTGGAGGACCGCGCCGGCGGCTCGTCGGACGACATCGAGCGGCGGCTCGCCCAGGTCGCCGACGATGTCACCCGCTGGCCGGAATACGACTACGTCGTCATCAACGAGCGCTTGGAACGCTCGCTCGGTCAGCTCCGCAGCGTGGTCACCGCCGAACGCCTGCGCGGCACGCGCCAGCCCGGGCTCTTCCGCTTCGCCGAACGCTTTCGCCGCTGAGCCCATCCCTCACTCCCGCTCCAGGGCGTCGGCCAACGCCGCGAACTCGGCGAGCGTCAAGGTCTCGGCGCGGCGCGCGGGCGCGATGCCAGCGGCGGCGCAGAGCGCGGCCGGATCGCGCCCGAGGCTCTTCAGGCTGGAGCGCAGCATCTTGCGGCGCTGGCCGAAGGCGGCGGCGGTGACGCGCTCCAGCGTCGCCAGCCGGACGGGCACCGGCGGTTCGCGGTGAGGCGTGAGCCGGACCACGCGCGAGTGCACCTTGGGCGGCGGGCGGAAGGCGCCCGGCGGCAGCTCGAACAGCGCCTCCACCCGCGCCGCCCACTGCGCCAGTACCGAGAGCCGACCGTAGGCCGCGGTCCCGGGCGCGGCGGCGAGGCGCGCCGCCACCTCGCGCTGGACCAGCAGGACCAGGCGCACCAGCCCCGCCGGCGCCCGCAGCCAGCGCACGATCAGCTCGGTCGCGATGTTGTAGGGCAGGTTGGCGACGATCGCGGTGGGCGGGGCGGCGAGCTCACGGCGGTCGAGGGCGAGGGCGTCGCCCGCGACCACCCGCAGGCGGCCGCCGGCGGCGGCGGCGAGCTCGTCCAGCGCGGCGACGCAGCGCCGATCGGTCTCGACGGCCACCACCCGCACGGCGTCGGTCGCGAGCAGCGCCCGGGTCAGCCCGCCCGGCCCGGCGCCGACCTCGACGACGGTGACGCCGGCCAGCGGTTCGGCGGCGGCGGCGATCCGGGCCAGGATGGCGGGATCGACCAGGAAGTGCTGGCCCAGGCGCTTGTCGGCGGTGAGGCCGTGCCGGCGAATGGTCGCGGCGAGCGACGGCGGACCGTCGGGGCTCACCCCTGCTCGAGCCGGAACTCGATGAAGGCGTCGCGCCTGAGATTGCGCAGATAGCGCGTCGCCAGCCGTTCCAGCGCCTCGCCGCGCAGGCGCTCTTCGACCTGGGCGCGTTGTTCGGGCCCGGCGCCGCCCTCGCGCCCGCAGACCATCACCAGAGCGGTGGTCCCGTCGGCGGTCCGCAGCGGCTCGCTCAACACACCCACCGGCTGGGTCAGCGCCACCGTGGCGACCTGGCCCTCCAGGCGATCGGGATCGACCCCGTCGAGGCGCTCGACCGTGACCCCGTCGACGCCGCCTGCGACCTCGCCGAGCTGGTCGCAACTCGCGCTCCGGGCACGGGCCTCGCCGGCGAATCCCACGACGCTGTCACCGCCGACCCGGGCGTCGGCGATGTCCAGGCGCATCAGCGAGATCGCCAGGCGCGAGTCGCTTTCCTCGCGCACCCCCAGCCGGCGGAACAGGTAGAAGCCGTCCTGGGTGCGCACCGGCCGGCTGACCGCGCCGTCCGAAAGCCCGCGGATCAGCTGCCGCAGCTCCTCCGGCACACTGGTGGCGGGGATCCAGCCGAGGTCGCCCCCGCGCTGGGCGCTGGGCGCCGCCGAGAACTGCCGCGCCAGGGCGGCGAAGTCGGCGCCGCCGGTGATCGCCTCGCGCAACCGGAGCGCGTCCTGCAGCACGCGGCGCTCCTCGGCGGGGTCGTAGACCGGCAGGAAGATCTCGGCGAGGCGCAGCTCCGGCCGGCCGGCGTTGATCTCCTGCAGGCGCTGCGCGATCTGGACATCGCTCACCACCACCCGCGGCATCAGCTGGCGCTGGACCACCTGGCGCCAGGCCAGCTGGCCGCGGAGCTGGCGGCGCAGGGTCGCGGAATCGACGCCGGCGCGCCCGAGCGACGCGGTCAGCTGCTCGACCGCAGCGTCGTTGTTGGCGGCGATGCGCTCCAGCGCCCGGTCGATGTCGGCCTCGGCGACGGTGACGTTCAGCCGCTCGGCTTCCTGCAGCTGCAGGCGCTCGTCGACGAGGCTGCGGAGCACCTGCGGGCGTAGGCGCGCCGCCGCTTCCTCGCCGGGTTGCTGACCGGTCGCCAACAGCGCCAGGCGGACCCGCTGGCGGACGTCGCGATCGGTCACGACGTCGTCGTTGACGATGGCGATGATCTGCTGCGCACGGCCCTCGCCGACGCCGGCGACGGCGAGAGCGACGGTCACGACGGCGGCCGCGAGCGTGGCGGGCAGGCGCGACCAGAGACGGCGGGTCATGGAGCGGTCATTCCCTGGTGGGATCGCCCAGCGCCGAGGTGCCTCCGAATTCGCCGAGATTGCGGAAGCCGACGCGCACGGCGACGGTGGTGGAGTCCCGCGCGTCGCGGTCACGGGTGAAATCCCGCTCCACGCCCGCGACCACGGTGAGGCAGGCCCCCTCGTACAGGAGGCCGTAGGTATCGAGGATCGCTTCGCCGTTGTCCAGGTCGCGGCGGGTGCTGGCGATCACCGACCAGGAGTCGGTCAGGCGCAGGCTCAAGGCGGCGCGGCCCTCCTCGCGGCGGTCGAAGCCGCCCGCGGTCTCCTCCTCGAGCAGGAGATGGCCGAAGGCCAGGCGGAGCCGCGGCGGGCCGGCGACCACCTGCAGGTCGCTCTTGGAGAGATCGCCGAGGTCGGCGCCGACCCGGAACCGGTAGTCCGCGTCGACCCACGGGTGCGGGCTGACGCCGACGCGCCCGACGACGTCGGAGAGGTCGTCCTCGAGCCCGCTGACGTCGTCGAAGACGTCGGTCTCGCTGATCCGCCAGCTCTGGCCGACGAAGATCGACCAGAGTTCGCGGTCCACCCCGGTGGCCGAGGTGCGGACGCCGTAGGAGATCTTGGTGCCCTCGTCGAACCGATCGAGGCCGGTGAAGCGGTCGGCGCGCAACAGGTTGGTCTCGTCGAACTCGAGGTCGAGGCTGTCCTCGTTGGGGATGGCCGCGTCGTTGACGCCGGTGGGGGCCGTGGTGATGCTGGCCACGGGCTCGATACCGTAGGCGACGGCGTCGGCGCCGACGCGGGCGTAGGGCCGGCGCCACTCCAGCGTCGCCCGCGGCAGCACCCGCGCCCGCCAGCGGACGTCGCCGTCGTCGACCCCCGCCTCGGCGTCGCCGCGCACGGCGTAGAGGTCGCCGCGCAGGCTCAAGCTGGCGGTGACCAGATCGCCCCACGGGCTCACCCGCGGGAAGCTCACCGCACCCCCGAGCGACGCCCGCCGGCTGTCGATGCCCTCGGTGCGGTAGAGGCCGAGCAGGTCGGGGCGCAGCTCCCAGTCCGCGCCGAGCCGGGCGAACCGGCCGGTGAAGGTGCTGCGCAGCTGGGGCAGCGCGAACGGGATCTGCCCCTGGTCGTCGTCGGGCCGCAGCCCCTGAAACCCCAGCGCCTCGACGTCGACGAAGCGGTCGTTCTCGACCCGCCGCGCGAACAGGCGGTTGTCGAGGACGTTGTCGTTGCTGATGCTGTACCGGCGCAAGAAGGTGTCGTCGGTGGTGAGCCGCAGATCGAAGCCGGTGTCCCAATCCTCGAAGCTGCGGTAGCGCCCGGTGGCGTCGATGTGCCCGCGGCCGCGGGTCTCGCCGCTCTCACCGAAGCTGGCGTAGGTGCCGCTGACGGTGACGTCGGTGCGGCCGAACGACTGCAGATCGCGCAGATCGAGCGCGAGCAGGACGTTCTCCTCGGTGGTGAAGGTGGGCCGGATGGTGAGGTCGCGATTGGGTGCGATCGTCCAGTGATAGGGGATCTCGGCGGTGGTCCCGAGCTCGCTGTCGACGGTGAAGGTGGGGGCGAGAAAGCCCGAGCGCCGGTCCACTGCCGGATCGGGGTGGCTGAAGAAGGGCGTGAACAGCACCGGGATGCCGGCGATCTCGAAGGTGGCGTCGCGATAGCGCACCACCCGCTCGTCCTGGTCGTGCTCGACCTTGCGGGCGTTGATCTGCCAGGTCGGGGCGGCGTCGGGGCAGACCGGACAGGGGGTGTAGGTGACGTCGCGCAGCGTCGTCGTCTCACCGGCCTCGCGGTCGGCGCGGCGCGCCACCATCAGCGAATCGTCCTCGAAGCGCAGCGCCACGCTCTCGATGAAGCCGGTGGCGAGATCGCCCGACAGCGCCATGCGTTCGGCGAAGCTGGCGTTGCCGCGGGGATCCACCAGCACGACGTCGCCCTCGGCCCGCACCGTCTCCGCCGCCCGGTCGTAGACCACGCGGTCGGCGGAGAGGGTGTAGCCGGCGCGGGCGAGGAAGACCTCGCCGGTCGCCGTCGCGGTGGCGGTCTCGGCGTCCCAGACCACCTCGCGGGCTTCCAGGAGCACGTCCTCGCCGTTCGGCGCCGCGGCGGCGACGCTGGAAATCACCAGGCAGGCGCCCGCCAGCCACCCCAGCCGGGCGCGCATCACCCGTCCTCGAGCTGAAAGAGCGCGGCACCGGCGAGCATCAGCGCCACCACGCCGGGCCCCCACGCCGCCAGCGCCGTCGGCAGCTGGCCGGAGACCCCGAGGGCGCGCACGACGTCGACCAGGATGAAGAGACCGAAGCCGGCGACCAGCCCGAGCGGCAGCAGGCGGGCGAGGCCGGTGCGCGCAAAGCGCAGCGTGAAGGTCACCCCGGCCAGCAACATCGCGGCGAAAAAGAGCGGTGTCGCCAGCAGCGACTGGAAATGCACCCGGTGCGCGCGCGCCGAGAAGCCGAGCGTCTCGATCAGCGCGATGTAGCCGGGCAACTCCCAAAAGGAGAGGGTGGCCGGGTCGCGGAACGAGCGCGTGATGGTCGCGGCATCGAGCTCGGTGGGGATGCGGTAGCGCCCGATCGGGCGGCTCAGGCCGTCGTCGTCCGAGCGCCGAGCGTCGTCGAGCACCCAGGCGGCCCCCTCGAGGACGGCGCGGGGCGCGTCGATCCGGCCACGGTAGGTGTGGTCGCGGTCGTAGACGAAGACCGTGACCGGGGCCAGCTCCACCACCGGCTCGGCGCGCATCCGCTGGGCGTGGACCAGCAAGGTCTCGCCGTCGCGGGACTGCTTGAGCCAGATGCCGCCGGGGAACACGCTCATCTGGGCGGTTCCGTCGCCGGTGCGTTGCGCCTGCAACCGCTCGTAGCGCGCCGCCAGCGCCGCGCCCAACGGGTTGAGCGAGGTCACGACGAACGCCCCCAGCAGCACCGCCACCAGCCCGGCGGGGGCCAGGAACTGCCAGGCCGAGATCCCGGCGGCGCGGATCGCCACCAGCTCCTGCGAGCGGTTGAGCCGCCAGAAGGCGAACATCGCGCCGAACAGGACGCCGAAGGGCCAGATCCGGTCGAGCAGCGTCGGCAGCCGCAGCGCGGTCAGCTCCACCGCCCCGAACAGCGGCCGGCCGTCCTCGGCGGCGTCGCGCAGGTGCTCGACGAGGTCGACGAGAAAGCCCAGCACCGCGAACGCCAGCATCACCGTCAGCACCGCGCCGAGCGTGATCCTGGCGATATAGCCGCCGAGCGTCGGCGGGGCCAGCACGAGCGGCCGGCCGCTCCCGGGCGCCGACACCCGCCGACCGGCCTCAGCGCGGCTCATGGGCGGGGACCGCGGGATGGCGCCGGCCGCCGACGAGCAGGGCGACGCAGACCAGGACCGAGCCCAGCGGCACGGCGTAGAGCAACGGCACCAGACGCAGATCCGCCTTGGCGAGGTTCAACAGCGTGAACGACGCGAGGGCGAGGCCGACGGCCACCGCCGCGCCGGCCGCGGTGGCGCGCCAGGCGCTCTCGCGCACCGCGCGGTGGCGCAGGACGCTGGTGGCCGCGACCAGCGGCAAGGCCAGCGACATCAAGGGCCAGGCCAGCCGGTCGTGGCCCTCGGCGATGCGCCGGGCGCGCTCGTCGGCGTCGGTGATCGACGCCGGCGGGTTCAACAGTTGCGCGATGAACAGCTCGCGGGTCTTGAGGCTGCGGTCGGCCTCCTCCTGCTGGCCGACGAGGTCGACCGCGGTCTCGGCGAAGCTCACGATCGAAAGTTCGCCGTCTTCGCCGCGCTCTTGATAGCTGCCCTCCCACAGCCGCAGGACCGGCCCGGCGTCGCCGCGGAGCAGCCGTCCGCGCTCGGCCAACAGCGTGACGGTGCGCTCGGGCTCGCGGGTGTCGTGGACGAGAATGTCGGCGAGGTCGCCGTCACCGCGGCGGTCGGCGATGTAGACGGTGAGGCCGTCGGTGATCGCGGTGAAGGCCTGCGCCTGGATCGAGATGGCCGACACGTTGCGGCGGATGTCGAACTGCAGCTCGCGGAACTGGCGATACGCCGTCGGCATCAGCCACAGCGCCACGACGTAGCTCACCACGGCGAACAGCAAGCCGAGCCACAGCGCGCCTCGGGCG
>JAAAPF010000025.1 GCA_009908425.1 Alphaproteobacteria bacterium
CTTCGCGATGCTCGACGAGCCGGTCGGCCTCGGCGACCGTCCCGATCTGCACTACGGCGGCTGGACGGCGGCGCCGGCGGTGGGGGCGATGATCGCCCGCATCGGGCCCATCCTCGGGCTGGAGCCGAGCCCGGCCGACGCCCTGCGCGATCTCGAACGCTGGGGCGGCCTGACGCCGGTCATGGACGCCCGCGACGACGAGGGAGGCGCCGATGCGGCTCGCCGATCTCGTGGTTGAGGGCTGCACCCTCGACGGCGACGGCACGCTGCCGGTGACGGCGCTCACCGCCGACAGCCGCGACGTCGTTCCCGGTGCCGTGTTCGCCGCCTTCAAGGGCGGGCGGGCCGACGGCCTCGACCACGTCGACGAGGCGATCGCCCGCGGCGCCGTCGCCGTCCTCGGCGACCGCCGGCTGGCGACGCGCGAGCTCGCCGCGGCGCGGCTGGTCGCCGACGACCCCCGCCGCGCCCTGGCGCTGGCGGCGGCACGGCTGTTCGAGCGCCAGCCGCGGACCACGGTGGCCGTCACCGGCACCAACGGCAAGACCTCGACCGCGAGCTTCACCCGCCAGCTCTGGCGCGCGCTCGGCCGGCGCGCCGCCAGCCTCGGCACCCTCGGCGTCGACGCCCCCGGCTTCGCCGCCGGCGCCAGCCTGACGACCCCGGACCCGGTGGCGCTGCACCGCCTGCTCGCCGAGCTCGCCGACGCCGGGGTCGACCATCTCGTCCTCGAAGCCTCCAGCCACGGCCTCGACCAGCGTCGCCTCGACGGCGTGGCGCTCACCGCCGCCGCCTTCTTGAACCTCACCCGCGACCATCTCGACTACCACGGGAGCGCGGAGGCCTATCTCGCCGCCAAATGGCGGCTGTTCGACCCGCTGCTGCCGCCCGGCGCCACCGCCGTGCTCAACGCCGACATGGCGGACGCCGGCGCGCTCGCGGCGGCCGCACGCGGCCGCGGGCTGCGGGTGGTCGAGATCGGGCGCGCCGGCGCGGACTACCGGCTGGAGGCGGTGAAGCCGCGCCCGGACGGGCAGGTGCTGACGCTCGCCCTCGACGGCGAACGCCACGAGGTCGCGCTGCCGGTGGTCGGCGGCTTTCAGGCCTACAACCTCCTGGCCGCGCTCGCCCTCGCCGAGGCCGGGGGCGGCGACCGGCCCGCGCTGGTGGCGGCGGTGGCGGCGTTGCGCGGCCCACGCGGGCGCATGGAGCTGGTGGCCGAGCATCCGACCGGGGCGGCGGTGTTCGTGGACTACGCCCATACCCCGGACGCGCTGGAGCAGGCCCTCGCCGGCCTGCGCCCGCACGCCGCCGGCCGGCTCCACGTCGTCTTCGGCTGCGGTGGTGACCGCGACCCGGGCAAGCGCCCCGAGATGGGCGCCATCGCCGCGCGGCTCGCCGACCGCGCGGTCGTCACCGACGACAACCCGCGCGGCGAGGATCCGGCCGCGATCCGTCGCGCCGTGCTCGCCGCCGCCCCCGAGGCGATCGAGATCGGTGGTCGCGAGGCGGCGATCGCCGCTTCGCTCGACGAGCTCGGCGCCGGCGACGTCCTGCTGGTCGCCGGCAAGGGCCACGAGACCGGCCAGATCGTCGGCGACAGGGTGTGCCCGTTCGACGACGCCGCGGTCGTGCGGCGGCTGCTCGGGGTCGCGGAGGCGCCGCGATGAGCGCGCTCTGGACCGCGGCCGAAGCGGCCCGGGCCACCGCCGGCACGGTCGGCGGCGACTGGCACGCCACCGGCGTGTCGATCGACAGCCGCACCCTCGCGCCCGGCGAGCTGTTCGTCGCCTTGGAGGATGCGCGCGACGGCCACGACTTCGTCGCCGACGCCCTCGCCCGGGACGCCGCCGCGGCCGTCGTCGCCCGCGTCCCCGAAGGTGTCGATCCCACCTGCCTCGTCGTCGTCGACGACACCCAAAAGGGCCTGGAGGCGCTCGGCGCCGCCGCGCGCGGTCGCAGCGGCGCGCGCGTGGTCGGGATCACCGGCTCGGTCGGCAAGACCGGCGCCAAGACCGCCCTCGCCCGCGGCCTCGCGCGCCAGGGCGCGACCCACGCCAGCGCCAAGAGCCACAACAACCACTGGGGCGTGCCGCTCAGCCTCGCCAACCTGCCGCCGGACGTCGCCTTCGGCGTCTTCGAGATGGGGATGAACCACGCCGGCGAGATCCGTCGCCTCACCCGCCAGGTCCGCCCCGAGGTCGCGCTCGTCACCGCCATCGCGCCGGCGCATCTGGAGAATTTCGACGACGAGAGCGGCATCGCGCGGGCCAAGGCCGAGATCTTCGAGGGGCTGGAGGCGGGTGGCCGCGCGGTCGTCCCCGCCGACAGCCCGCACACGCCGCTCCTGGCGAGCGCCGCCCGCGCCTGCGGCTGTTCGCGCGTCCTGAGCTTCGGCGCCGGCGGCGACGTCGACGTCGTGAGCGTCACCGCCGAGCCCGACGGCAGCAGCGTCGAGGCGAGCGTCGTGGGCCGGCGGCTGCGCTACCGGCTGGGCGTCCCCGGCGCGCACTGGGTCACCAACAGCCTCGGCCTGCTGGCGGTCGTCGCCGCGCTCGACGCCGACCTCGAGGATTTCGCCGCCAGTCTGGCCTCGCTCCGCGCCGAGCCGGGCCGCGGGCGGGCGCGGACGATCGCCGTCGCCGGCGGCACCGCGACGCTTCTCGACGACGCCTACAACGCCAATCCGGCCTCGATGCGCGCCGCGCTCGACGTCCTCGCCGCGTCCTCGGGCCGCAAGCTCGCCGCACTGGGCGCGATGAAGGAACTCGGGCCGACGACGGCGGCGCTGCACGCCGACCTCGCCCAGCCGATCGCGACGGCGGGTGTCGAGCGGGTCTTCACCGTCGGCGCCGAGATGACGGCGCTGGCCGAGGCGCTGCCGGCGCACCGTCATGCCGGCCACGGCGAGGTGGCCACGGACCTCGTGGAGCGGGTGCGCGCCGAGCTCCGCCCCGGCGACACGCTCCTGGTCAAAGGCTCGCTGGCCGCCGGCATGGGGGCGCTGGTGACGGCCCTGGTCGGGGAGGGCGGGTGATGCTCTACCATCTGCTCGTCCCGTTCGCCGACGACTTCGGCCTCTTCAACGTCTTCCGCTACCTGACGTTCCGCACCGGCGGGGCGATCATGACGGCGCTGTTGGTCAGCTTCGTCTTCGGCCCGGCGGTGATCCGCTGGCTGCGCTCCAAGCAGGGCAAGGGTCAGCCCATCCGCGAGGACGGCCCCGCCGGGCATCTGCTCACCAAGCAGGGCACGCCGACGATGGGCGGCGTCCTGATCCTGCTGGCACTCGGCGTCTCGACCCTGCTCTGGGCCGATCTCACCAACGGCTACGTCTGGGTCGTGCTGTTCGTCACGCTCGGCTACGGCGGGATCGGCTTCGTCGACGACT
>JAAAPF010000134.1 GCA_009908425.1 Alphaproteobacteria bacterium
GGCCGGCCGGGCCGGCGGTTCGAGGTGGATGCCGCGGATGACGGCGAGGAACCACAGCGAGCTGAGGGCGTCGGCGACGAACACCACCTCGACGCCGAAGATCACGATCAACACGCCGGCGAGCGACGGGCCGGCGAAGCGCGCGAGGTTGAAGACGATGGCGTTGATCGCGATGGCGGTGGGGAGGTCGTCCGCGCGGACGAGCGCGCGGGTGAGCGCCATGCGCGAGGGCTGCTTGAAGCCCATGGTGACGCCGTTGGCGAGCACGATCAGCGCCAAGAGCTCGATCGTCACGAGGTCGAGCGCGGTCAACAGCGCCAGCAGCGCGACCAGCACCACCGACATCGCCTGGGTCGTGCGCACGATCCGGAGGCGCGAGCGACGATCGGCGATCGCCCCGGCGAAGGGCGTGACGACGATGGTGGGAAAGAGGTCGGCGAAGGCCACCAGGCCGACCCAGAAGGCCGAGGCGGTCAGCTCCCAGGCGAGCCAACCGACCGCGATCCGAAGGCCCCACATGCCGACGAGCGAGACCGCGTTGCCGGCGGTGAAGCGGGCGAAGTCGCGGTTGGCGAGGGCCCGGCGCAGATTGGCGATGCCGCGGTCGAACACGTGGAGGCGCTCCCGAAGCCCGCCACCCTAACGCGCGGCGCGGCGCTCGGAAGCATCGCGCGCGCAAGGCCTCGATGCAGCGCCGGCCGACGCAGACGGTCCTCACGGTCGCCGGGGGTGACGGTGAGGGTCCGCGCCTCGCCGTCGCCCCGCGCGGTGAGCGGCACCTCGGTGCCCGCCCGATCCCGGGTCCACATGTGCGGTCGAGCTCGGCGAGGCGCTCGCTACGCGCCCGTCTCGGGTATAGGCATTGCTCCGATTGCCCCATTATCGCAGCATGGCTGGGCTGTTCGTAATTGAAAGACGGGAGCATCTCCCCGCTATGCCGGGCAGGCCAATTTTTATCTTAGGAGTCGGTGCGCAAAGATCGGGAACGAGCTGGTTCTTTAACTATCTTAAATCGATGGAAAACGTCGATGTCGGATTCCTGAAAGAGTATCATATCTGGGACGCCCTCCATGTTCCGGTATGTGAAGAGCAGAACGTCCGTCTCCAGCAAATCATCAGAGGTCGGCGCCCTCATATAAATTTAGCAAGAAGATGGATAATGCAGAATTTTACTTCTTATTATTTTTGGTACTTTAAATCACGAATTAAAAATGGGGTGAATATGGTGTGCGATATCACTCCAAGCTACTCGGCTTTGGGGGCGGACGCTTTGGCGAGCCTGCGGAGTCGGCTCCTGGCAAGTGGCTTTGATATCCGGGTCGTCTTTTTCATGCGCGATCCTTTTGAGCGCTGTTGGAGTGCGGTCCGCGGTAAGAAAAAGAAAGGTCATTTCGAGCCAAGTGCGGACAGCGAATTGCTCCAGCAACACTTTGATACGGCGGCTTTCGCCGGGCGAACGCGTTACGACTGGACCGTCAGAAATCTTGAAGCTGTGTTCGATCCGAGCGAGATTTACTACGGAATTTATGAGGTGATGTGCGATCGGAGATATATCGACCGCCTCAGCGCCGCTCTCGGACTGACCTCAAACTACGCAATGGCTGAAAAAAGGCTTAATGTTAATGAAAAGCAAGACGACGTCGAGCCTGATGTGAAGCGTAAGGTCATCGAATATTACTCTCCTGTCTACGAGTTTTGTTTCGACCGATTTCCCGTGACACGGCAGGTTTGGAACGATCCGAAGGAAGCGACGCTGTCCACGTAGCCCTCTTGGGGCGTTGACGCGTCGCCGGATGTCGGCGCGCGGCGCCGCAAAGCGCCGCGCGCGCCGAGCCTCAATGCAGCGCCGGGCGACGCAGATAGTCCTCGCGGTCGCCGGAGGTCACGGTGATGGTCCGCGCCTCACCGTCGCGCAGCACGGTGAGCGGCACCTCGGTGCCCGCCGGCCCCAGGTTCCACATCGTGCGGTAGAGGTCGGCCAGGCTCTCCACCGGCAGGCCCGCGACCTCGACCACGACGTCGCCGGCGTCGATCCCGCTCTTGGCGGCGGGGCCGGTGTCGGCGGTGGCGGTGATCTCGATGCCCTCGTCGGTCTCCGCCGGGTAGAAACCGAGCCAGGGCCTGGGCGTGCGGCGCACCCGGCCGTAGCTCACCAGGTCGTCGAGGATCGGCGGCAAGAGATCGGCCGGCACGAACATGTTGCCGCCCTGGGTCTGCCCGCTCGCCGTCGTCGTCTGCACCAGGAGCGAGCCGATGCCCAAGAGCTTGCCGGTCTCGTCCAGCATCGCGGTGCCGCTCCAGCGCGGATGCGCCGGCACGGTGAAGAGCGCCTGCTCCAGGAGATACTCCCAGTAGCCGGCGAACTCGCGCTTGGCGGCGAGCCGCGACATCATGGCGTTGTCGCGCCCGCCCGGGCCGGCGATGACGACGGGGCTGCCGACCTGGGCGCCGGCGGAGGGGGCGATCTCCAAGGCCGGCACCTCCAGCTTGCCGAGCGCCTGCAACACGCCGAAGCCGGTGGCCTGGTCGTAGGCCATGACGTCGGCGGCCACCGCGGTGCGGCGGTTGGTGGTGAGCCAGACCTGGGTGGCCTCGGTGACGAGATAGCCGATGGTGAGCACGAGCCCGCTCTCGTCGATCACGACGCCGGCGCCTTGGCGCTCGGTGCCGAGCGGCTCGGCGGTGAAGGCGTCCTCCGGCACGTCCGCGCGCAGCCCGAGCACCGACTCGAGCGCGCGGTCGAGATCGAAGCCCAACTCGCTCGGGTCGGGCTTGGCGTCCTCGGGGATCGTGCCGTCTTCGACGTCGGTCATCACGGCGGCTCCACATTCCTTCGACCTTGGTACAGCCTCAGGAGGATAGCATACCGGGTCAAGGGGCGTGGGCGCCGAGATCGACGGCGTAGGCCTCGACGGCGCGGGGCGCGTCGATGAGCCCCTGCTCGGCGAGAAACGCGGCGAAGCGCCGGTAGCGGCCGTGGTCGAGCGCCGCCGGCGCCAGGGCGAGGCGCGGCAGCGTGTCGTCCCAGGCCCGGCGGTTGAGCTCGTCGGCGAGTTCGGGATCGTAGCCCTTGAAGATCTCCCAGCCCTCGGCGGGGTGGTTCAAGAGCCAGTGCGTGGCCCGCTCGGTGGCGTCGACGAAACGCCGCAGGCGGTCGTCGTCGAGGCGGTCGCGCCGGGCGACGTAGACCAGCTCGTCGTAGGCCGGCACGCCCTCCTCCTCGGGGTAGAAGGCGCGGCCGGGGCGGCCGACGATGTCCATCTGGTTCAGCTCGAAATTGCGGTAGGCGCCGATCACCGCGTCGACCTGGCCCGAGATCAGCGACGGCGACAGCGAGAAGTTGACGTTGATCAGCTCGACGTCGTCGACGGCGAGAC
>JAAAPF010000152.1 GCA_009908425.1 Alphaproteobacteria bacterium
GTGGGTGAAGGTCGAGCGGCGCAGCCCCCGGGCGCCGGGCCGGGCTGCGGGACTCGGCCCCGCGGGGCCGGGGCGCGCCGTCCCGACCCGGCTCGCCGCCCCCGTGCGAGCCCCCGCCGTGGGCCAGTGTGTGGCACCCGCGAGCTCACGCCCCCGCCCGCCCGCTCCGGGTCCGGCGCGGCGGGCGGAAGCTCGCGCGTTTCAGGGGGTTGGGGGTGGTGGCCGCTGCGGGACTCGAACCCGCACGGGGAGTTCTCCCCAAAGGATTTTACGTACCACTTCGGCTTTCGCCGCCCCGCCCGCCGGGCGGGTTCGTGGTCTGGACTGTCCCTTCACCCTATCGCCGCGGGCGGCGACGTAGGTGGGCGCCTACCAGTCTCTACACCTTCCCCGCGCGCGGCGCCCGCGGGGCTTGGCTCGGGATCGGCAGCGAAGCGTTCCCCGAATTTGACGCCTTTGTTACCCGCCGGTTTCCCGCCGGGAGACCCGCCTTCGAGTCCTTTGTGTCTACCGGTTCCACCAAGCGGCCATACCCACGTGATCTAAGGCGCCGGCGACGCGACTGTAAAGTCGGCGCCGCGCCCGGTGGCACGCGCCCGGGCGGGCAGGGTTCCGGCCCGCCGTCGACCAAAGGTCGCGCTTCACGGCGCGCCCGCGGCTCAGCACGTCACCGCGGGATCGCCGGAGGATCCGCCGATGAGCTGGCAGACGTACGCCGAGGCGGACTGCCGCTTCACCGCCGCCGACATCGACCCGATCGAGAGCGTGGTCGTGCCCCGCGCCCACGACGTCGGCGACCTCGCGGGCCGCTGCGCCCTGCCGTCGCGTGACGGGCGACCGGTCGGTCCGTTCGGGGGCGTCGACCAAAGGGGCCCGGGCGAGTTCCGGCACCGCGACGGCCGCGGCACCGCGCTGGCGATCCGGCCGGGCGCGGTCGACGGGACGACCGCCGACCGTGGCGTCGCCGATGGCGAGCGGACGCCGCCCGCCTTCGCCCGCCATCCCGCAGAGGCGATGCCGCTGATCCAGGCCGAACGGGCGCGGGCGCGCGGCGTCGCCGGCGAGCCCCGGGGCGCACGCTCGTCGGTGCCCACGTTCGGCGACATGATCGACGCCGACCTCGCGGTGACGGCCGGGGCGCGCGAGGCCCGCCTGATGCTACTCGAAGGCGAGCCGATGGGCGGTCCCCGCTACGTCTGGCGGAACTTGGTCTCGTCCTCGCGGGATCGCCTCGAGGCGGACGAGCCGACCACGCCGGCCGGGCGCTTCGAGGCCGTGGCGGGCGAGGTCGCGTTCCGCCCCCGGCCCGACCGGCCGGGCCGCTGAATGCGGCTCGCGCGCGCCCGTGCGACGCCGCCGCCGACGCCGGGCGAGGCGCGGCTGGTCCGGCCCTCGGTCCGCTGGCGCGACAGCTTCGTGGCGGCGCTCGAGGAGGGCTTTCGCCGCGGCACCCGGCCGCCGCTCCGGCCACGCGAGATCGCGCGGGTGGCGCGCCATTTCGAGGCGCATCTGGCCGAGCGCACGCGCCAGACCGGCGAGATCGTGCTGCCGGGCGGACGCCGGGTCGAGGGCGTGCCGGTCTCGCTGCACTGGCTGGTGGCGGGCGAGACCTTCATCGGCGAGCTCAGCTTCCGCCACCGGCTCAACGACTATCTGCGGCTGTCGGGCGGTCATGTCGGCTACGGTGTGCGGCCGAGCTTGATGGGGCGCGGCTTCGGCACCCGGCTGTTGGCGCTCGCCAAGGTCGAGGCGCGGCGCATCGGTCTCGACGCGCTGCTGGTCACCTGCCACGACGACAACCCGGCCTCGGCGCGGGTGATCGAGGCCAACGGCGGCGTCCTCGAGGACATCGTCGACGACATCTTCGGCGGCGGGCCGCTGCGCCGCTACTGGATCCGACTGTCGCCGAGCGCTTGAGCCGCGCCCGACGGCGGCAGCGCGCGGCCGCCGTCGAGCGGCACCGCGACGATCGTGCGCGAGCGCGCGCGGGTGTCCATCGCCACCACCACCGCCACCAGCCGCGGCCCGTCCGGTCCCGGCGCCAACAGCGGCGCGCCGGAATTGCCCGGCTCGCCCGGACAGCTGACCCGCCACAACGCGCCGATCGAGCCGGTCCGCACGCAGCCGAAGTCGACCCGCGCCCGTGACGGCCGCGAGCGGCCGTAGCGCGCGAGCACCAACCGCGACGGCAGCTCGCGCGCCGCCGGCAACAGCGCCAGCGGCGGCACGCCGATGGGCTCGGCGAACTCGAGCACGGCGACGTCGCGCTCGAGGCCGGGCAGACGCTCGCGCGCCGACCAGACGTAGCCGACCGGGACGTGCACCCGGACGGGCCGCCGGCGCTGCTGGGCGTCGTCGCGGTAGAGCCCGGCCTGAAAGACGATCTCCCCCGGGGCCGCCGGCCGGCCGGTGGCCGGATGGAACAGGCAGTGCGCCGCGGTGAGCACCCGGCTCGGGGCGATGACCGTGCCGCTGCAGAAGCGCCCCCCGCCGATGTCGACGCGGCCGACGGCGGCCCAGGGCGTCGGCAACGCCGCGCGCGCGGACGCGAGCCCGCCGTGGAGCAGCCAAGCGACGGCGAGGACGGCCGCCAGGCCGCGCGCGACCGCGGTCATCCACGCCGTCACGGCGGCGCGCCTTTGAGCATTTCGCCGTAGACGTCGAGCAGCGCGGCCGCCGCCCGCTCGGCGCCGAACTGGGTCGCCACGAACTCGCGGGCGCGCGCCGCGGTGCGGGCGCGGACCTCGTCCGGCATGGCGAGGGCGAGGTCGAGGGCCTCGGCCAGCCCGGCGGTGTCGCCCATGTCGACCAGCCAGCCGGTCGCCGCCGGCATCAAGGCCTCGGGCAGCGCGCCGTGGGCGTGGACGATCACCGGCGTGCCCGTCGCCTGGGCCTCGAGGGCGGCGGGCTCGAAGGCGCGCGGGGTCCCCGTCGCCGGCAGCGCCACCACCCGCGCCGCCGCGAACGCCGCCGGGCGATCCGCCGCGGCGTCCACGATCCGCATCCGCGCCTCCAAGCCGGCCGTCCGGGCGAACAGCTCGATCTGCTTGCGGTACACCCCGTCGGTGTCGCACGCGCCGGCGAACACCGCCAGCGCGTCGTCGCGGCCGCGGCGCTTGAGCGCGCGCAGGAGCTCCAGATGACCCCCACCCTCCACCACCGCGGCGGGCAGCAGCACCACCGGCGTCCGCGCCGCGGCGCCCCAGGCGCGGCGCGCCCGCTCCAGCCGCTCGGGGCCGAGACGCGCGGGATCGAAGCGGTCGGAGTCGATCGCCGGCGGCACCACCCGCAGCCGCGCCGCCGACACCACACCGCCCGCCTCCAGCCGCTCGGCGAGATCGCGTGACGGCACGACGACGCGCTCGGCCCCGC
>JAAAPF010000178.1 GCA_009908425.1 Alphaproteobacteria bacterium
ACATCCTCGACGCGCTCGGCCTCGGCGCGGACGTGACGCTCGAGCTCAACAGCCTCGGCGATCCGGCGAGCCGCGCGGCCTACCGCGACGCGCTCAAGGCCTATCTGGAGCGCTTCGCGGCCGATCTCTCCGAGGACAGCCGCGCTCGCCTCGACCGCAATCCCCTGCGGATCCTCGACAGCAAGGACGAGCGCGACCGCCGCATCGTCGCCGAGGCCCCGCCCCTGGAGGCGCACTACAACGACGCGAGCCGCGCCTTCTTCGAGGAGGTCAAGGCCGGCCTCGAGCAGCTCGGCATCGGCTATCGCGTCAACCGCAACCTCGTGCGCGGGCTCGACTACTACACCCACACCGCCTTCGAGTTCACCACCGCGAAGCTGGGGGCTCAGAGCGCGGTCGTCGCCGGCGGGCGCTACGACGGGCTGATGGAGCAGCTGGGTGGGCCCGCCACCCCAGGCGTGGGCTGGGCCGCCGGCGTCGAGCGGCTGGGGCTGCTCCTGGAGGGCACACCGGCGGCGCCGCGGCCGGTCGCGGTGGTCCCCATCGGTCCCGCCGCCGAGCGCGAGGCGGTGAGCCTCGCCGGGGAGCTGCGCCGCGCCGGCATCGCCGTCGACCTCGCCTTCAAGGGCAAGCCGGGCCAGCGGATGAAGCGGGCCGACCGCATCGGGGCCGCCACCGCCGTCGTCTTCGGCGACGACGAGCTGGCGACCGGTCAGGTGCTCGTGCGCGATCTCGAAAGCGGCGAGCAGATGCCCGTGGACCGCGCCGCCGTCGTCGCCCGTCTCGCGGAGGCGCGGTGAACGCGAACCTGGAGCGCCAGCTCGACGCCATCCTCGCCCGCCGCGACGAGCTGGCGGCGCTGATGAGCGAGGCACCCGCGAACTTCGCCGACCTCGCCAAGGAGTACGCCGAGCTCGACCCGTTGGTGGCGGACATCCAGGCGCTCAAGGATTGCCGCCGCCAGATCGCCGAGCTGGAGGCGCTGCGCGCGGACCCGGAGATGAAGGCGCTGGCCGAGGAGGAGCTGGGCGAGCTGCAGCGGCGCCTGCCGGAGCTCGAGCACGCCGTGCAGCTGGCGCTCCTGCCCAAGGACGCCGACGACGACAAGAGCGCCATCCTCGAGATCCGCGCCGGCACCGGCGGCGACGAGGCGGCGCTCTTCGCGGGCGATCTGTTGCGCATGTACCAGCGCTTCGCCGAGCTCAAGGGCTGGCGCTTCGAGGTCGTCGAGGCGACCGACACCGAGATCGGCGGCGTCAAGGAGGCGGTCTGCGAGGTCCAGGGCCGGGGCGCCTTCGCCCGGCTCAAGTTCGAGGCCGGGGTGCACCGGGTCCAACGCGTGCCGGCGACCGAGAGCGGCGGCCGCATCCACACCTCCGCCGCCACCGTCGCCGTCCTGCCGCAGGCCGAGGAGGTCGACTTCCAGCTCGACGAGGGCGACCTCCGGATCGACGTCTACCGCGCGAGCGGCGCCGGCGGCCAGCACGTCAACCGGACCGAGAGCGCGGTGCGGGTCACCCACCTGCCCACCGGCATCGCGGTGGCGATCCAGGAGGGCAAGTCGCAGCACAAGAACAAGGCCAAGGCGCTCGAGATCCTGCGCGCCCGGCTCTACGACCAGGAGCGCCGGGCGAAGGCGGCCGAGCGCTCGGCCGAGCGCAAGGGCCAGGTCGGCTCGGGCGACCGCTCCGAGCGCATCCGCACCTACAACTTCCCGCAAGGCCGGGTCACCGACCACCGCATCAACCTCACCCTCTACAAGCTGGAGCAGGTGCTCGCCGGTGAGGCGCTGGGCGAGGTCATCGACGCGCTGGTCGCCGCCGAGCAGGCCGCCAAGCTCGCGGAGGTCGCGGAGTGAGCCGGCGCTATCGCGCGACCGTGATCTGGACGGGCGACCGCGGCGTCGGCACCAGCGCCTACCGCGCCTACGGGCGCGAGCACCGCATCCTCGTCGAGGGCAAGCCCGAGCTCGCAGGCTCGGCCGATCCGGCCTTTCTGGGCAACGCCGAACGCCACAACCCCGAGGATCTGCTCGTGGCCGCGCTCAGTGCCTGCCACATGCTCTGGTACCTGCACCTCGCCGCCGACGCCGGCATCCGGGTGACGGCCTACGAGGACGCCGCCGAGGGGGTCATGACCGCGAAAGACGACGGCGGCCGCTTCGAGGCGGTGACGCTGAACCCCGTGGTCACCATCGCGCAAGGCGACGCCGCGCGCGCCGAGGCGCTCCACGGCGCGGCCCACCGCCGCTGCTTCATCGCCAACTCGGTGGCTTTCCCGGTCACCCACCGGCCGGTGATCCGTGCCGAGCCTCGCTGAGGGGACCACGCTCGGCGGGCTCGTCGACGAGCTCACCGCCCGGCTTGTCCCCAGCCTCGGCGGCGCGGCCCGAAGCGAGACCCGACGGCTCGTCCAGCTCGCCACCGGCGCCGACCGCACCCGGCTGCTGTTGCATCCCGACGCGTCCGTCGCCCCCGGGGCCGCCGAGCGGGCGCGGACCTTGGCGGCGCGGCGGGCGGCGGGCGAGCCCTTCGCCTATCTCACCGGCGAGCGCGAGTTCCGGGGGCTCGCCTTCGCCACCGGGCCGGGCGTGCTGGTGCCGCGGCCCGAGAGCGAGACGATGATCGACGCGGCGCTCGCTTATCTGCCGCCCGAACGGCCGGCGCGGGTGCTCGACCTCGGCACCGGCAGCGGCTGTCTCCTGCTCGCCCTCCTCCACGAACGCCCCCGCGCCTTCGGGCTCGGCGTCGAGCGCTCGGCCGACGCCCTCGCCTACGCCGCCGGCAACCGGCACGCTCTCGGCCTCGCCGACCGCTGCGCCCTGATCCGGGCCAGCTGGCTCGACGCGATCGGCGGCCGCTTCGACCTCGTCCTCGCCAACCCGCCCTACATCCCGGCCGGCGAGATCGACGCCCTGTTGGCCGACGTGCGCGACTTCGAGCCGCGCCTCGCCCTCGACGGCGGCGCCGACGGCCTCGCCCCGCACCGCCTCATCCTCGAAGGCCTCGCCGAGCGCCTGGCGCCCGGCGGCTTGGCGCTGGTGGAGATCGGCCACGAGCAGGGGGCCGCGGCGCTCGCCGCCGCGCGCGCGGCCGGCTTCGCCGACGCCCAAGTCCTGCGCGATCTCGGCGACCGCGACCGTTGCCTCGCCGTCCCGGCGCCCACCGGCTGAGCGGCGCCCGTGCTCGACCCGTTCCCGCTCGCGCTCACCGGCGCGGCCTTTCTCGCCGCCGGCATCCTCAAGGGCATCGTCGGGCTCGGCATGCCGATCGTCGTCATCGGCATCACCGCGCCCGTCTTCGGCCTCGCCACGGCGATCCAGCTGGTCATCATCCCCGGGGCGGTGACCAACGTCCGTCAGGCGCTTCGG
>JAAAPF010000175.1 GCA_009908425.1 Alphaproteobacteria bacterium
CGGGTGGCCGACATAGTCGGTGTCGGCGTCGAGACGGCGCAACAGCCCGGGGTTGGCCACCGCCCGTTCGATCGGCTCCAGAAAGCCGCGGACCGAGGCCTCCCAGCCGGCCGCCAGCTCCGGGCCGTCGGTGTCGAAACCGTGGCGGCGGGCGAGCGCGGTGATGCGCTCGGTGAGCCACCCCTGCTCGCGCCGGATGAGCTCGCCCAGCTCCTCGAACATGGCGTGTTCCCCGGCGGCACGTCGACGGCGAAAGGTAGCGGACGGCGCGCGGTCGACCGAGCGGGCCTTTGGCCTCAGCCGCCGGTGCCCCCGCCGTGGGTGAGCCGCGCCGAGGCCGCCTGCAGGGTCTTCTTCAGCTCCTCCTCCATCTCGCCGAGGGCGCGCTCGGCCTCGGCGCGGCGGCGCTTGCCCTCGTCGGCGATCTCCAGACTGTCGTTGATGGTGGCGATGAGCTCGTCGTTGGCGGCCTTGACGGTCTCGACGTCGAGCACGCCGCGCTCGACCTGGCCGCGGACCTCGCGGTTGGCGGTGCGCAGCCGCTCGGCGTTGGAGCGCAACAGCTCGTTGGTGAAGTCGGTGGCTTCCTTGACCGCCTTGGCGGCCTCGCCCGAGCGGTAGATCGTCACCGCTTGCGCCAGCTGCTGCTTCCAGAGCGGCACGGTGTTGGTCAGCACCGAGTTGATCTTGGTGACCAGCGCCTTGTCGTTCTCCTGCACGAGCCGGACGCTGGGCAGGCTCTGCATCGTCACCTGGCGGGTGAGCAGCAGGTCGTGCACCCGGCGCTCCAGGTCGTCGCGCACGGCGCGCAGATCGCGCAGCTTCTGCGCCGCGATCACGTCCTCCTCGCCCACCGCCCGCTCCCGCTCGGGGATGGTCTCCTCGTCGAGCTCCTTCAGCTTGGCCCGCCCCGCCGCGATGTAGAGCTCCAGGGTGTGGAAGTAGTCGAGATTGGCGTCGTACAGCTTGTCGAGGCGGGTGATGTCGGTGAGCAGCTGGGTCTTGTGCTTCTCCAGCGCGATCGCGGTGTCCTCGATCTGATCCTTGACCGTGTCGTAGCGCTCGACATAGCGCTCGACCTCGCTCTTGCGGCCGAGCAGGCGCCCGAGCCAGCCCGTGCCGGCGCGGGGGTCGACGCCGGTGACGTCGAGCTCCTTGAGCTTGCCCACCATCTGCTCGAGCAGATCGCCCGCCGGCCCCGCCTCCTTGGTGCGGACGTTCTCGAGCATCTGCTCGGAGAGCTCGGTGAGCTGCTCCTGGGCCTTGGCGCCGAAGAACAGCACGGCGTTGCTGTCGGAGAGATCGATCTCGCGGACGCGCTCGGCGATCTCGGCGGCCGCGCCCGGCTCGACGTCGAGGTCGCGGGTGACCTCCTTGGAGAGGACCGCGAGCTTGGCCTCGACGTCGCCGGCCGCCGGCGCGCCGCCGGTCTCGCGCGACGGATCGGTCGGCTCGCTCTCGGGGGTCATGGCCTCCTCCGCGGGGTCGCTCAGCCGACCCCCTCCTTGGTGAGCTGGGTGTGCAGGACGTCGATGGCGACCTCGAGGTCGAAGGCCTCGTCCTTGCGCAGGTGCTGCAGCTGCTCTTGGAACACGCGCTCGATGGTGGCCAGCACGTTCTGGAAGTTGTCGGCGAGCGCGGTCTCGGCGAAGTCGCGCTCGCGCGCGGCGTAGTCCCGCACCACGTCGCGGGTGCCGTCGAGATAGACGTTCAAAAACCGCCGCGCCCGGGGCAGGTCCTTGGGGTCGCGCTCGATCTCGTCGACCACCGCGAGCGCGGCGGTGCAGATGCGCTCGAGGCGGTCGCGCAGCTCGCGGTTGGCGAGGCGGTCGCCGTGGTGGCGGATGTCGGCGATCTTGCCCTTGGCCTCGTTCACCGCCGCCACGACCTGCTCGGTCTTGACGCCGGTGCGCGCCGCCTCGGCCGGCGGCAGCTCCTTGGCGGCGCGCGGATCGACGCCGTAGGTGGCGGCGCTCGCGGCGAAGCCGAGCCCGGCGACGACCAGGCTCATGAAGGTGCCGTAGCCGGTGGCGAGCGCGGCGATCAGAAAGAAGGCGAGGCCGATCGCCGCCGCGCCGGTGAGGCGCAAGGGCGGCGGCGGCTTGGCGAAGCGGCGTTCCTCGTAGTCGGCGGTGGCGTCCAGCCCCCGCCGGATCAAGGCGGCGGCGAGCACGAGCAGGCCGGTGCCGCCCATCAGGGCCAAGAGCTTGACGCCGGCGCCGCTCACCAGGGCGGCGAACATGGGGAAGGCGAACACCACCGGCAGCGCCCGCAGCCCCCAGATGCGGCCGCCCTTGGGGGGCGCGCCGAGCAGGTCCGCCGGCGTCGGCCCCGCCCCGCGATCCGACCTCGGGTTCATCCGTCGGCCATCCTCACGCGCGCAACCAGTCGACCATCAGCGACCAGACCGAGGCGTTGGCGAGCACGATGGCGATCACCCACAACAGCCACGCTCCGAGAAAGCCCTTCAAGCCCGACGACATCGGCTGCTCTCCGCTACCCGTCGGGTGCTAGGTGGCGGGCCCGCGGGTGTCAACGCGACGCCCGGCGGGCGCGCGCCCGCACCCCCTTGAACACCGATCATGTCGTGTCGATACGACCGAGAGCAACGGGAGACCCGCCATGGACGCCGATCGCCCGGCGACGCCACGCCCACCCCTCGACGCCACCGCCACGCCGGCGGACGGCGACCGTCTCGACGCGGCGCCGGCGTCGGCCGAGGTGTTGCGCTTTTTGGCCCGCCGCCGCTCGCTGCCGGTCCGCAGCCTGGGCGAGCCCGGTCCCGACGCGGCCGAGCTCGACCGCCTGCTGGCGCTGGCGGCGCGGGTGCCCGACCACGGCAAGCTGGCGCCCTGGCGCTTCGTCGTCATCGCGGGCGAGGCCCGCGCCCGGGTCGGTGCGACGATCGCCGAGGCCTTCCTCGCCCGCCAGCCCGACGCCCAGCCGCCGTCGCTGGAGGCCGAGCGCGGCCGCCTACTGCGCGCGCCGACGGTCGTCGCGGTGGTGTCGGCGCCGGTGCTCAACCCGAAAGTCCCCGAATGGGAACAGGTGCTGAGCGCGGGCGCGGTCTGCCACCAGCTGCTGCTGGCCGCCAACGCCATGGGCTTCGCCGCGCAGTGGATCACCGAGTGGTACGGCTACGACCATCGGGTGCTCGCGGCGCTGGGCCTCGGCGGCGGCGAGCGGCTCGCCGGCTTCGTCTATCTCGGCACCGCCCGCGACGCGGCGGAGGAGCGCGCCCGCCCCGACCTCGCCGCCAAGGTCACCCGGCTGTGAGCGCGCCCGCGCTCGTCGCCTACGCCAGCCGCGACGGTCACGCCGCGGCGATCGCCGCGCGCCTC
>JAAAPF010000334.1 GCA_009908425.1 Alphaproteobacteria bacterium
CGACGACGAAGGAGCGCAGCCGCATCGCCGCGAGCATCAGCGCCGTCGCCGCCATCTGCGCGATCGCGCCGAGGGCCAGCCAGGCGGCGCTGGCGGCGTCGGGGAGGGGCGGCGCCGCGCCGGTCGCTGCCGCGCCGAGGGCCAAAAAGCCGAGCGCGAAGGGCAGGCCGAAGAGAAAGCGGACGTGAGTGGCTGCGACGACGCCGATCTCGGCGGTAAGTCCGCGTTGGAGCGCGTTGCGGAGGCTCTGGACGAAAGCGGCCCCCACCGTCACCGGTATCCACCAGCCGTCCATCGCCGTCCCTCCGTCCGCCGTCGGCGCCGGCGGGAACGCGCCGCGCGGGCCACGGTTGTCGCGGGGGTTCGTCGCGAGAGGAGTAGGCGATGTCGAGGGTGTTGTTGATCACCGGGGCGTCGAGCGGCATCGGCGCGGCGAGCGCGCGGCGCGCGGTGGAGGCCGGGTGGCGAGTGGCGCTGAGCGCACGCTCCGCCGACAAGCTCGAGGGGCTGGTGGCGGAACTCGGCGACGAGCGGGCGGCGGCGTTTCCCTCCGACGTGACCGACTTCACCTCGCAGGAGCGGCTGGTCGCGGCGGTCCGCGGCCATTTCGGCCGCATCGACGCGGTCTTCGCCAACGCCGGCGTCGGTGGCGCGCCCGGCGGCTTCTCCGCCGCACCGGTGGCGCCCTGGCGGCAGATGGTCGAGGTCAACATCCTGGGCGTGGGCCATACGCTGCGCGCGGCCCTCGCCGACATCAAGGCCGCGCGCGGCCATGTGCTGATCACCGGTTCGGTGGCCGGGCGGCGCACGCTCGCCGGCTCGATGTACTCCGCGACGAAGTGGGCGGTGAGCGCGATCGGCTACGGCCTGCGCGAGGAGCTCAAGGGGACCGGCGTGCGGGTCACCCTGCTCGAGCCGGGCGTCGTCGACACGCCCTTCTTCGACGAGCCGCAACCCCACGGCCTGCGCCCGGACGACGTCGCGCGCTCGGTGGTCTTCGCGCTGGAGCAGCCCGCCGGCGTCGACCTCCACGAACTCGTGATCCTGCCGACGCCGCCCGAACAGCCGGTCGAGTGAGCCGGCTCGACCGCCGCGCGCCCGTCGCCGCGGCCGCCGTTCACGGCAGCGCCTCCGGCGTGAGCGGCAGCGCCAGGGTGATCCAGCCGGCGTCGCCGCGGGTTCGCCCGATCGCCACCGCGGCGACGCGTGCGGCGCCGCCGTCGTCGACCAGCACCGGCGCGCCCGAGCCACCGGGCTCGATGGCGCAGTCCAGCCGCCACAGCCGCCCGATCGCGCCGACCCGGCGACAGCCGTCCTCACGGACGGCGAGGTGGGGGCGGCGGTGGCTGTAGTGTACGACGGCGAGCGCGCCGCCGGCCTCGGGGTCGCCGCCGAGCGTCAACTCGGGCGCCGCCACCGGACCGCCGAATTCCAGGATGGCGAGGTCGCGCTCGAGGCCCGCGAGCGTCCGTCGCTGCTCCCAGACATAGCCCACGGCGATGCGGATCGCGGTCGGTTGGGCGTGGGCGACGAAGGCGCCGCGGTCCCAGCCGGCGACGAAGTGGACGTCGCCCAGCGCCGCGCGCTCGCCGGTGCGCGGGTCGAATAGGCAGTGCGCCGCGGTGATCACCCGCCGCGCCTCGACGAGGGTGCCGGTGCAGAAACTGCGACCGGCGACGTTGACCCGACCGACGGCGGCGTTGTCGGCGGCGTCGGTCGGCGGCTGGGCGGCGGCCGCCGTCGCCGCGAGCATCAGTGTCGCCACCAGCCGCTCACGCCATCGTGCCGCGATCCCGCGGCCGCAAACGGCTAGACCGGGCGCACTCGGACCCCGGCAGGAGGACCGTCCCATGCGACGGCTGATCGCGTCGGCTCTCGTCCTCGTCCTCACGGGCGGCTTCACCTGGTTCGAACGCTGGGCCGCGCCCGACGCGCGCCTGCTCGACGAGCATTGGCAAAAACGCGGCGCCGACGCGAGCGTCACCGTCGATCACGCTCCGTGGGCGGATTTCCTGGAGCGCTACCTGGTCGTCGACGACGCCGGCGTGAACCGGCTGCGCTACGGCGCGGTGAGCGAGGCCGACCGCGCCGCGCTGGCGGACTACCTCGACCGCCTCGCCGCGACGACCGTCACCGAGCTCGGCGCCGACGCCCAGCTCGCGTTCTGGCTGAACCTCTACAACGCGCTCACGGTCGCCGCGGTGCTGGAGGCCTATCCGGTCGACAGTATCCGTGCCATCGACGGCGTCTGGCGGACCGATCGCGTCACCGTGGAAGGGCGCCAGCTGTCGCTCGACGACATCGAGCACGGCATCGTCCGCCCGGTCTTCGGCGACGCGCGCATCCACTACGCGGTGAACTGCGCCGCCGTCGGCTGTCCCGACCTCGCCGCCGAGCCCTACACCGCGGACGGCCTCGACGGCCGGCTCGACGCCGCGGCCGGGGCCTACGTCAACGATCCGCGCGGGGTGCGGGTGGGCGGCGGCGGCGACCTCACCGTCTCCAGCATCTACAACTGGTTCCAGGAGGATTTCGGCGGCGACGAGGCGGCCGTGCTCGACCATCTGCGGCGCTACGCCGAGCCGGATCTGCGCACGCGCCTGGACGCCGCCGACGGTATCGCCGACTACGCCTACGACTGGGCGCTCAACGACGCCCGCTGACCCTCAACCGTCGCCGGCGCGGCGGCGCTGCTCGACCGCCGCGGCGAGCGCCTCGAGCTGGCGGCGGACGAGGCCGGCGGCGCTCTCGTCCGTCAGGTTACCCGCCTCGTCGAAGAGCGTGCCGGCGCCGGCGAGCATGACCTCGGGCTTGGGCAGCACGCGGGCCTCGGTGAACAGCAACACTTGGCGCAGGTGGTACTGCATGCGGGCGGTGCCGAAGCGTCCGGGCGAGGTGCCCATGATCGCCAGCGGCTTGTGCGCGAAGGGCTTGCCCGGTACCCGCGACAACCAGTCGATACCGTTCTTGAGCACGCCCGGCAGCGAGTAGTTGTACTCGGGCGAGACGATCAGGATCGCCTCGGCGGCGGCGATGCGATCGGCCAACGCCGTCACCGCGGCGGGGATGCCCGCGGCCTCGACGTCGCCGTCGTAGAGCGGGACGTCGTGCAGGGTCGCGGTGGCGACGTGCACGCCCGCCGGCGCGAGCGCCGCGGCGGCGTGGAGCAGCTTGGTGTTCACCGACTCGCGGCGCAGGCTCCCCGCCAGACCCAGGACCTCGATCGCCATCGCCCTCTCCCGGTAAGACCTTTCGGCGAACATAGGCGAACCGTGCCGCCCCACCAGGGCCTCAGCGGAGCGTGCGCGGCATCCGAAACGGCAGCAGCAGCTTCACCCAGGGCGCGGCGAAGCGGTCGAGGTTCAGGCTCTCGTGCATGGCCAGGCCGGGGCGGCCCCGCCAGGTCGTGGTCAGCAGCGAGCGGGCGTAGAAGGGCGTGTCCTCGAAGGTGCGGCGCACCGCCACCTGCGCCGGCTCGGTGTCGCGGGTGCCGCGCGCCACCCGCCAGCCGGTGGTCGGCAGTTCGGCGCGCGGCGGCGGCGGGACGTCCTCGACGGTCCCGTCGCGGCCGCAGAACAGCGCCAGCGGTTCGCCGTGACTGCGACGGAAGGTCGCGTCGTAGATGATGACCGCGTCGCCGTCGACGTGCGCCCGCGACCAGTCCCAGCGCACGAAGTCCGCCTCGAGCGGGGCGGCGCCGTGGTTGGTGTCGAAATAGCCGATGCCCTCCCAGCGCCGCGCCGGCTTGTCGAGATCGACCTCGATGCGCGCCGCCGGCGCGATCGGCCACCAGTGATGGCGGCCCTCGGGGTCGAGCACGAACGCGCGCCGGGTCACCGCCGCCGGGTAGAGCCGGACCTCGCCGCGCACCGCGAGCGGGATCGGCGCGCCGCGCTCGTCGATCGTCACCCGCAGGCGCTCGCCGTCCCAGTCGAGCGCGGAGGGACCGATCCGCAGGTGCCGGGCGTCGCGGTCGACGGCACCGCGGCGGCGTTCCGTCAGCGCCCAGCGCTTGCCGGCGTCGCCGTAGACCGCGACGTTGAGTGCCACGTGGTCGAGGGGATCCTTGCGCCCGGCCCAGGCGTAGTAAGGCGAGAAGACGCTGCCGAGCATGGCGATGAGGGTGATGCCGTGGCTGCCGTCGGGCGTGAACCCGTCGACGTACCACCAGAGATAGCCGCCGGGGGCGACGGCGCTGTCGAAGCGCGGACCCGCGTCGATCGCCGCCTGCGCCCCACCGAGCGCCTCCGCTCCGGTCTCGTTCATCATCGCTCTCACCCTCGTCGAGCCGCGACCGGCGGCGAGCCTAGGCCGGCGGCGGCGCGGTCGCCAGCCCCGCCGGGACGGTGCCGGTCGCGGCTCGTCTCGCGCAAATGGCGCATTGCGGCCGTCGGCAGGTGTCTATATTCCCTGACAGTCAAGGTTGACAGCCTTGGCTGACAAGGCTCGACCAGGTCACGTCGGCACGGGAGGCCGCCATGGTTGCCGGGACGCGCATCGAACAGACCCTGCTGGCGGCGGTGCACCGTGGAGATCTGCCGGGCTGCCCGCCGCGGCTGGCCGAGGCGCTCCACCACGCGGTCTTCCCCGGCGGCGCCCGCATCCGCCCGCGGCTGTGCCTCGCCGTCGCCCACGCCTGCGGTGACGACGCCCCCGCGACCGCCGACGGCGCCGCGGCGGCGATCGAGCTGTTGCACTGCGCCTCGCTCGTGCACGACGATCTGCCGTGCTTCGACGACGCCGCGACCCGGCGCGGCAAGCCGGCGCTGCACCGCGCCTTCGGCGAGCCGCTCGCGGTGCTCGCCGGCGACGCGTTGATCGTCCTGGCCTTTCAGACCCTGGCGCACCAGGCGGTCGCGCATCCCGACCGCATGGGCCGGCTCGTCGGCATCGTCGGCGACGCCGTCGGCGTACCCCGCGGCATCGTCGCCGGCCAGGCCTGGGAGAGCGAGCCCGAGGCCGCTCTCGCCGAGTACCAACGCGAGAAGACCGGTGCCCTGTTCGTCGCCGCCTGCATGGCCGGCGCCGCCGCCGCCGGGGCGGACCCGGCGCCCTGGCGCGCGCTCGGCGAGCGCCTCGGCGAGGCCTATCAGGTCGCCGACGACCTCAAGGACGTCGCCGCGGAAGCCGACGAGCTCGGCAAGCCGACCGGCCAGGACGTCCGTCGCGGCCGGCCGAGCGCGGCCGCCGAACTCGGCATCGAAGGGGCGGTGAAGCGGCTCGAGCAGCTGGTGGCGGCGGCGGCCGACGCCATCCCGGCGAGCCCCGGCGCCGACGAACTCCGCACCCTCGTCCTCTCCGAAGCCAAGCGTCTCAGACCGAAGAGCCTGGCCCGCACCGCGGCGTGAGGGCGACGCGATGGCCGTGGCCGACGGCACCGGCCTCGGGCTCCCGCGACGGCGCACGTGGCGGGATCGGTTGTTGGCGCGGCGCGACCGTCTGTTGGCGAGCGCCGGCTTTCAGCGCTGGGCGTCGGCCTTTCCGCTGACCCGGCCGGTCGCGCGGCGGCGGGTGCGCGAGCTGTTCGATCTCTGCGCCGGCTTCGTCTACTCGCAGGTGCTCTACGCCTGCGTCCGGCTCGGGCTTTTGGAGACCCTCGAGGACGGCCCGCTCGACCGCACCGCCCTCGGCGCCCGCGTCGACCTCCCGGCGGAGGGACTCGACCGGCTGTTGGAGGCGGCGATCTCGCTGCGGCTCGTCGAGCGTCGCCGCGGCGGTCGCTTCGGCCTCGGCCCGCTCGGTGCCGCGATGGTGCGCAATCCCGGGATCAAGGGCATGGTCGACCACCACGCCATGCTCTACGCCGACCTCGCCGACCCGGTGGCGCTCTTGCGCGGCGCCAAGGGCGGCGGCGAGCTCGAGCGCTACTGGGGCTACGCCCGCGGCGACGACCCGCGCCGGCTCGAGGAGCGCGACGTGGCCGCCTACAGCGACCTCATGGCCGCCTCGCAGAGCTTCATCGCCGAGGAGGTCATCGCGGCTTACCCCTTCGCCCGGCATCGGCGCCTGCTCGACGTCGGCGGCGGCGACGGCACGTTTCTGCGCGCCGTCGCCGCGGCGGTGCCGACGCTGGAGCTCCACCTGTTCGACCTGCCCGCCGTGGCGGCGACCGCGCGGCGCCGTTTCGCCGCCGCCGGCGTCGCCGCCACCGCCCACGGCGGCAGCTTCCTCGACGACGCGCTGCCCGCCGGCGCCGATCTGGTGACGCTGGTGCGGGTCGTCCACGACCACGACGACGAGTCCGTGCTCACGCTCCTGCGCGCGGTGCGCCGCGCGATCGCGCCCGACGGCACGCTGCTGCTCGCCGAGCCGATGGCCGGCACCCGCGGCGCCGAGCCGATCGGGTCGGCGTATTTCGGCTTCTACCTGTGGGCGATGGGATCCGGCCGCGCCCGCACCCCCGACGAGCTCCGCGGGCTTCTCGCGCGCGCCGGCTTCGGGGCGCCGCGCGAGCGGGTCACCCACCGCCCGCTGCTCGTGCGACTGATGGAGGTCCGCCCGGCCGAGGGCACTCTGTAAGTCAATCTTGACACCCCTAGCCGTCAAGTTAGAGTGACAGACGAACAGAAGGTCCGGTTCCGGCGTCCCGCCGGCGCACGGGCTGGGAGGTCTCAGCGTTGCGTGCCACCGCCGTCGTCATCGAACGCCCGGAGCATCTCATGCTCAAAGAGCTCGAGCTGACGGCGGCCGCCGCGGGCGACGTCGTGGTCGAGATCGCGTGGAGCGGGATCAGCACCGGCACCGAGCGCCTCTTGTGGTCGGGCCGCATGCCGTCCTTCCCCGGCATGGGCTATCCCCTGGTCCCCGGCTACGAGTCGGTCGGCGAGGTGGTCGAGGCCGGGCCGGGCTCGGGTTTCGCGCCGGGCGAGCGGGTCTTCGTCCCCGGGGCGCGCTGCTACGCCGACGCCCGCGGCCTCTTCGGCGGTGCCGCCTCGCGCGTCGTGGTGTCGGGCGAGCGGGTGCGTCGGGTCGAGGGCGAGTTGGCCGAAGAGGCGACGCTCCTGGCGCTCGCCGCCACCGCCCGCCACGCGATCAAGGACGGCCTGCCCGAGCTGGTCGTCGGCCATGGCGTGCTCGGCCGGCTCGTCGCCCGCCTCACCGTCGCCGCCGGCGGCGCGCCGGTGGTCTGGGAGACCGACCGCTCCCGCCGCGCCGGTGCGCTCGGCTACGACGTCCGCCATCCCGACGACGACGACCGCCGCGACTACGCCCGCATCTGCGACGTCAGCGGCGATCCGGGGCTCTTGGACACGCTGATCGCGCGGCTCGCCCACGGTGGCGAGGTGGTGCTCGCCGGTTTCTACGCCGAGCCGATCACCTTCGCCTTTCCGCCGGCTTTCATGAAGGAGGCGCGGCTGCGCGTCGCCGCCGAGTGGCGCGACGACGATCTCGCCCACGTCCAGGCCCTGCTCGCCGGGGGCGGCCTCGACCTCGCCGGGCTGATCACCCACCGGCTCCCGGCCGTCGAGGCCGAGCGGGCCTACCGCACCGCCTTCACCGCCCCGGACTGTCTCAAGATGGTCCTCGACTGGAGACCGCGCCGATGACCGCAGGATCCGCCGAGACCCTCGAGCGCACCGCCGACGAGGCGCGCCGCCCGGAGGCCGCGGACGCAGCGGACGGCGCGTCGGCCACCCGGCGGACCGAGGTCGTCGCGATCTACGGCAAGGGCGGGATCGGCAAGAGTTTCACCCTCGCCAACCTCAGCTACATGATGGCGCAGCAGGGCAAGCGGGTGCTCCTGATCGGCTGCGATCCGAAGAGCGACACCACGTCCTTGCTCTTCGGCGGCCGCAGCTGCCCGACCATCATCCAGACCTCGAGCACGAAGAAGCTCGCCGGCGAAGAGGTCGCCATCGGCGACGTCTGCTTCAAGCGCGACGGCGTCTTCGCCATGGAGCTCGGCGGTCCCGAGGTCGGACGGGGTTGCGGCGGCCGCGGCATCATCCACGGCTTCGAGCTGCTGGAGAAGCTGGGCTTTCACCGCTGGGACTTCGACTACGTCCTGTTGGACTTCCTGGGCGACGTCGTCTGCGGCGGCTTCGGCCTCCCGATCGCCCGCGACATGTGCCAGAAGGTCATCGTCGTCGGCTCCAACGACCTGCAGTCGCTCTACGTCGCCAACAACGTCTGCTCCGCCGTCCAGTACTTCCGCAATCTCGGCGGCAATGTCGGCGTCGCCGGCCTCGTCGTGAACAAGGACGACGGCTCGGGCGAGGCCCAGGCCTTCGCCGAGGCGGTCGGCATCCCCGTGCTCGCGGGCATCCCCGCCGACGAGGACATCCGCAAGAAGAGCGCGAACTACGAGATCATCGGCCATCCCGGTGGTCCCTGGGCGCCGCTCTTCGAGAGTCTCGCGGTGGAGGCGGCGAGTGCGCCGCCGGTGCTGCCGACCCCGCTCGACCACGAGGGCCTCTTGAACCTGTTCAAGAGCGAGGACGTCGGTCGCGACGTCGTGCTCGAGCCCGCCACGCTCGCCGACATGTGCGGCGGCGAGGTCCTCGAGAAGCCGTCGCTCGAAGTCATCTACGACGACGTCTGAGGGGGCGTGATGACCACCGTCTACCAGAGCCAGACCGCCGGCGCCGCTCCCGCCTCGAAGGCGACGAGCGACGGCGAGGGCTGCCACGCTCGGGACGAGATGACGCGCGCCGCGGCCGCCGCCGGCAAGCGCGCGGTCCTCGACGGCTTGGCGCGGGACTACCCGCAGGGGCCGCACGATCGGCCCCAGAGCATGTGCCCGGCCTTCGGCTCCTTGCGCGTCGGGTTGAGGATGCGCCGCACGGCGACGGTGCTCTCGGGCTCGGCCTGCTGCGTCTACGGCCTCAGCTTCATCTCGCACTTCTACGGGGCACGGCGGACCGTCGGCTACGTGCCCTTCAGCTCCGAGACGCTGGTCACCGGCCAGCTCTACGAGGACATCCGCGACGCCGTCTTCGAGCTCGCCGACCCCGAGCGTCTCGACGCGGTGGTCGTGACCAACCTGTGCGTGCCGACGGCGTCGGGTGTGCCGATTCAGAAGCTGCCGCGCGAGATCAACGGCGTCCGCGTGGTCCCGATCGACGTGCCCGGCTTCGGCGTGCCGACCCACGCCGAGGCCAAGGACGTCCTCGCCGCCGCCATGCTGCGCTACGCCCGCGAGGAGGCCGAGCAGGGCCCCGTCGCCGCGCCGCGCGGCGGCCGCTCGGAGCGGCCGACGGTGACGTTGCTCGGCGAGATGTTTCCGGTCGATCCGGTGGGCATCAACATGATGCTGCAGCCGATGGGGCTCGCCGCCGGGCCGGTGGTGCCGACGCGCGAGTGGCGCGAGCTCTACGCCGCCCTCGACGGCCGGGTCGTCGCCGCGCTGCACCCCTTCTACACCGGGGCGGTCCGTGAGTTCGCCGAGGCCGGCCGGCCGGTCGTCCCGTCCGCACCCGTGGGCCGCGACGGCACCGCCGCCTGGCTGGACGCGGTCGGCGACGCCGCGGGCGTGCCGGCGGCGCGGATCACGGCGGCCAAGGAGGAGGTGCTCCCCGCCATCCGCGCGGCGCTCGAGAAGACGCCCATTCGCGGCCGCATCACGCTCTCGGGCTACGAGGGCTCCGAGCTTCTCGTCGCCCGCCTGCTGGTCGAGAGCGGCGCCGAGGTGCCCTATGTCGCCACCGCCTGCGCGGCGACGCCCTGGTCCGAGCCCGACCGCGCCTGGCTCGAGGCGCGCGGTTGCGAGGTGCGCTACCGCGCCTCGCTTGAGGACGACCTCGCGGCGATGGACGCGTTCGCGCCCGACCTCGCCATCGGCACGACCCCGGTGGTGCAGGCGGCGAAGGAGCGCGGGATCGCCGGGCTCTACTTCACCAACATCATCTCGGCGCGGCCGCTGATGGGGCTCGCCGGGGTCGGTGCCATCGCCGAGGTCGTCAACGCCGCCCTCGGCCAGGCCGAGCGCTTCGGCCGCATGCGCGCCTTCTTCGAGGGCGTGGGCGAGGGCCGCGAGACCGGCGTCTGGCCGAGCGCGCCCAAGACGCTCGAGGAGGTGCGCTGATGCTCGTCCTCGATCACGATCGGGCCGGGGGCTACTGGGGTGCCGTCTACGCCTTCACCGCGGTGAAGGGCCTGCAGGTCATCGTCGACGGCCCGGTGGGCTGCGAGAACCTGCCCGTGACCTCCGTCCTGCACTACACCGACGCGCTGCCGCCGCACGAGCTGCCGATCTGCGTCACCGGTCTGGGCGAGGACGAGCTCGGCCAGCACGGCACCGAGGGTGCGATGAAGCGCGCCTGGGAGACGCTGGACCCGGACCAGCCGAGCGTCGTCGTCACCGGCTCGATCGCCGAGATGATCGGCGGCGGTGTGACGCCCGCCGGCACCAACGTCCGCCGCTTTTTGCCGCGGACGATCGACGAGGACCAGTGGCAGAGCGCCAACCGCGCCATGCACTGGCTGTGGACCGAGTTCGGCCTCAAGCGCGGACGCACGCCGAAGCCGAGCAAGCGTCCGCCCGGCGCCAAGCCGCGCGTCAACATCATCGGGCCGATCTACGGCACCTTCAACATGCCGTCCGATCTCGCCGAGATCCGCCGGCTGGTCGAGGGCATCGGCGCCGAGGTCAACTTGGTGTTTCCGCTCGGCACCCATCTCGACGACGTGCCGCGCCTGGTCGACGCCGACGTCAACATCTGCATGTACCGCGAGTTCGGCCGCCAGCTCTGCGAGGACCTGGAGCGGCCCTACCTCCAGGCGCCGATCGGCCTGCACAGCACCACCGCGTTCCTCGAGCAGCTGGGCGAGCTCCTGGGCCTCGATCCGCAGCCCTTCATCGCCGCCGAGAAGCGCACGACGATCAAGCCGCTGTGGGACCTGTGGCGCTCGGTGACGCAGGACTTCTTCTCGACCGCGAACTTCGCGATCGTCGCGAGCGAGACCTACACCCGCGGCGTGCGGCACTTCCTTGAGGAGGACATGGGCCTGCCGTGCACGCTCGCGGTCGCGCGTCGTCCGGGTGGCAAGACCGACAACGCCGCGATCCGCGCGGCCCTGCACGGCCAGCCGCCGCTGGTGATGTTCGGCAGCTACAACGAGCGGATGTACCTCGCCGAGGCCAAGGCGTCCTCGGTCTACATCCCGGCCTCGTTCCCGGGCACGGTCATCCGGCGCCATACCGGTACGCCGTTCATGGGTTACGCCGGCGCGACCTACCTCGTCCAGGAGGTCTGCAACGCCCTGTTCGAAGCGCTTTTCCACATCCTGCCGCTGGGCAGCGACATGGACGCGCTCGAGGCCACGCCGTCGCGCCTGCACGAGGAGTTACCCTGGGACGACGCCGCCCGGCGCGCCCTCGACGACGTCCTCGCCGAGACCCCGATGCTGACGCGCATCTCCAAGGCCAAGCGCCTGCGCGACGCCGCCGAGCGGGCGGCGCGCCAGTCCGGCGCGGGGCGCGTCGAGCGCGGGCATCTGCGCGGCGTCACCACCGGCGCGGAGCCGGTGTGATGGGCGCCGCGGTTCCGATCCTTTTCGTCGTCGCGGCGGCACGTCGCCGTCGCGTCCCGTCGCCCGGTCCGCGACCGGCGCGTCCTGCCAGTGGGGGTGAGATGGTTGACATGGTGAAGAGCTGTGGATCGACGCTGCGACTGCGGCAGGAGATGCGGTGGGAGTACCGCTTTCTCTACGTCCTCGCCTTTCTCTACTTCCTCGCGGTGACCGCCTCGACGCGCGTGCTGCCGCACGCGTGGCGGCCGCATCTGCCGGGGGTGGAACCGCGCCAGTCGGTGTTCGGCGAGGCGCGGGCGGTGGCCGGTACGCTGGTGCCGTTCGCGTTCACGCGGTGACGACGAAACGACGACGAGTTCGCCCGGTGGCTCCGGGCGGAGGTCCGGTCGCTCAAGCGTCCGGTCGACCCGGCCGCGCGGGGCTCGAAACGCGGCAATGGCACAAAGGCCAACATCCGGAGACGACGACATGGCTACCGAGACACGGACCGGCTCCCTGACGGGGCTGACCGACGCGGAGGCGAAGGAATTCCACGCCGCGTTCGTTCAGGGCTTCATCACGTTCACCGCGATCGCGATCGTCGCCCACATCCTCGTCTGGATCTGGCGGCCCTGGCTGTGACCCCCGGCGCTCCGCGCGCCCCCTTGACCGACCCTAGGCCCGAAGGACTTAGCTGATGTTGTACAAGATTTGGTTGCTCTTCGACCCCCGGCGGGTGCTGGTCGCCCTGTCGGTATTTCTGTTCAGCTTGGCGCTGCTCATCCACTTCATCCTGTTGAGCACCGACCGCTACAACTGGATCGAGGGGCCGGTGCCGGCCGCGGAAGCGGCGGCGGTGTCCGGTCAGATGTCGGCAGCGCTACCGCCGGCGCAGGGGCAGGCGAACTGACAGTGACGGCTCCAAGGCAGCGGGCCCGGTAGGACGCCGCCCGCTGCCTGGACCCTCGCTTGGTGCTCGTCTTCCTCGAGCCCCCGACCGGAGAAACTCACGATGGCCATGCTCAGCTTTGAAAGGAAATATCGCGTTCGTGGCGGGACGTTGATCGGTGGAGATCTCTTCGACTTCTGGGTGGGGCCATTCTACGTTGGCTTCTTCGGGGTCGTCTCTATCTTTTTCACGGTGCTGGGAACGCTCTTAGTCATCTACGGTGCCGCGCTGGGCGACACGTGGAATATCTGGAAGATCAACATCGCGCCGCCGGATTTGAGTTACGGGCTGGCGCTGGCCCCGCTGGAAGCCGGTGGCCTGTGGCAGATCATCACGATCTGCGCCGTCGGGTCCTTCGTGGGCTGGATGATGCGCGAAGTCGAGATCTGCCGCAAACTGGGTATCGGCTATCACGTGCCGATCGCCTTCGGCGTCGCCATCTTCGCCTATGTCACCCTCGTCGTCTTCCGGCCGTTGCTGATGGGCGCCTGGGGACACGGCTTTCCCTACGGCATCTTCAGCCATTTGGATTGGGTGTCCAACGTCGGCTACCAGTACCTGCACTTCCACTACAATCCGGCGCACATGCTGGCGATCACGTTCTTCTTCACGACGACGCTGGCGCTGGCGCTGCACGGCTCGCTGATCCTGTCGGCGATCAACCCGCAGAAGGGCGAGAGCGTGCGGACCCCGGAATACGAGGACACCTTCTTCCGCGACTTCATCGGCTACTCGGTCGGTACCGTCGGCATTCACCGTGTCGGCTTGATCCTGGCGTTGCTCGCCGGCTTCTGGAGTGCCGTCTGCATCATCATCAGCGGGCCGTTCTGGACCAGCAGCTGGACGGAATGGTGGACCTGGTGGCTCGACCTGCCGATCTGGTCGTAGGAGGCGCGAACGATGGCGGACTTTCAAAGTATCTACACGCAAGTCCAGGTCTCCGGACCGCCCGAGGCCGGCGTCCCGGTGCCGCCGGGCGGCTTGCCCCGGGAAGGCAAGCCCTTCCTGACCTACTGGCTCGGCAAGATCGGCAACGCCCAGATCGGCCCGATCTATCTCGGTTACACCGGGGTGTTCTCGATCGTCTTCGGGATCATCGCGATCGAGATCATCGGCCTCAACATGTGGGCGTCGGTGGGCTGGGATCCGATCCAGTTCGTCCGGCAGCTGCCGTGGCTGGCGCTGGAACCGCCGGCGCCGGAATACGGTCTCAGCATCCCGCCGATGAACGAGGGCGGCTGGTGGTTGCTGGCCGGCTTCTTCCTGACGGCGTCGATCCTGCTGTGGTGGGTGCGGACCTACCGCCGCGCGCTCGAGCTGGGCATGGGCACCCACGTCGCCTGGGCGTTCCTGTCGGCGATCTGGCTCTACCTCGTACTCGGCTTCATCCGGCCGCTCGCGATGGGCAGCTGGGGCGAGGCGGTACCGTTCGGCATCCTGCCGCACCTGGACTGGACCGCGGCGTTCTCGATCCGTTACGGCAACCTGTTCTACAACCCGTTCCACGCCCTCTCGATCGTCTTCCTCTACGGCTCCACGCTGTTGTTCGCGATGCACGGCGCGACGATCCTCTCGGTCTATCGCTACGGCGGTGAGCGCGAGATCGAGCAGTCGACCGACCGGGGCACCGCCGCCGAGCGTGCCGCCCTCTTCTGGCGCTGGACCATGGGCTTCAACGCCACGATGGAATCGATCCATCGCTGGGCCTGGTGGTTCGCGGTCCTCACGACGTTGACCGGCGGCATCGGCATCCTTCTGTCCGGAACCGTCGTCGACAACTGGTATCTCTGGGCCGTCAAGCACGACTTCGCCCCGGTCTATCCGGACGTCTTGCCGGCGGTGCAGGATCCGAGCGCTGTGTCGGGAGCAATGCAATGAAACTCGGGATCGGGATCAGTGCCGCCATTGCGGTCGTGGCGATCCTGACCATCGCGATGTTGACGATGGCGGGCTGGGACCGCCCGCCGATCGAGGCGGTGCAGAGTGGCTTCCGCGGGGTCGGCCTCGAGCAGGTCTTCAACCCGCGCGATGTCCGCGACCAGCTGGACGCCAACGAGGTGCCGGAGCCCTTCTGGCCGCTCGAGGACGTCGACATGACCACCCCCAAGGCCGGCGAGATCTACGAGAACGTCGAGGTCCTCGGCCATCTTCCCGACGATCAGTTCAACCGGCTGATGTCGGCGCTGACCGAATGGGTGGTGGGGGACGCGGCGGCTTGTGACTACTGTCACGACACCGCCAACTTCGCCGACGGGTCGATGTACACCTACCAGGTGTCGCGCAACATGCTGAAGATGACGCAGTACCTGAACTCGGAGTGGGCGGAGAACCACGTCTACCCGACCGAGGGTGCGTCCGGCGTCACCTGCTACACCTGCCATCGCGGCCAGCCCGTGCCGCCGGCGATCTGGTTCGAGGACACCCGTCCCGCCACCGGTATCGTCGGCAACTTCACCGGCCAGAACACCCCGTCCGAGCCGGCGGCCCTGTCGTCGCTGCCGTTCGATCCCTACACGCCGTTCCTGGAGAAGGATCAGGACATCCGGGTCCACACCCTGACCGCGCTCCCCAGCGGCAACGAAAGCACCATCCAGCAAACCGAGTACACCTACAGCTTGATGATGCACATGTCGACGTCGCTCGGTGTGAACTGCACGTACTGTCACAACAGTCGGGCGTTCTACAAATGGGAGCAGGTGCCGCCGCAGCGGGCGAGCGCCTGGTACGGCATCCGCATGGTGCGGGACTTGAACAACGACTGGCTGGTGCCGTTGCAGCCGCTCTATCCGGACAACCGTCTGGGCCCGAACGGCGACGCGCCGAAGGCGAACTGCACGACCTGCCACTACAACGTCTACAAGCCGTTCTTCGGCGAGAACGTCACCGGCCCCTACCCGTCGCTGATGCAGCCGGGTCCGACCCGGGAGGCCAACCTCCGCGTCGAGTGATCGTCACCCCCCGAGCGCTCGACCACGCGCCAGCGTCCCGTGACGCTGGCGTTTTTTTTCGTTCGGCGCCGGCGGCTCGACCCGAAGGTGGGCGCACGGTCGGCACTTCAGGCCCGCGCCAGCGCCTTGACGCGCTCGAAGCTCTCGGCGACGTGGCGCCGGGTGGTGGTGCGCCCGCCGATCGACCACCGCAGCACCGCGCGGCCGCGGTGGGTGTGCGGCGTCAGGTAGAGAAAGCCGTCGGCGTTGATCCGCTCCAGGAGATCGCGGTTGTCGGCGTCGAGGTCGGCGACGCCGGCGGGCAGGTGGCGGAAGGTCAACAGCGCCAGCGACGGCGGCGTGGTGAGTTCGAAATCGGGCTCGGCGGCGATCCGGCCGGCGAGTTCCGCGGTCCAGGCGATGTGGTCGCGCAGCATCGCCCGCAGCGCTGCGAGGCCGTAGGCGCGGAGCGTGAACCACAGCTTGAGGGCGCGAAAGCGCCGCCCGAGCGGGATCGACCAGTCGCGGTAGTCGACGACGGCGCCGGTCTCCCGCGAGGTCAGATAGCTCGGTTGGATCGCCAACGCGGCGGTCAGAACCCCGGGTTCGCGGACGAAATGGGCGGCGCAGTCGAACTGTACGCCCAGCCACTTGTGCGGGTTGAAGACGAAGCTGTCGGCGGCGGCGACGCCCGCGCTCATCCAGCGCCATTCCTCGAGCAGGAGCGCGGAACCGGCCCAGGCGGCGTCGACGTGGAGGTAGACGTCCTCGGCGCGGGCGACCGCGGCGATGTCGGCCAGCGGGTCGATCGCGCCGATGCCGGTGGTGCCGAGGGTGGCGACCACGGCGGCGGGGTGACGCCCCTGCGCACGGTCCTCGGCGATCTTGACGGCCAGATCGTCCGCCCGCATGCGGCCGGCGCCGTCGGTGGCGACGTGGCGAAGCCCGGACGAGCCGATCCCGGCGACGCGGCAGGCCTTCTCGATCGAGGAGTGCGCCTCGGCGGTGGCGTAGACGGTGACCGGCGCGTGGCCGGCGAGCCCTTGCGCATTGCCGGCGCCGTCGAGCGCCCGCTCGCGGGCCGCCACCAGCGCGACCAGCGTAGCGGAGGAGGCGCTGTCCTGGATGACCCCGGCGAACCCCTCCGGCAGGCCGATCGCGTCACGGAGCCAGTCGAGAACCCGGCTCTCCATCTCGGTCGCCGCCGGCGAGGTTTGCCACAGCATGCACTGCGCGGCGATGCCGGCGGCCAGCATCTCGGCCAGCACCGAGGGCGGGCTGGCGTTGGCCGGGAAATAGGCGAAGAAACGCGGGTGCTGCCAGTGCGTGATGCCCGGCATCACCACCCGCTCGAAATCGGCCATGATCGCGGCGACGTCGTCGGGCGTCTCGGGCGCCGCCCCGGCGAGTGCGGCGTCGACCTCGCCCGGTCGTACGGGCGCGCGCACCGGGCGGTCCTCGATGCCGGCGAGATAGTCGGCGACGAGGTCGACCACGGCGTGACCGTGCCGGCGAAAGGCGTCGAGATCCAAGTCAACCTCCACGAGCGACGACGCGACCGCGCGCCGCCACGCGCTAGCCGCCCCTCGTCGCCGAGACAAGACGCGCGCGCCCGTTCGCCCCTTGTCGGCGGGCGCAGCGGGCGCCGGGCGCGGTGGCGTTCGGCCGTTTCCCGCCGGCGGGCGTCGCGCTTGTGGCCGACGCGGTGGACGTCCTCATCCCGCGTAGCTACAGCGAGGGCGCGGTCGCGTTCTCGGCCGGCGTGGGGTCCGTGAACCAATTCGCCGGTCGGCGGCGCGTCCCGGGAGTAGCACCATGCTCGCCGAGCAGACCCGCAGCTTCGCGCGCTACAACCGCTGGGCCAACACCCGGCTGTTCGACGCCGTGGACGAGCTGGACGACGCCGACTACCGCGCCGATCGCGGGCTGTTCTTCGGTTCGATCCACGCCACGCTCAACCACCTGCTCGTCGCCGATCGCATCTGGCTGAGCCGGCTCACCGGGGCGAGCCCCGGTGAAGCGCCCACCGCGCTCGACGCCATCCTCTACCGGGACCGCGGGTCGCTCGCCGCCGCGCGCACGCACGAAGACCTTCGCCTCATCGCGTTCGCCGACGGCCTCGACGACGCGGCGTTCGCCGGTTCCGTCCGCTACGCCAACCAGGCGGGCGAGGCGTTCACGCAACCCTTGGCCGGCTTGCTCGCCCACCTGTTCAACCACCAGACCCATCACCGCGGCCAGATACACGCCGCGCTCACCGGTCTCGGCCGAGCGGCGCCGCCTTTGGACCTGATCTACTATCTGCGCACGCTCGGCTGACGCCCTCGCCACTTGGGCTCAACCGCGGCGCCCGTACACGAGCCCCAGCCCCAAAAGGGCGGCGCCGAAGGCGGTGATGCCGGCGGGTAGGGGCGCCGCGCGGGTCGCCTCGGCGAGGCTGGTCCGGTCGGCCGACGGCTCCAGCGGCTCCGCGCGGTCGGCCATGGTGAAGACGGTCTCACCCGAGTCAACGGCGTGCGACGGCGGCGTCACGACCGCGCTCCATGCCGGCCCGCCGGCGAGAGCTACCATCACGACCATGATCGCGAACCGACCCGACACGCTGTTGGTACTCCGGCGAGTTTCTACCCTGACGCGAGGCATCGCATGAAGTTTCGATCGATGCAATGAACGTGTCGCCACATGGCGAACCGTTCCGACAACACGTTACGTGGTCAGGCGCCGCGCCACCCGCAAGGGTGGCGGGGGCGGGCGCGGCGTTGAGCGCGCCGGGCTCCGCCGGTCAGGCGTTCATGCCTGAGCGGAACGCCCAGCCCGCCATGCGGCGCTCCAGGACCGCGAAGATGGCGTACATGCCGATCCCGAGGACGGCCAGTGCGACCAAGCCGCCGAAGACCAGTGGCACCTCGAAATTCGCCTGCGCCGACAGCAGCAGATGGCCGACACCGGCGTTCGCCGCCACCGTCTCCGACACCACCGAGCCGACGAAGGCCAGGGTGATC
>JAAAPF010000145.1 GCA_009908425.1 Alphaproteobacteria bacterium
GACGGCGGCGTCGACCGCGTTGCCGCCGGCCCGCAGCACCTCGGCGCCGGCCGCCGCCGCGCGCGTGCTCTGCGCGGCGACGAGACCGCCGGTGGTGGTGACGACGTCCTTGGCGAAGACGGTCACGGCGCCGTGCCGCGGCGGCGACGCGGGCCGGCGGTCCTTATTGCGGGGGACAGCTGTTGATCGGCGCGGCGCGCACGATGGGAAAGCACTCGGCCCAGGCCTCGGTTCGCGGCGGCCACGGCGTCAGGAAGTCGGCGCCGGCGTCGCGGGTGAGCACGCCCTGTTCCTGCAGGTCGCGGACCCGGCCGTCGAGATACTCCTTCATGACCGCGAAGCGGCCGTCGTCGGCGAAGGTGGCGATCCAGACGTCGTTGGTGACCTGATGGCGGCCGCGGCGGCGCTCGCGGAACTGGATCTCGACCGCCGCCCGCCCGGTCTCGAGATCGATGTAGAAAGCGTCGTCGGGGAGATGGAAGCTGACCGCGTCGGGCGGGGCGCTCGCTTCCGGGCCGCAATAGGCGTCGAGCGCGGCGAGCAGCGCCTCGCGGCTCTCCAGGCTGGTGGTCGGAAAGGAGAAGCGGACGTCGGCGGTGACGAGTTCGCTCAGCAGTTGCCGGTCGCAGTCCGCCCAGGCCTTGGCCATGTCCAGAAAGGCCCATTGGACCGCCCCGCGCGGCGTCTCCCGCGCCCGCAACGGGCCGTCGTAGCTGACGTTCGCATAGGGTGCCGCGGCGGCGCCGGCCGCGTTAATCGCCAGTACAGCCACCGCCCCGTACAACCACCAAGCCATCGGTCGTCTCCATCGCCAGCCTCACGAAACGGGCCCGAAGCCGCCGGCTTCGGGCCCTTCGCGTGCCGGTCGCCCCGGCCGCTCACTGGTTCATGCGGTTCTCGACCAGATCGTCGACCACCGCCGGCTCGGCCAGGGTCGAGGTGTCGCCCAGCTGGTCGTGCTCGTTGGCGGCGATCTTCCGGAGGATACGGCGCATGATCTTGCCCGAGCGGGTCTTCGGCAGACCCGGCGCCCACTGGATGTAGTCCGGCGTGGCGATCGCGCCGATGTCCTGGCGGACGTGCTTGACGAGGTCCTGACGCAGCTCCTCCGACGGCTCCACCCCGGTCTGCAGGGTGACGTAGCAGTAGATGCCCTGGCCCTTGAGGTCGTGCGGGAAGCCGACCACCGCGGCCTCGGAGACGGCCGGGTGCGCCACCAGCGAGCTCTCGACCTCGGCGGTGCCCATGCGGTGACCGGAAACGTTGATGACGTCGTCGACGCGGCCGGTGATCCAGTAGTAGCCGTCCTCGTCGCGCCGCGCCCCGTCGCCGGTGAAGTACATGCCCTTGAAGGTCGAGAAGTAGGTCTGCACGAAGCGCTGGTGGTCGCCGTAGACCGTCCGCATCTGGCCCGGCCAGCTCGCCTTGATGACGAGGTTGCCGTCGGTGGCGCCCTCGAGGTCGTGGCCCTCGTTGTCGACCAGCGCCGGCTGCACCCCGAAGAACGGCAGCGTCGCCGAGCCCGGCTTGAGATCGGTGGCGCCCGGCAGGGGCGTGATCAGGATGCCGCCGGTCTCGGTCTGCCACCAGGTGTCGACGACCGGGCAGCGGCCCTCACCGACGACCTGGTGGTACCAGCGCCAGGCCTCGGGGTTGATCGGTTCGCCGACGGTGCCCAACAGGCGCAGCGACTGGCGCGAGGTCGACTTCACCGGGTCGTCGCCCTTCTGCATCAGGGCGCGGATGGCGGTCGGCGCGGTGTAGAAGATGTTGACCCGGTGCTTGTCGACGATCTGCCACAAGCGCGAGAAGTCGGGGTAGTTCGGCACCCCTTCGAACATCAGCGTGGTCGCGCCGTTGGCCAGCGGCCCGTAGACGATGTAGCTGTGGCCGGTTACCCAGCCGACGTCGGCGGTGCACCAGTAGACGTCGCCGTCCTTGTAGTCGAAGACGTATTGATGCGTCATCGACGTGAACACCAGATAGCCGCCCGAGGTGTGCAGCACCCCCTTCGGCTTGCCGGTCGAGCCGGAGGTGTAGAGGATGAAGAGCGGGTCTTCGGCGTAGATGCGCTCGGGCGGGCAGTCGGGGGAAGCCTGCTCCATCTCGGCGGTGCCGTCGATGTCGCGCCCCGGCGTCATCGGCACCTCGATGCCGGTGTGGCGGAACATCAGCACCTTGACGCCGCCACTGCACTTTTCGAGCGCCTTGTCGGCGTTGGTCTTGAGCGGGACGGTCTTGCCGCCGCGCAGGCCGCCGTCGGAGGTGATGAGAAAGGTGGAGTTGCAGTCGTTGATGCGGTCGGCGAGGCTGTCGGGGCTGAAGCCGCCGAAGACGACCGAGTGGATGGCGCCGATCCGCGCGCAGGCGAGCATGGCGTAGGCCGCCTCGGGGATCATCGGCAGATAGATCGTCACCCGGTCGCCCTTGGCGACGCCGTAACTCTTCAAGACGTTGGCGAGCTTCGAGACCTGCTGGTGCAGCTCGCGATAAGAGATGTGGCGCGACACGCTCGGGTCGTCGCCCTCGAAGATGATCGCGGTCTGGTCGCCCCGCTTGTCGAGATGGCGATCGACGCAGTTGTAGCAGACGTTGAGCTCGCCGTCCTCGTACCAGCGGATGTGGACGTCGCCGGTAAAGGAGACGTCCTTGATCTTGGTCGGGAAATGCATCCAGTCGAGACGTTCCGCCTGCTCGGCCCAGAAGGCCTCGGGGTTGCTGACGGAGCGGTCGTACATCTCGTGGTATTTCGCCGAATCGCAATGCGACGCGGCGGCGAATGCCGCTGGGACGTGAATGACGTCCGTCATCTGCCTCCTCCCTTTCGTCTTCGAGCGCGCTCGGGCGGCCGCGCGCGTCGCAAATCATCGTGCAGAGCGGGGCCCGTCAAGACAACGGTGGCGCCGCCGCGACCTTCGTCGCGCCGCTCGCGTCAGCCCGGCGTGACGCCGGTCTCGCGCAGCCACTCTTCGAAGGTCGGCCAGATGTTCTCGACCATGACCTCGACGCCGGCGGCGTTGGGGTGGATGCCGTCGGGTTGGTTGAGCTCGGGGCGCGCCGCCACCCCCTTCAACAGGAACGGGTAGAAGGCGACGTCGAAGCGCTCGGCGAGGTCGCGAAAGGCGGCCTCGAAGCGCTCGGCGTAGTCCTCGCCCATGTTCGGCGGCGCGCGCATCCCGGCGAGCAGGGTGGGCACGTCGGCCTCCGCGAGCGTCTCCAGCATGGCCTCGAGATTGGCCTTCATCTCCGTGACCGGCACCGCCCGCAGGCCGTCGTTGGCACCGAGGGCGAGGACGACGTGGCTCGGATCGTCCGCCAACAGCCAGTCCAGCCGCGCCCGTCCGCCGGCGGTGGTGTCGCCGGAGAGCCCGGCGTTGACCACCGTGCAGGGATAGCCCGCGGCCGCGAGCCGGTCGCGCATCTCGGCGGGCCAGCTCTCCTCCTCTTCGAGCCCGTAGCCGGCGGTGAGGCTGTCGCCGAGAAAGGCGATGCGGCAGTCGGTGGCCGCCGTGGCCGGAGCCCAGAGGTTGAGGGCGAGCGCGAGCGCGCCACATGGAAGCGCAGTGCCGAGCTTCCGGAAAAGAGACGCCATCGTGGCCCCATTGATCGAATTGGACGACGTGCACCTCACGCTCAGGGCGCCGGGCGGTGCGGTCAACGTGCTCGCCGGCGTGGACCTGGCGGTCGAGGCCGGCAGCGCCACCGGTATCGTCGGTCCTTCCGGCTCCGGCAAGTCGAGCCTGTTGGCGATCATCGCCGGGTTGGAGCGGCCCACCAGCGGCCGGGTGCGCGTCGGTGGCCGCGAGATTTCGGCGTTGGACGAGAACGCCCGCGCCGACTGGCGCCGGCGCGAGCTCGGCATTCTGTTCCAGAGCTTTCACCTGATCCCGACGCTGACCGCGCTCGAGAACGTCGCGGTGCCGCTGGAACTCGCGGGCGACCGCCAGGCCACGCCGCACGCCCGCACCGCCTTGGAGCGCGTCGGGCTCGATCACCGCACCGACCACCGCCCGAGTCAGCTCTCCGGCGGCGAGCAGCAGCGGGTGGCGCTGGCCCGCGCGCTGGTCGCCAAGCCGCGGCTGGTGCTGGCCGACGAGCCCACCGGCAATCTCGACGGCGAGACCGCCCGCGTCGTCGCCGACATGCTGTTCGCGCTCCCGCGCGAGCAGGGCGCGACGCTCCTGCTCATCACCCACGACCCGCAGCTCGCCGGGCGCTGCGACCGTCGGGTGCGCATGGCGGAGGGCCGGTTCGTGCCCGCGAGCGGAGCGGCGGAGCGCGCGGCGTGAGCGCCACCCTCGCCCTCAAACTCGCCTGGCGCGACCTCAAGGCGAGCCCCAACCTGCTGTGGATCGTGGTCGCGCTCGCGCTCGGGGTGGCGACCCTCGCCGCCGTCGGCACCGCGCGGCAGGCCGTGCTCGAGGCGTTGGAGCGCGATGCCGCGGTGCTCCTCGGCGGCGACGTCGCGCTGCGCACCACCGGAGCGCCGATCCCGCCCGAAGAGCGCCGCGAGCTGGTGCCGCAGGAGGGGGCGCGCACCGCCGACGTCGTCACCGTGACGACGATCCTCGGTGGCCCCGAGGGCGAGGATCTCACCGTCGCGCTCAAAGCCGTCGACGACGCCTATCCGCTCTACGGCGAGGTCGAGCTCGCACCGGCGATGCCGCTCGACCGGGCGTTCGCCGAGAGCGGGATCGTCGTCGCCGCGGGCGTGCTCGAACGCCTCGATCTCGCCCCGGGCGACCGGGTCACCATCGGCGACAAGACCTTCACCATCCGCGCCGAGCTCCAAGCCGAGCCCGACCGCTCCGGCGGCGGCTTTCAGATCGGCCCGCGCGTCTTCGCAAAGCTCGGTGACGTGCAACAGGCGGGCATCCTTCGCCGCGGCAGCGTCGCCCGCTACGCCTTTCGCATCGCACTTCCCCCCGAGACGGACGCCGAGGCCTATGCGGCGCGGCTGCGTGCCGAGCGCGGCGACCGGCGCTGGGAGATTCAGACCGCCACCGCCGCCCAGCCCGCCATCCAGCGCCTCGTCGGCCGGCTCGCCACCTTCCTCACGCTCGCCGGCCTGGCGGCGCTGGCCACCGGCGGCCTCGGCATCGCGCTCGCCGCCCGCACCCACCTCGCCGGCAAGCTCGCGACGATGGCGACGCTGCGCGCCCTCGGCGGCCGGCCGCGTGGCGTCGTCGGCCTCTACGCGCTACAGCTCGCCGGCCTCGGTGCGGCCGGTGTCGCTCTCGGCCTCGGCCTGGGGGCGCTCGCGCCGCTGCTGTTGCGCTTCGTGCCGACCAGCATCCTTCCGGTCACCATCGACGAGCCGTTCGCGCCCGCCGCCCTGATCACCGCGGCCGCGATCGGCGCGCTGGTCCTCGCCGCCTCGATCTGGCTGCCGCTCGCGATGGCGCGGCGGGTCTCGCCGGCGAGCCTCTTCCGCGGCGGGGCGAGCGCCGACGCGCCGGCGACCTGGCCGGACCGGCTCGCCGTCGCCGCCATCGGCGCGGCGCTGGTGGCGCTCGTGGTCGCCACCGCCGACGACGCGCGGCTCGCCGCGATCGTGATCGGCTGTTTCGCCGGCGGCGCCGCGCTGCTCGCCGGCCTGGTCGTACTGCTCCAGCGCGGGGCGGGGCGGCTCGCCGCGGTGGCGCCGCCCAGGCTGCGCCTGCCCTTGCGCGAAATCGCCCGGCCCGGCGGCGAGACCACACCCACGGTGCTGGCGCTCGCCCTCGGCCTCACGCTCCTCACCGTGGTCGGCCAGACCGGCCGCGTCATCGACGCCGAGATCGGCGCCCGGCTGCCGGAGCAGGTGCCGTCGATCCTGTTCCTCGACATCCAGCCGGACATGGAGGCGCGCTTCGTCGAGACCGTCGAGGGCGTGCCGGAGGCGCGCCTGCTGGAGATGGCGCCGTACCTGCGCGCGCGCATCGTCCGCATCGACGGCACCCCCGCCGAGGACGCGACGATCGCCCCCGAGGTGGAATGGACGCTCCGCCGCGACCGCGCCATCACCTGGTCGGCCGCGCCGCCCACGGACGAAGAGATGACGGCCGGCGAGTGGTGGCCCGCGGACTACGAGGGTCCGCCGCTGGTGGCCGTCGAGGACGAGACCGCGCGCGGCTACGGCGTCGGCGTCGGCGACACGCTCTCCTTCAACGTCCTCGGCCGCGTCGTCGAGGCCGAGATCGCGGCGCTGCGCCCCGAGATCGACCCCACCAGCGGCGAGCTCATCTTCCTGTTCGCCTTCAGCCCCGGCCTGTTGGAGCGCGCCCCGCACAGCTTCATCGCCACCGTCGACGTGCCCGACGCGGCGCGGCCGGAGCTCCTGGACGCGCTCGGCGACACGCTGCCGACGGTGACACCGGTGCGCATCGACGAGGCCATCGACGCCGTGCGCAACGTGCTCGAGCGCATCCGCGCCGCCGTCTTCGTCGTCACCGGCCTCACCCTGGCCTCCGGCCTGATCGTGCTGGCGGCGGGGCTCACGGCGGTGCGCGCGCGGCAGCGCTACGCCGCGGCGATCCTGAAGGCGCTGGGCGCGCGCCGGGCCGATCTCACCCGCACCTTCCTGGTCGAGCACGCCGCCACCGGCGCGCTGGCGGCGCTCGCCGGCGTCCTCCTGGGCGCGGTGGGCGGCTGGGCGATCGCCCGCTTCGCGCTCGATCTACCGTTCGTGCTCGCCGGCGGGACCGTCGGTGTCATCTTCGTCCTCGCGATGGCGCTCACCGTGGGCGCGGGCATGCTGGGGCTCGCCCGCCTCGTCGCCCAGCCGGCGCAGCCGCTCCTGCGCGCGGGGTAGACGAGCGGACGGTCGCCGGCGGCGACGGTTGCGGCCTCGGCTTGCACCCGTCGACCGCCAGCGAGTTCGAGCATGTAAGGCGACACGCGGTTCGACGAGCGGTGAGCCCGGCCGCGCGGACGCCCCATCCGCGAGCGCGCCGGCTCACCCCGGCTCGCCCGCCAACCGGTAGATCCGCGCTTCCCACGGCGCCAGCGTCAGATGCGTGCCCTCGGCCGCGGGCGGCGTCAGGTTGCCGAGGACGAACGCGCCGGGGCGCGCCGTCTCCGGCAACTCGTAGTCGACCTCGTCGCGGGACAGGTTGAGGACGATCAGATAGCCGTCGTCGCCGGCCCGCCGGCTGTACACGAAGAGCCGGGGGTGTGCCGGGTCCAGATCGGTGAAGTCGCCGTAGATCAGCGCCAGCGCCTGCTTGCGCAGCGCGATCACCGCGGCGTAGTGGCGAAAGACGGAGGCCGGGGCGGCGCGGTCCGTTCGGGCGTTGACCTCGGCGGCGTTGGGGTTGACCACGAACCACGGCGGCGCGGTGGTGAAGCCGCCATTGGGGCCGTCGTCCCACTGCACCGGCGTGCGCGCGTTGTCGCGGCTGGTCCGGCGCATGTGCGCCAGGAACTCCTCCGGCGGGACGTCGCCCGCCTCGACCGACACCCGCCAAGCCCCGAGCGCCTCGACGTCCTCGAACTCGGCGATGTCGCCGAAGGGGTAGTTCGTCATGCCGATCTCGTCGCCCTGATAGACCAGCGGCGTGCCCTTGACCGTGAGCAGCATGGTCGCCAGCACCTGCGCCGAGCGCACCCGCCACGCCGGCGCGTCGTCGCCGAAATGCGAGACCAGCCGCGGCATGTCGTGGTTGGAGAGGCAGACCGTGCGCCAGCAATGGTGGTCGAGCGCCGCCTCCAGCCGCGTGAACACCGCCTTGAGGTCGGGCAGGGTCCAGGGCCGCCAGCGCCAGCCTTCGCCGCGGTCGACCAACAGCGCGTCGAAATGGATCAGCATGTCGAGCTCGCCGCGGCGCTCGTCGACCAGCAGCCTCGCCTGCTCCGGGGTGACCCCCAGCGCCTCGCCGATCGACACCGCGCCGTAGGGGCCGAGGACCTCGCGGTGCATCTCCTGGAGAAAGGCGTGCAGCCGCGGGCCGGCGGCGTGGTGGTAGTGGGGCTGGGCGCGGTGTTCCGGCGGATAGTCCGCGAAGCTCGGATCCTTCGAGATGAACGGGATGACGTCCATGCGAAAGCCGTCGACGCCCTTGTCCAGCCAAAAGCGCATGATCTCGTAGATCTCGCGCCGCACCGCCGGGTTCTCCCAGTTCAGGTCGGGTTGCTCGGGCGCGAACAGGTGCAGATAGTATTCGGCGGTGGCGTCGTCCCAGCTCCAGGCCGAGCCACCGAAGAACGAGCGCCAGTCGTTCGGCGGCCCCCCGTCGCGGCCCGGATGCCAGATGTAATAGTCGCGGTAGGGATCGTCCTTGGAGCGGCGGCTTTCGACGAACCAGGCGTGCTCGGCGCTGGAATGGTTAGCGACGAGGTCGACCACGAGCCGCAGGCCGCGCGCCTTGGCGGCGGCGACCAGCGCGTCGAAGTCGGCTATGGCCCCGAACTCGGCCATCACCGCGCGGTAGTCGCGGACGTCGTAGCCGTTGTCGACGTTGGGGGAATCGTAGTGCGGGCTGATCCAGAGCGCGTCGACGCCGAGCGCGGCGACGTGGTCGAGCCGCTGGATGATGCCGCGGATGTCGCCGATCCCGTCGCCGTCGGCGTCCATGAACGAGCGCGGCCAGATGTGGTAGACGACGGCCTCCTTCCACCAGCGGCGGCGATGGCCGTGGTAGCAGTCGGCCGCGGCGTCGGCGGCGTCCGTCGCATCGTCGGCCATGGGGTCTCGCTCCCGTTGTCGTCCCGCCGGCTCCCTCGCTCGGCTTCAGCGCGTGGTGAGCTTGACCTCGATCCGGCGGTTGCGGCGATAGGCCTCTTCGGTGGTGCCGGACGCGATCGGCTGGTGCTCGGCGAAGCCGGCGGCGGCGACGCGGTCGGCGGGAATGCCCTGATCGATCAGGAACTTCGCCACCGAGATCGCACGCGCGGCCGAGAGCTCCCAGTTCGACGGATAGCGTGCGGTCCGGATCGGCCGGGGGTCGGTGTGGCCGTTGATCTGCAGCACCCACGGCAGATCGGACGGCAGGGCGTCGGTGACCTCGTCGAGGGTGGCTGCGAGATCGCGCAGCTGGGCGCGCGCGTCCGGCCCGAGCTCGGCCTCGGCGCGGTCGAACAGCACCTCGGACTGGAAGACGAAGCGGTCGCCGACGACGCGGACGTCCTCGCGGTCGCCCAGGACCTCGCGCAGGCGGCCGAAGAATTCACTTCGAAAGCGCTGCAGCTCGTCGACCTCCTCGGCGAGCGCCGCGGCGAGGCGGGTGTCCAGGTCCTCGATGCGGACGTCCTGGGCGGCGATGACGTCCTCGCGCTCGGCCAGCACGCCCTCGATCCGCGCGAGCTGCGTGCGCGTCGCCTCCAGTTCGGCCCGCAGGCGCTCGGCCGCGGCCTCCGCCCGGCGCGCCGCCTCTTCCGCGCTCGCGCTGCCGGCCCGCGCCTCGGCGGTGCGCGCCCGCGCCGCCGCCAGCGCCGCCGCCAGCTCGCCGCGCTCGCCGCGGACCTCGGCGAGCTCGTCGGTGAGCCGCGCTTGCACCTCCAGGCTGTCGCCCAATGCCGCCTCCTGCGCCGCGCTCGCCTGCCCCAGCTCGGCGAGCCGGGCCTCCTGCGCGGCGACGCGCCGGCGGAGCTCCTCGCGCAGGGCGGTCAGCGTCGCCACCTCCGAGCGCAGCGTCCGCAGGCTCTCGTCCCGCGTCTCCACGGCCGACGCCTGCGCCGCCAGACGGTCCTCGGCCTCCAGCAGCGCCTGCTCGACCAAGCGGCGCTCGGCGGCCTCGGCCTCGGCGGCGCGCTCGGCGTCGGCGAGCGACTGCGCCAGCGTCCGGTTGCGGTCGGTGAGGCGGGCGAGGCGGCTCTCCAGGTCGTCGCGGGCGGCGCGCGTCTCGGCGAGCGCGCTCTCGGCGGTGTCGCGCTCGCTCCGGAGGATGCCGAGATCGGCGTTGAGCTGCGCGAGCGTGCGCCGCATGTCGTCGAGGCGCAGGCGCTCGCTCTCCAGCTGGTCCTCGGTGGCGCGCAGCTCCTCGCGCAGGGCGACCATCCGGGCGTCCTGGCCCTGCAGCAGCTGACCCAGGAAGAACTGGGCGAGGACGAACACCGACAACAAAAAGATCGTGACCAGGAGCAGCGTCGACAGCGCGTCGACGAAGCCCGGCCAGATCTCCTGCGGGGTCCGGGTATCGCGGCGGGCGCGCGGCACGGGCTCAGTCGTCCGCGTCGCCGGCCGCCGGCTCGGGCTCGCCGGCGGCGATGGCGATGGTGCGGGTGACCAGCCGGATCTCGTGCTTGAGCCCCTCCAGCCCCTGCTCGCGCGTGCGCTGGCTGTCTTCGACGAAGCGCTGCAGGCTGGTGTCGAGGTTGGCCAGATGGGCCCGGCTGGTGGCGTCGAGCGCGATGCCGTCCTGCTGCTGCGCCTTGATCAGGTTTTCGATGGCGCGGGTGCTCTCGACGAAGCGGTCGAGCTGGCCGCGTTCCTCGCCGAGCTGGCGGGTGAGCACCTCGAGCTGCTCGGCGAGCCGCGTGACCGCCTGCTCGGTCCGCCGCCGGCCGTCCTCGCCGTCGGCGAGCCGGCGGGCGAGGGTCTCGGTGCTCTCCGCGGTGCGCTCCAGCAGCGCCTGGACGTAGGTCGGCATCGGCCGCGCGGCGCCGCCGTCGGTCGGCTCCACGGCGCCGCCGGCGCTGGAGAGCCGGGTCAGGCCGGAGAGCCACTCTTCGAGCTCGTCGAAGAAGTTGGTCTGAGCACGGTTGGCCTGCAGATCGAGAAAGCCCAGCACCAGCGAGCCGGCGAGGCCGAAGAGCGACGAGCTGAAGGCGGTGCCCATGCCGTCGAGCGGGCGGGCGAGACCCTCCTGCAGCTCGGTGAAGGTGGCGACGGTGTCGTTGTCGAGCGACAAGCCGGCGACGACGTCGGCGACCGCCCCGATCGTCTGCAACAGGCCCCAGAAGGTGCCCAACAGACCCAAAAAGATCATCAGCCCGGTGAGGTAGCGGGCGTTGTCGCGCTGCTCGTCGAGGCGCGACTGCACGCTGTCCAAAAGGTAGCGCACCGACACCGTGGTGAGCTGGCTGCGGCCGCGGCGCTCCTGTTCGGTCAGGAGCGTCGCCAACGGCGCCAACAGCCGCGGCGGCTCGACGGTGGAAAAGCCCGGCTGCTGGGTGCGGAACGCCTCGATCCAGCGGATCTCCGGGCGCAACCGCCAGATCCGCGCGATCGCGTAGACCACGCCGATGGCGAAGACCACCGCGATCACCCCGTTCAGCCACGGATTGTAGAGAAAGGTGCGCAGGAGGGTGTCGCCCAGCAGCACGGCCACGGCGGCGGTGGCGGCGAGGGCGGCGAGGATGACGTTGATGTAGTGCTGAGGTCGCATGATCGCCGGTGCGTCGCCGACGGTGCGGGTCGATCACCGTCGCGCGTTTCCAACCATAAGATGAGGCCGCGCGCCGTTACAATAGGTCAGGCGGGCGAGACCGCCGCGATCGTGCCGTCGCCGGCTCAGCCGGCGACGAGAGCGGTGAGCTGAGGATGCAACTGCGGGTTGGCGGCGACGAGGGTCCCGCGCTCCATCAGGCCGTCGCCCTCGAGCCGGGCGATCTGGCCGCCGGCCTCGCGGATCAGGACGATGCCGGCGGCGACGTCCCAGGGCTTGAGCCCGAACTCCCAAAAGCCGTCGTAGCGGCCGGCGGCGATATAGGCGAGGTCGAGCGAGGCGGCACCCCAGCGCCGGATGCCGGCGACGCGCGCGCTCACCCGGTCGAGCTGGCCCATGAAGCCGCGCTCGCGCCCTTCCCAGTCGAGGACCGGCATGCCGCAGGCGACCATGGCGCGCTCCAGCTCCTTGCGCGCCGAGACCCGTAGCCGGCGGCCGTTCATCCAGGCGCCCTGGCCGCGGTCGGCGGTGAAGAGCTCCTGCTTGATGGGGTCGAGCACGACGGCGGCGACGAGCTCGCCGTTCATCTCGCAGGCGATCGAGATGGCGAAATGCGGCAGGCCGTGGAGGAAGTTGGTGGTGCCGTCGAGCGGATCGACGATCCAGCGCGCGCCGCTTTCGGCCGTCTCCTCGCCGCCCTCCTCGGCGAGGATGGCGAAGTTGGGCCGGGCGCGGCGGAGCTCGTCGGTGATGATCTGCTCGGCGCGGCGGTCGGCGGCGGTGACGAAGTCGCCCGGCCCCTTCAGCGACACCTGCAGCTGTTCGACCTCGCCGAAGTCGCGAGCGAGGGCGCGGGCCGCCTTCTGGGCCGCCTGCACCATGACCTGCAGGTTGGGGGAGCGCCGCATGCGCCTCTCCGCTCGGGCGGTACGCGGCGCGTCAGTCGCGCGCGCGCTCGACGTAGGTGGAATCGGCGGTGTTCACCACCACGCGGGTGCCGCGCTCGATGTGGGGCGGGACCATGATGCGCACGCCGTTGTCCAGGGTCGCCGGCTTGTAGGAGGCCGCCGCGGTCTGACCCTTCACCACGGGATCGGCGTCGGTCACCTCCAGGGTGACGCTCTCCGGCAGCTGGATGCCGAGGGGCCGGCCCTCGTGGGTCTCGACGGTGCAGACCATCCCCTCCTTCAGGTAGACCGCCTGCTCGCCCACCATCTCCCGCGGCAGCGTCACCTGCTCGAAGGTCTCCTGCTCCATGAAGTGCAGGCCGGTCTCGTCTTCGTAGAGGAACTGATAAGGTGCCTCGTCGAGACGGACGCGCTCGACCGTCGCCGCGGCCCGGAACCGTTCGTTCAGCTTGGTGCCCTCGACGATGGACTTCATCTCCGCCTGGAGATAGGCGGGCCCCTTGCCGGGCTTGACGTGCTCGGTCTTGAGCACGCGCCAGAGCTTGTCCTGATGGTCCAGCACCATGCCGGGCCGGATCTCGTTGCCGTTGATCTTCATCCCCAGCGCTTCCCGGAGCTAGGCAGGAGTGTCCGGCCGCGCGGCCTCCGCCGCCGTCAGCCGGTCGAGCAGGCGGGCGACGGGCTCGGCTCCCTCACCCAACGCGTCCGCGTCGACCACGAGAAAATCGGCGCCGGCCCGGATCAGTTCCTCGTACGAACAGCCGTAGGCCGCCGGCGCCGCGACCGGCAGGACGAATAGCTCGCTCCACCACGCCACGCAATCGCGCACCGCCGCGGCCTCGCCCGTGAACAACAGCGCGTCGGCGCCGGCCTCGCCGGCCTCCATCGCGGCGTGGCGCGAGGTCGCGACGTCGGCGACCAGGATCGCCTCGGGATCGCCCCGTCGCCGGTCGAGGACGACGTCGACCGTCGTGTCGCGGGCGTCGAGGACGGCGCCGTCGGCGCCGGCGTCACCGTCGGCCGCGAGCAGGGCGACGCCGAGCCGCCCCGCCAGCTCGCCGACGCCGGGCGTCGGCGGCGCGATCAGTCCGGCCAGCCGGTCGGCGGCCCGGAGCGCGGCGAGCGCGTCGCCCAGCGTCGCCGACGGCGTGTCCCGGAGCCGCACGAGGAGGCGGCAACGACGGTCGTCGACCGCGGCCGCCTCCTCGACCAAGCGCCCGGCCGCTCAGCCTTCGCCGAGGTAGATCTTGCAGATCTCGTCCAGCAGCTCGAGCGCTTGACCCTTGGGCCGCCGGAAGGCGTTGCGGCCGACGATCGAGCCCGAGCCACCGCCGTCGCGGATCTCGCGAACGGTGTCGAGGAAGGAGGCGGTGCTGGTCGAATCGCCGCCGGAGAACACCACCAGGCGGCGGCCGGCGAAGCAGCACTGCATGACGTGCTCGATCCGCTTGGTCAGGGTCGAGCCGTCGATGCCCTCGGCCTCGTAGACCTTCTTGGCGTCGGCGAGGTCCAGCATGTCCTTGGGCGGCTTCACCTTGATGACGTTGGCGCCCATCAGCGTCGCCATGTGGGCGGCGTAGGCGACGATGTCGAAGGCGGTCTCGTCGGTGACCTTGCCGCCGCGCGGATAGGACCAGACGATGACGGCGAGCCCCTTGGCCTTGGCCTCGCGGGTGAGCTCGCGCAGCTCCTCCATCATGTCGTAGTTGGCGTCGGAGCCGGGATACATCGTGAAGCCGACGCCGACGCAGCCCAGCCGCAGCGCGTCGTCGACGGTGGCGGTGACGGCCTGGTCCTGCGAGCCCTTCACCAGGCTGTTGGCGCTGTTCACCTTGAGGATCAGCGGCAGCTCACCGACGTAGGTGTCGGCGCCGGCCTCGAGCGGGCCGAGCGGCGCGGCGTAGGCCGACAGCCGCGCCTCGAGCGCGAGCTCGTAGAGGTAGTGCGGATCGTAGGCCGGCGGGTTCGAGGCGAAGCTGCGCGCCGGGCCGTGCTCGAAGCCCTGGTCGACCGGCAGGATGACCAGCTTGCCGGAGCCGCCCATGCGCCCGTGCATCAACAGCCGGGCGAGGTTGCTCTTCACCCCCGGGTTCTCGCCCTCGTACCAGGAGAGGATCTCCTTCACCTTCGGTGTCAGTCGCATGCCACGTGCCCCGTCTATGGTCGATTCTCGATCCCGAGTTCTCGCTCTTTAACAGCGCGCGGCGGCGCGGTCACCCGCTGACAGCGAGCCCGCGCCAACTGCGCGGTGGCGGGCCGCCCCGGTGCCAGCCGGACCGCCGGCGGCTCGGCGACCCGCACCGCCCCGTGGGCCGCGATCAAGCCCGCCAGCGCCGCCTCCTGCGGCCCGGCGTCGGCGATCCGCAGCCACCGGCAGCCGGCGCGCAGCGCCGCCAGCGCCGTGCCGACGTGGTCGCCGCATTCCACCACCAGCGGCCGCGCCATCAGCCGCGCCACCTCCAGCCAGTAGCCCGCCCCCAGGAACCGCGCGTCGAGCCCGTACAGCCGGATCGGACCGTGCCGCCCCGCCGCCGCCCAGGCCAGCACCGCCCGGGCCTGCGCCAGGTCGTTGACACCGACCCCGAGCCCGGTCAGGCGGCGAGGGCCGCGACGCCGGGCAGCGGCTTGCCCTCGAGCCATTCGAGGAACGCCCCGCCGGCGGTCGAGACGTAGCTGAAGCGCTCCAGCACCCCGGCCTTGGCGAGCGCCGCGACGGTGTCGCCGCCGCCGGCCACCGACTTGAGCTTGCCGGCGTCGGTCAGATCGGCGGCGGCGAGCGCGACGGCGTTGGTCCCGGCGTCGAAGGGGTCGAGCTCGAAGGCGCCCATCGGGCCGTTCCACAACAGGGTGTGGCAGCTGGCGAGGGCGTCCTCCACCGCCTTGACCGTCGCCGGGCCGACGTCGACGATCATCTCGTCGTCGGCGACGCCGTCGGGCGCGGCGACGCGGTTGTCGGCCTGGGCCTGGAACGCCTTCACCACCACCGCGTCCTCCGGCAGCAGCACCCGGCAGCCGCCGGCCTCCGCCTTGGCGATGATGTCCCGGGCGGTGTCGGCCATGTCCTTCTCGCACAGCGATTTGCCGATCGGCTTGCCCTGGGCGTAGAGGAAGGTGTTGGCCATGCCGCCGCCGATGACGACGAGGTCCATCTTCGCGATCAGCTGGCCGAGGACGTCGAGCTTGGTCGACACCTTGGCCCCGCCGATCACCGCGGCGACCGGCCGCTGCGGGTCCTCGAGGGCGGCGGTGAGGGCGTCGAGCTCGGCCTGCATCAGCCGCCCGGCGGCGGTCGGCAGGCGTTCGGCCACGCCCACCACCGAGGCGTGGGCGCGGTGCGAACAGGAGAAGGCGTCGTTGACGTAGACGTCGCCGAGCGCGGCCAGGGCGGCGCCGAAGTCGGCGTCGTTCTTCTCCTCGCCGGCGTGAAAGCGGAGGTTCTCCAACAGCACCACCTCGCCGTCGCCCAGCCCGTCGACCGCGGCTTTGGCGGCGTCGCCGACGCAGTCCTCGGCGAAGCGGACGACGCGGTCGGGCATCGCCCGCTGCAGCGCCTTGGCGATCGGTGCGAGCGACATCGACGGCTCGGCCTTGCCCTTGGGGCGGCCGAAATGGGACAGCACGACGACTTTGGCGCCGCGGTCGGCGAGCTCGTCGAGCGAGACCTTGCCGCGTTCGATGCGCGTGGCGTCGGTGACTTCGCCGTCCGCCATCGGGACGTTGAAGTCGACGCGCACCAGCACGCGCTTGCCCTGGACGTCGAGGTCGTCGAGCGTCTTGAAGGCCGGCATTCGGTGCCCTCCGCTGGCGTTTTGACGCGGTCGGAATTGGCTATCACGCCGTCGGGACGGCGTCCAGCGGGGCGCCCCTCCCGCGCGTTCGCGCTGGCCACGGCCCCTTCCTTGCGACAAGGTGGCACGACGGGGACGCCAAGAATCGGGAGTGCCGAGATGTCGCTCCTCCAAGCACTGTTGAACAACGGTGTCGAGCGAGGTGATCTCACCGTGATCGACGCCGCGGGTCGCGCCCACCGCCACGCCCGCGGGCCGGCGCCCAAGGTCGTCATCCGGCTCACCGACCGGGCCGCGGTGCGGGCGCTGATCCTGCGTCCGGAGCTGCGCCTGGGCGAGCTCTACGTCGACGGTCGGCTGGTGATCGAGGAGGGTGACCTCGCCGATCTCCTGAACACCCTGATGGCGGCGCCGCGCGCGGGCCGCAGCCCGGTCGCCCGCGCGCTGCCGCGCTGGGTGCACCACACCGGCGGCTGGCTGCGCGCCCAGAACCCGCTGCGCCGGGCGGCGCGCAACGCCCGCCACCACTACGATCTGGGCAACGAGCTCTATCGGACCTTCCTCGACCCGGCGCTGCAGTATTCCTGCGCCTATTTCGCCCGGCCCGACGACGATCTGGCGACGGCGCAGCGCCGCAAGATGGCCCACATCGCCGCCAAGCTCCGTCTGGAGCCGGACCACCAGGTGCTCGACATCGGCTGCGGCTGGGGCGGGCTCGCGATGCACCTGGCGACGACCACCGGTTGCCGGGTCACCGGCCTCACCCTCGCCCACGAGCAGGCCGCGCTCGCCCGCGAGCGCGTCGCCGCCGCCGGGCTGGACGACCGCGTCGAGATCCGCATCCAGGATTATCGCGAGGTCGAAGGCCGCTTCGACCGCATCGTGTCGGTGGGGATGTTCGAGCACGTCGGCCCGGCGCACTACGACACCTACTTCGCCCATCTGCGCCGCCTGTTGACCGACGACGGGGTCGCTCTGGTCCACAGCATCGGCCGCGCCCACGGCCCGATGCCGACCAACCCCTGGCTCGCCCGCTACATCTTCCCCGGCGGCTACATCCCGGCGCTGTCGGAGGTGTTGCCGGTGGTCGAGGCCAACCGGCTGTGGTCGACCGACCTGGAGATCTGGCGGCTGCACTACGCCCGCACCCTGGCGGCGTGGCGGGAGCGCTTCGAGGCGGCGGCGCGCGCCGAGCCCGACCGCTTCGACGAGCGCTTCCAGCGGCTGTGGCGGTTCTACCTGGTCGGCTCCGAGCTGTTCTTCCGCCGTCAGGACGGCATGGTGTTCCAGCTTCAACTCGCCCGCGAGCGCGAGGCGCTGCCGATCACGCGCGACTACATGCACCGCGAGCGGCTGGAGGTGGACGGGTCCGAGCCGGCGCAACCGGCGCGCCTGTCGGCCTGAGCCTCGGCGACCCGCCGGTCGACGTCGTAGAGGAAGCTCACGAGCTGAGCCACGGCGAGAAACGCCGCGGGCGGGATCGCCGTCCCCACCGGCACCCGGGCCAGCAGTTCGGCGAGGGCCGCGTCCTCGTGCACCGGCACGCCGTGCGCGAGCGCCGCCTCGACGATGCGCTCGGCGAGCCCACCCTCGCCGCCGGCGACCACCTCCGGCGCGCGGTCGCCCCAGGCGTAGCGCAGGGCCACCGCCACCTTGGGGTCGTCGCCGCTCACGACCGCGTCGCCGCCGCCTCGGGGAAGGCGAGATCGCCGCTGAGCCCGGTGCGGGCGCGGACCATCGCCCACAGCGCGCGCAGCCCCGGCCGCGCCGCCTCGGGCACGGGGGCGACGAGGACGTCGAAGCGGGCGCCGTCGGCGAGACCGTCGAGGCGCACGCGGCCCAGATGCGGCAACTCCACCTCCAGCACCAGGCGGCGCGGCGGGGCCGTCGGGCCGTCGCCGTCGCCCTCCGCGACCGCCACGATCAGGCGCGCCGGCGCCGACGACAGCTGGCGCGCGGCCGCCGGCAGCGCCACCGGCAGACCGTCCGCGAACGCCTGAAGCTTGGTGCCGTTCACCGGCCTGTCGCCGTCACCGCCGAGGCCGGCGAGGTCGGCGACGCGCGCGGCGACGGTGGCGGCGAGCGCCGGGGCGGCGGCGCGCTCCAGCGCCGGCGGGGTGAACGGGGTGCCCCGCACCGCCGCAGCGGGGGCGGCGGGGGCGTTGGCGCCGGCGCGCTCGCCACCGCCGGTGGGCCCGCGGTGCGGCGTGTCCGACGGTGTGCCGCCGGCGAAGGGGCCGCCCGGGATCGACCGCGCGAAGGCGCTCGCGCCATCGCGCGGCGCCGG
>JAAAPF010000109.1 GCA_009908425.1 Alphaproteobacteria bacterium
CCACGCTCGCCTGCCTGGCGCTCGCCGCCGGCCGCGCCCGCGGCGTCCTCGACGAGGCGACGCTGGCGGCGGGGCTGGAGGCGCTCGCCTCCTTGCCCGGCTCGGTGCGCGCGGCGCTGGGCTGCGCCGAGCAGACCCGCGCCATCGCCGAGACCTTCGGCACCGTGCGCGACCTGCTCTACATCGGCCGTGGGGTGAACTACCCGATCGCGCTCGAGGGGGCGTTGAAGCTCAAGGAGATCACCTACATCCACGCCGAGGGCTACGCCGCCGGCGAGCTCAAGCACGGGCCCATCGCCCTGGTCGACGAGCACACGCCCGTGGTCGTGGTGGCACCCTCGGACGACGTCTTCGCCAAGACCGCCAGCAACATGCAGGAGGTGGTGGCGCGCGGTGGCCGGGTGCTGTTGGTCACCGACGCGCGCGGCCGGGCGGAGATCGGCGACGACGCGACCTGGATCATCGAGATGCCGAGCGTGGCGCCGCTGGTGGCCCCGATCGTCTACGCGGTGCCGCTGCAGCTTCTGGCCTACCACGTCGCGGTCTGGCGCGGCACGGACGTCGATCAGCCCCGCAATCTGGCCAAGTCGGTGACGGTGGAATGACCGGGGCCTGCGCGCCGCCGCGCTGCCCGTTCTGCGGCTATCCCGCCGCCGTCATCCGGGTGCACGGCCACGGTCGGTGTGCCCGGTGCGGCGTCGATCGGGCGCCGTGCTGCGAGGGCGCGCCGTCACCGCCGCCGGCGGAGGGCGGCGACCGCGCGGGCTCGCCGACGCCCCGCGAGGTTCAGACCAGCTGCAGGATCCGCTGAACCCCCTGAATGATCATCGCCCACAACACCGCCGACGTCGTGGTCGCCAAGCAGAACGATGCAAAAGGCGGCCACCGTTCGCGGTCGCGCTCCCACCGGGCGCGCTCGGGCCGGCTGTTCCACACCATGTCGAGTCCGTGTTGCACCTCGCCTCTCCCCTTGAACTGTGAAGCATATCACTTTTGCTCGAATAGTGAAGCGTGAAACTGTTGGCGCTCGGGAGGGAGCGGGTGGTTCGGTGAGTCTCGATTTCGCGGCGACGTGTTCGCGACTGCAGCATGCGGCGACGCCCGGATCCCGTCGCGGTGCGGGGCGGCACCACCGCAGGCGGACGATCCGGCGACGACGGCCGGGGCTCGGCCCGCGCGGCGAGCCCGCCGCCATCCGATCGGCGCCCCAACGCAGGCTGCTATTGCCAAGGCTTTGGCGTATCGCCACACAAAGGCCATGACCGGGACGCGCTTCGGACTCCCGGCTTGGCGCGTGCGCCCCGCCGCTGTGCCCGGCGGTCCGCCGCCGCGCCTGGCCGGCGTGATCCACGTCAGCGACAACCTCGAGCTGCGGCTCGCCCGCGGCCGCTCGGACGTGCGCGCGGCGCAGGCGCTGCGCTTTCGCGTCTTCCATCAGGAGATGGGCGCGGCGATGGGCGGTCGGGGTCTGTGGCTGCGCCGTGACATCGACCGCTTCGATCGCTTCTGCGACCATCTGGTCGTGGTCGATCGCGCCCGCGGTCGCCGCCGTCCCTACGTCGTCGGCACCTACCGGCTGCTGCGCGGTGAGGTGGCGCTGCGCCGGCGCGGCTTCTACACCGCCGACGAGTTCGATCTGCGGCCGTTGATGAGCCGGGCGCCCGAGGTGCTCGAACTCGGCCGCTCCTGCGTCGATCCGGCCTACCGCGCCCGCGGGGTGATGCAGATCCTGTGGAAGGGCATCGCCGAATATCTCGTCACCCACGACATCAAGCTGATGCTCGGCTGCGCCAGCTTCCCCGGGACCGATCCCGACGCCATCGCGCACGCCCTGAGCTTTCTGCACCACCGCCATCGCCTGCCGGAAGGCCTGCGCCCGCGCGCCCTGCCGGAGCGCTACATCGAGATGAACCGGGTGCCGGCCGACGGCCTCGACGCCGATCGCGTCCGGCGCCAGACGCCGCCCCTGGTGAAGGGCTATCTGCGGCTCGGCGGGCAGGTCGGCGACGGGGCCGTGTGCGATCCCGGCTTCAACACCATCGACGTCTGCGTCGTGCTGCCGGTCGACGCGGTCAAGGGCCGCTACGTCAAGCACTACTACCGCGACGGCGAGCAGGCCGCCGCTTGAGCCGTTCCGTGGTCGGCCATCTGCGCGCCGGCCGGCGCTTTTCGACCTTCTTGCTGGTGAGCGCGGTCTTCGCGGCGCTGTTCGTGCCGACCCTGGTGCTGCCGCGCCGCGTCCAGCTCCGGCTGCAGCGGCTGTGGTCCGTCGCGGTGGCGTGGGCCGCCGCGCTCGACGTCCGCGCCGAGGGCGACACCGTCACCGGGCCGGGCTCGGTGCTCTACGTCGTCAACCACGTCTCCTATTTCGACATCCCGGCGCTCGGCGGCCTGGTCGACGCCGCCTTCGTCGCCAAGAGCGAGGTCGCCGCCTGGCCCGTGTTCGGCTGGTGCGCGCGGCTCACCGGCACGCTCTTCATCCCGCGCAAGCCGGGTCGCTCGCCCGAGCAGGTCGAGCTCCTGCGGAAACGGCTGGTGCGCGGCGAGAACCTGATCCTGTTTCCCGAGGGCACCAACAGCGACGGCACCGGCGTGCTGCCGTTCAAGAGCTCGCTGCTGGCGAGCGCCGCGCCCGAGGCCACCGGGCTGCCGGTGACCGTCCAGCCGGTGAGCCTGGCCTACACCCGCACCCGCGACGGCGTCCCGCTCACCGGCGAGCGGGCCGATCTCTACGCCTGGATCGGCGCCGACGACATGTTCCCGCATCTCTGGCGCGCGCTCGCCGGCCCCGGCGCCGAGGTCCGCATCGTCTTCCACGAGCCCCTCGACCTGGCCGCCACCGCCGACCGCAAGCGCCTCGCCCGGCAAGCGGAAGCGCGGGTGCGCGAGGGCGTGATGCGCTTGTGGGCGGAGACCCGCGACGGCTGACGAGCGCGGTGCGCCACCGGCGCGCCACGAGGCGGACAACTGTCGCCCTGGCGACGGAGCACGCCGACGGCGTCTTGTGGCCGAGCGGCGGTTCGGGCACCGTGCGACCGTACGAGGTGGCGGCGCCGAGAACCCGGCGCGCAGACCGGCCCGCAACGTAAGGTCGTCGGCGCCACGCTCGACACCACGGCAAAGCAACTCGAGATTGCGCGATCCCTTCGCGTATCAACCGAGTGTCTTTTTGCGGTTTCGTTTCGTTTCCGGTGTCGCGGTCCCGCAGGGCGAGCGCCGAAGGCGGCTGGTCGCCGAGCGGCTGCGCGACGATCGCGACGGCGGCCGCCCTCGCGACGCCGGCGGCCACGGTTTCGCCGGGGCGCACCTCGCCGGGCTCGTCGATGACCGGACCGGCTCGGCGCGGCCGCGGCTCGCCGAGCGACACCGGATTCCGTGACGCGGGCGGTGACCCCCGGGTTTCGTCCGCGAGCTTGGCACCAACGAGGGCATGCGATGATGAGCTGTCGTCTCCAGTGTTGCGCCGGATTGCTGGCGCTGTGCTTGACCGCGGCGCCCGCGCCGGGCGGTCAGGCCGGCGCGCGGGCGGCGGCGCCGGCACCGCCCTGCGGGGGCCAGGCCCACCCGAACGACGCCGCGCTCGGCGAACCGCCCTCGGTCGAGCTGTGGGAGGTGGACGCGCTGCCGGCCGATTGGCGGCCGGCGGCCTGCAGCGGTATCGAGCGGCGTGACGGCGCGGTGCTCGTCGCCGTCGCCGGCCGGTTCGAGAGCCCGCTCGACGGCCGGCAACTGCTCGCGAAGCTGGGCGCGGTGTCCGAGCACACCACCATCGACTACTGGTCGCAGAGCGAACGCCGGTGGCGACCGCTGCTCGAGGACGCCTACGCGCTGACGGGTCCCGATCCCGACCTCGCGCGCGACGACTTCACCTTCGCCGAACTCGAGAGCGGGCGGACGCTTCACCTGCTCTACGATGACGCCGAGCCGGTCGGTCCGGTGGTCAATTCGGTGGAGATCGTCGCCGTCGACGACACCCGTTTCACCATCATCAGCCGCAATCTGACGACCGCGCGACTGATCGGGCTGCCGATCGCCGCTCCGGGCGACCTCACCAGCTATCTCTCGGTCGAGCGCGACGGCGATGACGTCTATCGATATTTCGCGCTTCACAGTTCCGCGCTGTCGGTGCCGCTGTTGCGCAACTCCAATCGGATCCATCGCGCGGTCGCGGTGTACCGCTACATCGCCGGTATCGACGCCGACCAGAGACCGGCGGTCGCGCTCGACTAGGGCGCGTCCCACTTGGGCGAACCCACCGGCACACCCCGCGCGGCCGCCCAGGAGCACGATACCGTGGGTGGCCGGGCGGGGTGCGCTGGTGGCTCGGTCGACCCGAACGGGACGCGCTCCGGCGCCGAAGCTGCGCGGCTCCAAGGGTCTAGTGCACTTCGAAAGCACTCGGAGCCGAGCGCTCCGACCGCGTCGGTGCACTGGCGCATCGCGCGGGCGGGCGTCAGCTCGACCCCGGGGGCTGGCGGGGAGGGCGGACCGCCGGCGCGGCCGGACGCCGCCACCCGGGCGGAGTCGCGCGGTGCCACCGCCATCTCACCGAACAGACAAAGGTCACCGAACAGAAAAAAGGAGCCACGAGGGCTCCTCTTTCAGATCGGACCTGCTTCGCAGCTTGAGCCGCGTATCGTTGACAACTTTGTAGCGGTTCAGTTTACCCGATGCAACGACCAGCTCGATAGAAAATCACAGTGTGCGTTCAACCATGAGTTTCTTGATCTCGGCGATGGCCTTGGCCGGGTTCAAGCCCTTGGGGCAGACCTGCACGCAATTCATGATGGTGTGGCAGCGGTAGAGCTTGAACGGATCCTCGAGCTCGTCGAGGCGCTCGCCGGTGTACTCGTCGCGGGTGTCGGCGATCCACCGATAGGCCTGCAGCAGCACCGCCGGGCCGAGGTACTTGTCGCTGTTCCACCAATAGCTCGGGCACGCCGCCGAGCAGCAGCCGCACAGGATGCACTCGTAGAGCCCGTCGAGCTCCTCGCGCTCCGCCGGGCTCTGCGCCCACTCCTTTTCCGGCGTGGGGCTGTCGGCCTTGAGCCAGGGCTGGATGCTCTCGTACTGCGCCCAGAACTGGGTGAGGTCGACCACCAGATCCTTCATCACCTGCATGTGCGGCAGCGGGTACACCGCCACCTCGTCGCCCGGCACGTCCTCGATGGCGCAGGTGCAGGCCAGCGTGTTGGTGCCGCCGATGTTCATCGAGCACGACCCGCAGATGCCCTCGCGACAGGAGCGCCGGAAGGTGAGCGTGGTGTCGACCTCGTCTTTGATCTTGATCAGCGCGTCGAGCACCATCGGCGCACAGTCGGCGAGGTCGACCTCATAGGTGTCGATCCGCGGGTTGTCCGGTGTGTCGGGGTCGTAGCGGTAGATCTTGAAGGTCTTGGTTTTCTCCGCCCCGGCCGGCGCGGGATGATGCCGGCCCTGCTCGATCTTGGAGTGCCTGGGAAGCGTGAACTGGACCATGTCGTCTCGTCGCAGCTTGAAGGGGAGGGCTCAATAGACGCGCTTTTGCGGGGCGATCGGCTCGACCTCGTTGGTGAGCGTGGCGGCGTGCACCGGCCGCTCGTCGACGTCGGCGGCGAAGCCGCCGTCGACCCAGATCAACGAGTGCTTGAGCCACTGGTCGTCGTCGCGGTCGGGGAAGTCCTCGCGGGCGTGCGCACCCCGGCTCTCGGTGCGGTAGTTCGCCGAGTGCACCGTCGCGACCGCCTGCGCCATCAGGTTCTGCAGCTCCATGGCCTCGACCAGATCCGAGTTCCAGACCATCGAGCGGTCGTTGACCTGGAGGTCGTCGAGCATCGAGGTGACCTCGCCCAGCCGCTTGCAGCCGGCCTCCAGCGTCGGGCCGTCGCGGAAGACGCTGGCGTAGCGCTGCATCGTCCTCTGCATCTCGCTGCGGATCGCCCCGGTCTTGCTGTCGCCGGTGGCGTGGCGGGTCTGGTCGAGGCGGGCGACGGCGGCCTCGCCGGCGTCCTCCGGCAAGGGCTTGTGCGGGGCGCCCGCCACCACCGTCTCGGTGGCGCGGTGGGCCGCGGCGCGACCGAACACCACCAGGTCGATCAACGAGTTGCCGCCCAGCCGGTTGGCGCCGTGCACCGACGGGCAGCCGGCCTCGCCGACCGCCATCAGCCCCGGCACCACGGCGTCGGCGTCGCCGTTCTTGGGTGCGACCACCTCGGTCAGATGGTTGGTCGGGATCCCGCCCATGTTGTAGTGGCAGGTCGGAATCACCGGGATCGGCTCCTTGGTGACGTCGACGCCGGCGAAGATGCGCGCGGTCTCGGAGATGCCGGGCAGGCGCTGGTGCAGCACCTTGGGGTCGAGATGCTCGAGGTGCAGCTCGATCCAGGACTTGTCGCTGCCGCAGCCGCGGCCCTCGTTGACCTCGATGGTCATCGCCCGGGCGACGACGTCGCGCGAGGCCAGATCCTTCGCGGTCGGAGCGTAGCGCTCCATGAAGCGCTCGCCCTCGGCGTTGGTCAGATAGCCGCCCTCGCCGCGCGCGCCTTCGGTGATCAGACAGCCCGCCCCGAAGATGCCGGTGGGGTGGAACTGCACGAACTCCATGTCCTGCAGCGGCAGGCCGGCCCGGAGCACCATGGCGTTGCCGTCGCCGGTGCAGGTGTGGGCCGAGGTCGCCGAGTGGTAGACCCGGCCGTAGCCGCCGGTGGCGAGCACGGTCTGGTGCGCCCGAAAGCGATGGATCGAGCCGTCTTCCAGGCAGTAGGCCATGAGCCCGCGACAGGCGCCTTCCTCGTCGTCCATCAAGAGGTCGAGAGCGAAGTACTCGTTGAAGAACCGCACCTTGTTCTTCAAGGCCTGCTGGAAGAGGGTGTGCAGGATGGTGTGGCCGGTGCGGTCGGCGGCGGCGCAGGTGCGGTAGGCCTGGCCCTTGCCGTAGCTCACCGACTGGCCGCCGAAGGCGCGCTGGTAGACCTTGCCGGCCTCGGTGCGGGAGAACGGCACGCCGTAGTGCTCGAGCTCGTAGACCGCGGCGGGCGCGTTCTTGGTCATGTACTCGATGGCGTCCTGGTCGCCCAGCCAGTCCGACCCCTTGACGGTGTCGTACATGTGGTAGCGCCAGTCGTCGTCGTTCATGTTGCCGAGCGCGGCGTTGATGCCGCCCTGGGCGGCGACGGTGTGGGAGCGGGTGGGGTAGACCTTCGAGACGCAGGCCACGTTCAGGCCGGCCTCGACCATCCCCACCGCGGCGCGCAAGCCGGAGCCGCCGGCGCCGACGACGACGCAGTCGAACTCGTGGTCGATGATCTCGTAAGCTTTGGACATGGCGTAGGTTACCCCGACAGCGCGACCTTGAGCACCGCGATCGCGCTCGCCGCCCCCAACCCGTAGGTGACGAAGGCCAGCGCGATCAGGCTCACGGTCTTGATCAGTTTGTGATGGACGTAGTCTTCGACGATCGTCTGCACACCCAGCTGGGCGTGGCGGAAGTTCACCCCGATGAAGAGCAGCATCAGCGTCGCGTTCAGCGTCGAGCCGAGCCAGGCGGTCACCCCGGCGTAGCCGGCGCCGGAGAGACCGACGGCGCTCCAGACGAACCACAGCGTCAAGAAGACGCTGGCGATCGAGGTGACCCGGACCTGCTTGAAATGGGCGACGCCCTCCTTGGCCGAACCGAGGCCGCGGACGCGGGCGATGGGCGTGGCGAGCGACATGGGCGTGACCTCAAACAGCGAGAATGGCGAGCCAGGTGAGGGCGGTGGCGACCACCGTGAAGGCGATGACCGCCTGCCCCGAGCGCTTCGTGGTCTCGAGATCGAAGCCGTAGCCGAAGTCCCACACCAGATGGCGGATGCCGTTGCCGAGATGGAGGAAGGCGGCGACGGTGAAGCCGAACAGGACGAGGCCGCCCAACCAGCTGTCGACCACGGCGTCGACCACGGCGAAGGCCTCGGGCCCGGTGGCCAGCGCCACCAGCCACCAGGTCAACAACAGCAACCCCGCGGCGAGGCCGGCGCCGGTGATGCGGTGGCCGATGGACAACGCCATCGACAACGGCCAGCGGAAGATCTGCAGATGCGGGGACAGCGGTTTGGGCCGGCTCGCGGACACGGCAACCTCCTCGTGCACGTTGGCGGCGGTGATCGCCGGGCCGGGGCGCGCGCCCCGACCGTACCGCCGCGTGCTTGGACTCGTTCAGTGCGCCGTCATGTGGCGCTGCAAAACGAGTGGAGTCAACGCGACGTAGCTACGCCTTCGGCCCCGCGGGCGCCGTCAAGCCCGCGGCACGAGCGCCCAGTAGTCGAAATCGAGCAGTACCTCGCCGCGATAGCGGCCGTCCTCGCCCTTGAGCGGGAAGTCGGCGCAGGGATGGTCCTTCGCCGCCACCAGCCTGAGCCGCAGCGCGCCGAGGTCGTCGCGGTCGGGAAGCGGGCGGCGGTCGAGGACCTCCGACCAGGCGTAGACGGTGTCGCCGGCGAAGCACGGGTTGGCGTGGGTGCCGCCGTTGATGCCGGCGATGGCGACGACCGTCTCCAGCCCGCTCCAGGCCAGCGCGCGGGCGAGGCTCAAGACGTGGCCGCCGTAGACGATGCACTTGCCGAAGCGGCCCTGCTTTTCGCGGTGGGCGTCGAAATGGACCCGGGCGGTGTTCTGGTAGAGCCGGGTGGCGGTGCGGTGCTCGGCCTCCTCGATGGTCATGCCGTCGACGTGGTCGATGCGCTCGCCCACCTCGTAGTCCTCGAAGCGCCAGCGCGCGCCGGCGAGCCCGTCGGGGTCGTCGGGGGCCCGCAGGCCCGCGGGCACCACCAGGTCCTCGACGTCGAGGGCGGGCTTGAGCTCGGGCAGCTGCGCCGGCGGCGCGGGGTTGGCGGGGTCGCGCTTGCGGACCATGACCCAGCGGACGTATTCCAGCACCGGCTCGCCGTCGCGCAGCCCCTCGGTGCGGACGTAGACGGTGCCGGTGCGGCCGTTGGAGTTCTCCCGCACCCCCACCACCTGCGAGCGCGCCACCAGGGTGTCGCCGGGATAGACCGGGGCCAGAAAGCGGCCCTCGGCGTAGCCCAGATTGGCCACCGCGTTGAGCGAGACGTCGGGCACCGACTTGCCGAAGACGACGTGGAAGGTGAGGAGGTCGTCGATCGGTGCGCGCGGATGGCCGCACCGCTGCGCGAAGCTGTCGGCGCAATGGACCGCGTGACGGCCGCCGGTGAGGCCGAGATAGAGCGCGACGTCGCCGGTGGTGACGGTGCGGGGGACGCCGTGCACGAGGGGGCGGCCGACCGCGAAATCCTCGAAGAAGTTGCCCTCGGCCATCTTGGACATCACCGCCACCCTTGGTTCGCGTCGCCGGCGCGAGTTTATGGCGCCGCGGCGGCGCTGCGGCAACCCGAGCGACGGCGACCGGGCTCAGGCGTCGCCCGCGCCCTCGGCGTCGATGAGGTGTTCGAGCATCCGCCCCAGCGCGACCAGCGGGAAAATGTCGTGGTGCACCGAGCTCTTCAAGAAGACGTAGGGCCGCTGGTGGCCGTCGCCGCCGCCGAGCCGGTCGACGAAATCCTGGTGGCCGGTGATCAGCACCACCGGGACGTCGTCGGAGGCCGCCTTCAGCCGGTCGTAGGTCTCGTCCCACTCGCTGTCGGGCAGACCGAGGTCGGAGACCACGAGATCGAAGCCGCCGGCGCGCAGCCGGGCGAGACCCTCCTCCAGGGTGCCGGCGCAGACGATGTCCGCCCGGGTCTTGGCGAGGGTGCGGCGGAACAGGCTCTGGTCGAGGGCGTCGTCCTCGATCAGGAGCACGCGGGCGGGGGCGGCGACCATGGGGGTGGGGTCCTGATCCATTGCGGTTATAGGTAATTACTCCTATACTCCGCCCGACGCTCGACCTCAAGCCCAAGGGCGCCGGCATCATGACCCAGCCCACGCTGCTCCTCGTCGAGGACGATCCGTTCGACGTCCTCGCCATGAAGCGCTGCGTCGCCGCGAACGACCTGCCGGTGCGCCTGGAATGCGCCGCCGACGGGGAGGAGGGGCTGGCGGCCCTCAACCGCCTGTTGGCGGCGCCGCACCCCGCCGCGGTGTTCGTCCTCCTCGACCTCAACATGCCGCGGATGAACGGGGTCGAGTTCCTCGACGCCCTGCGCGCCGACCTCCGCCTGGCGCGCACGCTGGTCTACGCGCTGACCACCTCCAACGACGTGCGCGACCGCCGGGCCACCTACGCCCGCGGCGTCGGCGGCTACATCTGCAAGGACGCGATCGCGCCGGACTACAGCGACCTCGCCGCCTTCGTCCGCCACTTCGTCGATCTCGTGACGCTGCCGGAGCCCGGCCAGCCCTGAGATCGCCGCCCGCCGCCGCGCTCAGCCGGACTGGCGCGCGGCGATGGCGTCGGCCAGCGCCACCGTGCGCTCGGCCATCACCACGTGCAGGTTCTCGATCAGCTTGCCGTCGACCACGACCACGCCCTGACCCGCGGCCGCCGCCTGCTTGTGGGCGTCGATGATCTTGCGGGCCCGGGCGACGGCCTCCTCGTCGGGGGCGAAGGCGGCGTTGGCGCCGTCGAGCTGCCGGGGGTGGATCAGCGTCTTGCCGTCGAAGCCGAGCTCGGCGCCCTGGGTGCAGCTGGCCCGAAAGCCCTCCTCGTCGGCGAGGTCGAGATAGACCCCGTCGAGGATGGCGAGCCCGGCGGCGCGCGCCGCCAACAGGCACAGCCCCAACGACGTGATCATCGGCAGGCGCAGCGCGGTGTGCTGGCAGACCAGCTCCTTGGCCAGATCCGAGGTGCCCATCACGAAGCCCTCGAGCCGGGGGCTGGCGTCGGCGATCTCCTCGGCGCGGAGCATGCCGCGGGCGGTCTCCATCATGCACCAGATCGGCAGGTCGCCGCGGCCGCCCTCGGCGTCGAGGATGCGCTCGGCGCGCCGCACCATGTCGGCGCTGTCGACCTTGGGCAGCAGCACCGCGTCGCAGTTCATGCCGGCGGCGGCGGCGAGGTCGGCGTAGCCCCAGGGCGTGTCCAGGCCGTTGACCCGCACGATCAGCTCGCGCGGGCCGTAGGCGGCGCGGTCGGTGAGGGCCTCGCCGACCAGCCGGCGGGCGTCCGCCTTGGCTTCGGGCGAGACCGCGTCCTCCAGGTCGAGGATCAGCCCGTCGGCGGCGAGCGTCTTGGCCTTGTCCAACGCGCGGGCGTTCGAGCCCGGCATGTAGAGCACGCTGCGGCGCGGACGGACGGTCATCGCGGGCCTCCCGGTTGGCGGATGCGGACGCCCCGGGGCATAGCCCAGCCGGCGCGCCGCTCCAAGCCCGCCGCCGGTGCTCAGGCGAGCAGGGCCTGGATCGCGCGGGCCTTGTCCGGCGGCACCGTCAGCCGCATCCGCTTGTGCCGGCTGCGCTGGCCGGCGGTGAGCTCGAACGCGGTCGGCGCCACCCGCCAGCTCTTCGACAGCAGCCGCACGACGGCGCGGTTGGCCTCGCCGCCCTCGGCCTTGGCGGTGACGTGCACCTGGAGACGGCGGTGCCCCTCGCCGTCGTCGGCGATCGCGCCGATGGCCTCGCGGCGCGCGCCCGGGGTGACCTTCAAGAACAACTCGACGGCGTCGCCGCGTGGTTCGAACGGACCGCGTTTCGTCATTGTCAAAGCCTCGTCATGCAGGCGCCGCCGAACATCTCCCAGAGCAGCGACTGGCCGAAGGTGAGCAGCAGGATGAGCACCACCGGCGAGATGTCGATGCCACCGAGGTCGGGCAACACCCGGCGGATCGGCATCAGCGCCGGCTCGGTGATGCGGGTGAGAAAGTCGCCGATGAGGTAGACGACGCGGTTGCGGCCGTTGATGACGTTGAACTGGACCAGCCAGGTCATGATGACGGCGATGATCAACGCCCAGACGTACAGGCTGATGACGGTGTCCACGAGCTGCAACAGCGAACACATGCGAACTCTCCGAGCGGGCGGCGACGATGCGGGTGGGGACGGTGGGGCGACGGGCGGGCGCGGACTATAACGTCTGCGGCCGGGCTCGCCAGACCCGGCAACGTTCTTGACACCCCCTGTGCGCTTTAGGATACACCCGCGCCACGCGTCGCGTTCGACCCGTGGGGCCGTAGCTCAGCTGGGAGAGCGCTAGAATCGCACTCTAGAGGTCGTGGGTTCGAATCCCATCGGCTCCACCAACGCGCCGCGCCTCGCTCGACGTCCCCCACGCCGTACCGGATCGGTGGTGAGCACACCGCAGAGCCCCACGCGCGCCGGGGCGCGGCCTCGCCGCCCGCGCCGGCTCGCGCCGCCCGGTCGACCCTCCGTCGCCGCGGTGTTCACCCTGGCGGTGGCGGGGCTGCTCGCGCTGCCGCTGGTGGCCGTGCTCGCCGCCTTCGTGCAGCCCTCCGGGTTGGTGTGGGACCACGTCCTGGGCGTGCTGGTCCCGCGCTATCTCGCCACCACCGTGCAACTGGGCACGACGGTGGCGCTGTTGGCGGCGGTCTTCGGCGCCGGCTGCGCCTGGCTGGTGACGATGTGCGCCTTTCCCGGCCGGCGGGTGCTGGAGCCGCTTTTGGTGACGCCGCTGGCGCTGCCGTCCTACGTGCTGGCCTACGTCTATCTCGACTTCCTCGGCCCCGCCGGGCCCGTCGCCGACGTGATCCGCCTCGACGTCGCCTCCACCGGCGGCGCCGCGGTGCTGCTCGCCGCCGCGCTGTTTCCCTACGTCTACGTCCTGACCCGCAGCGCCTTTCTGCAGCGCTCCGGCACCTTCCACGACATCAGCCGCTCGCTCGGCGTCGGCCCGTGGGCCGCCTTCGTGCGGATCAGCCTGCCGCTGGCGCGCCCCGCCGTGGTCGCCGGCAGCGCGCTGGTGGTGATGGAGACGTTCGCCGATTTCGGGGCGGTCTCGCTCCTCGGCGTGCAGACCTTCACCACCGGGATCTTCCGCGCCTGGTTCTCGATGGGCGACGCCACCGCCGCGGCGCGGCTCGGCGGCATCCTGTTGCTCGCCGTCTTCGCGCTGTTGGTGCTCGAACGCCGGGCGCGGGCGGGGGCGGCCTACCACGACGCCCGCACCGCCCGCGGCCGCGCCCGCTTCGCGCTCGGCGGCTGGCGCGCCGCGCTCGCCGTCGGCTTCTGCGCGCTGCCGGTGCTGGTGGGCTGCCTGGTGCCGGTGGCGCGGCTGGTCTGGCTGGCGCTGCGGCCGGGGGCGTGGAACACCACCGTCCCGCTCGCCCCGCTGGTCGCCAACTCGGTGTTCGCCGGCGCCGTGACCGCGGCGATCGCGGTCGTCCTGGCGCTGGTGATGGTCTACGCCGCGCGGCAGTCGCGCGGGCCCGCCGCGGCGCTGGGGGTGCGGGCGGCGAGCCTGGGCTACGCCGTGCCGGGCCCGGTCATCGCCGTCGGCGTGCTGGGCCCGCTGGCCGCCGTCGACGGCGCCGTCGCCGAGGTGCTGCGCGGCTGGGGGCTCGACGTCGGCCTGCTGCTCACCGGCACCGTGGCGGCGCTGGTCTTCGCCTATCTGGTGCGCTTCATGACGGTGAGCCTCGGCGCCGTCGAATCCGGCCTCGCCGCGGTCCGCCCCGCGCTCGACGACGCCGCGGCGACGCTCGGCAGCGGTTTCGCGATGCGGCTGGTGCGGGTCCACGTCCCGCTCGCCTGGCCGGCGCTGGCGAGCGCCTTCCTCTTGGTCGCCGTCGACGTGGTGAAGGAGCTGCCGGCGACGCTGGTCTTGCGCCCCTTCGACTTCGACACCCTGGCGGTGCGCACCTACGACCTGGTGCGCGACGAGCGCCTGGCCGAGGCCGCCCAGCCGGCACTGCTCCTGGTCGCGATCGGGCTGGTGCCGGTGCTGCTCCTGCTGCGGACGCTCGAGCGGCGCGGGTGAGCGGTGGTGCGGCTTCGCCCGAGACGGCACCGTGCTTGACACGCACCGCAGCGCAGCCCTTGATGTCCGCGCATCGCGTGCGGCGGCCGAGGGGTCGTGCCCGGTGCCAAATTCGAGACACTCGGCTGGTGGCCTCCCTTCACGTCGGCTATGCGTGCGCGCGCGTGCGGGTCGCGTCGGCGCGACCCGCGGCGTTTCGGGAGACACGACCATGATACGAACCGGCCTGTTGATGGCGTCCGCGGCGCTGATCGCGTTCGCGACCGCCCCCGCGGCGGCTCAGGACAAGGTGTTCCGGTACTCCACCACCGGCGACATCCTCGGCCTCGATCCGCACAACAACAACGAAGGCCCGACCAACACGATGAAGAGCAACCTCTTCGGTCGGCTCGTTCATCGCACCCCCGATCTTTCGCTCGAACCCGATCTCGCCACCGAGTGGGAGCGGCTCGACGACACCACTTGGCGGTTCACGCTGCGCGAGGGGGTGACCTTCCACAACGGCAACGCGTTCAAGGCCAACGACGTCGTCTACAGCTTCGAGCGCCAGAGCCAGGACAGCTCCGACATGGCGTTCGCGCTCGCCTCGGTCGCAGACGTCACCGCCGTCGACGACTACACCGTCGAGATCACGACCGCGGCGCCGGATCCCACCCTGCTCCTCAACATGCCGAACTTCTACATCGTCGACGAAGAGTACATGGAGGAGAACGACGCCTTCGAGGTCGTGGCCGGCGCCGGCTTGACCAACTTCGCCAACACCAACGCCAACGGCACCGGCCCGTTCCGCCTGGTCGAGTGGGTCCAGGACAACCGGGTCGTGGTCGAGCCCTTCGAGGATCATTGGGGCTACGCCGACCGGATGCACAACCTCGACCGCGCGGTGTTCACCCCGATCGCCAACGACGCCACCCGCGTCGCCGCGATCCTCTCGGGCGAGATCGACGCGATGTACCCGGTGCCGCTGCAGGACATCCCGCGCCTCGAGGGCGAGGCCGACGTGTCGGTGCTGCAGGGCCCCGAGTTGCGCACGATCTTCTTCGGCTTCGACCATCACCGCGACGAGCTTCTCGACATGCCGGGCTCGGGCGAGAACCCGTTCAAGGATCCGCGGGTGCGCGAGGCCTTCGCGCTCGCGATCGACAAGGAGGGCATCGAGCGCGTGGTCATGCGCGGGGCGGCGACGCCCACCGGCTCGATGATCGCGCCCGGCATCAACGGCTTTCAAGAGGACCTGAACGAGCCGTACCCGCACGACCCCGAGCGGGCGATGGAGCTGATGGCGGAGGCCGGCTGGGGCGAGGGCTTTCCGGTCACCTTCGACTGCCCGAACGACCGCTACGTCAACGACGAGGCCATCTGCACCGCGATGGTCCCGATGCTCGAGCGCATCGGCGTCGACGTCACCTTGAACGCGCAGACCAAGTCGCTGCACTTCAACAAGATCCGCGAGCACGACACCAGCTTCTACATGCTGGGTTGGACCCCGGGCTCCTACGACGCCTACAACGTCTTCCAGAACATCATCACGCTGGACGGCGAGGCGCAGGGCGCCTGGAACTCCGGGCGCTACACCAACCCCGAGGTCGAGGAGCTCGCCGACCGCATCGCCACCGAGGTCGACGAGGAGGCGCGCGACGCCCTCATCCACGAGGGCTTCCGCATCCACAAAGAGGACGTCGGCCACATCCCGCTGCACCAGCAGGCGCTGGCCTGGGGCGTGCGCGACGACACGGTCGAGGAGATCATCCAGCGGCCGTTCAACGACATCGACCTCCGCTACGTCGTCATGAACTGACGACGTGAGGGACTGACGCGCGGCGCGCGGCCCGGCGAGCGCCCGGGTCGCGCGCCGCCGAGCGAGGGCGCGTCATGCTCGACTACATCGCGCAGCGGCTGGTGCAGGCGGTCTTCGTCATGCTCGTGGTCGCGCTGATCTCGTTCTCGCTGTTTCAGTTCGTCGGCGACCCGGTCAACAACATGGTCGGCCAGGAGGCGACCGAGGCGCAGCGCGCGGCCCTGCGCGAGCGCTTGGGCCTGAACGACCCGGTCCCGCTCCAGTTCGCCAATTGGGTCGGCAACGCCGTTCAGGGCGAGTTCGGCGTCTCCTACCGCATGGGCAAGCCGGTCGACGAGCTCATCGCCGCGCGCCTGCCGGCCACGCTCGAGCTGGTCTTCCTCTCGGCCGTGCTGGCGCTGCTGCTGGGCGTGCCGATGGGGGTCTACACCGGCCTCAACCGCGACAGCTGGCTGTCGCGCTTCTTCTTGACGATCAGCCTGATCGGGATCTCGCTGCCGACCTTTTTGATCGGCATCCTGATGATCCTGATCTTCGGCGTCTGGCTGGGCTGGCTGCCGACCTTCGGGCGCGGCGGGCTGGTCGATCTGGGGTTGTGGCAGACCAGCCTTTTGACGGTGCAGGGCTGGAGCCACATCATCATGCCGGCCTTCACCCTCGCGCTGTTTCAGCTCACGCTGATCATGCGGCTGGTGCGCGCCGAGATGCTGGAGGTACTCCGGACCGACTACATCAAGTTCGCGCGCGCCCGCGGGCTCTCGCAGCGCGCCATCAACTTCGGCCACGCCTTGAAGAACACGCTGGTGCCGGTCATCACCATCATGGGCCTGCAGATCGGCGCGCTGCTGGCGTTCTCGATCATCACCGAGACGGTGTTCCAGTGGCCGGGGATGGGCCTTTTGATCATCCAGGCCATCCAGTTCGCCGACATCCCGATCATGTCGAGCTACCTGGTGCTGGTGGCGCTCTTCTTCGTCACCATCAACCTCGTCGTCGATCTGCTCTACTACGTCGTCGATCCGCGGCTGCGCGTCGAGCGCGCCGGCGGCGGGCACTGAGAGGTACGCCCGTGCAGAACGCCCGTCCCCAGACCGCGACCGACCTGCCGGCGCCGCCGCGCTTCGCGTCGCGCCTCGCCTCCAACCTCAAGGCGTTCCTCGACAGCGACGTCTTCGACAGCTTCAAGCGCTCGCCGGTGACGATCGGCGCCTTCGTGGTGACGATGATCCTGTTCGTGAGCGCGCTGTTCGCGCCCTGGGTCGCGCCCTACGACGTGGGCGACCTCGCCAGCCTGAGCCTGATGGACGCCTTCAAGCCGCCGGTCTGGGCCGCCGGCGGCGACGCCGCCTATCTCCTGGGCACCGACGACCAGGGCCGCGACGTGCTCTCCGCCATCATCTTCGGCCTGCGGATCTCGCTGATGGTGGGCTTTCTGGGTGTCTTGCTGGCGGCGCTGGTCGGCACCGTGCTCGGCCTGGTCTCGGGCTATCTCGGCGGCTGGGTCGACGCGCTGATCATGCGCATCGCCGACGTCCAGCTCACCTTCCCGGCGATCCTCATCGCGCTCCTGATCGACGGCATCATCGGCGCGGTCATCGGGGCGCGCGCCCACGCCGAGACCCAGCTGGGCGTACTGGTGCTCGCCATCGCCGCCAGTTTGTGGGTCAACTTCGCCCGCACCGTGCGCGGCTCGACCCTGGTCGAGAAGAACAAGGAGTACGTCCAGGCGGCGCGGCTGATCGGCATCCACCCGATCCTCATCATGTACCGCCACGTCCTGCCCAACGTCATGGGCCCGGTCTTGGTCATCGCCACGCTGTCGCTCGCCGTCGCCATCCTGACCGAGGCGACGCTGTCGTTCCTCGGCGTCGGCGTGCCGGTGACCAACCCGTCGCTGGGCACGCTCATCCGCATCGGCAACGACTTCTTGTTCTCCGGGGAGTGGTGGATGTCGATCTTTCCGGGCGTGGCCCTGGTGATCCTCGTCCTCGCGGTCAATCTCCTGGGCGATTGGCTCCGCGACGCCTTGAACCCCAAGCTGCGCTGAGGTGACGCAAGTGGCCGCCAAGCGTCCCGTCCTCGACGTCCGCCATCTCCGCGTCGAATTCGTCACCCGCCGCGGCACGCTCACCGCCGTCGACGACGTCTCCTTTCAGGTGAACGAGGGCGAGGTGCTGGGCGTCGTCGGCGAATCGGGCGCCGGCAAGTCGATCACCGGCACCGCCATCATCGGCCTCCTGGAGCCGCCCGGCCGCGTCGCCGGCGGCGAGGTGATCCTCGACGGCGAGCGCATCGACCACCTGACCCAGGAGCAGATGCGCCGGGTGCGCGGCAAGCGCATCGGCATGGTCTTCCAGGACCCGCTGACCTCCTTGAACCCGCTCTACACCGTCGGCCGCCAGCTGGTGGAGACGATCCTGACGCACCAGGACCTGAGCGAGAGCCAGGCGCGGCGCCACGCGATCGAGCTCCTGGGCGAGGTCGGCATCCCCGCCCCCGAGCGCCGCATCGACCAGTACCCGCACCAGTTCTCGGGCGGCATGCGCCAGCGCGTGGTCATCGCGCTCGCCCTTTGCGTCAACCCGCGCATGATCATCGCCGACGAGCCCACCACCGCCCTC
>JAAAPF010000045.1 GCA_009908425.1 Alphaproteobacteria bacterium
GAACGCTGTGGGCCTCGTGCTGGCGGCGGCTTTCTTCTGCGCCTCGCTGACGCCCTCGCTCGCGCCGCGTGATCCCGTCCTGCAGGGCGTGCTCACCGGCGTCGTCGCCCTCGTCGGAAACGAACTCGGCCTGCTTCTCGCTCGGTTGTGGCGGTTCATGGAGCTCCCGCGCCTGCCCCCGCGCCGGGGACGTCTCGTGCTCCTCGTCGTCGCCGTCGCCGCCGCGGCGGCGATCGCGTACTGCCTCGTCCGCGCGGAGGACTGGCAGAACGCGACCCGGCTCGTCTTCGGCCTCGAGCCGGTGAGCGGGGGACATCCGCTCACGGTCGGCGCCATCGCGTTCGCGGTGATCGGCGCCGGCTGGCTCGTCTTTCGGCTGCTGGGGGTCGTCTTCGACCGCCTCGCCGCCGTGCTCCGGCGCTTGCTGCCGCCGCGGGTCGGCGTCGTCGTGTCCCTCGCCGTCGTGCTCTGGCTGGTCTGGGCGGTGACCGACGGCGTTCTCCTGCGGCGGGCGTTCGAGGCGGCGGACGCCTCCTTCGAGGCGGCCGACCTCTTCATCGATCCCGAATTCCCGCGGCCGAGCGAGCCGATGCGGACGGGCAGCCCGGCCTCGCTCGTAGCTTGGGAGGAGATGGGTCGGCGCGGTCGCGAGTTCGTCGTGCGGGTGCCGACCGTCGCGGAGATCGGCGCGTTCCACGACGGCGAGGTCATGGAGCCCGTGCGCGTCTATGTCGGCCGGCGCTCGGCGGACACGCCCGAGGCCCGCGCCCGGCTGGCGCTCGACGAGCTGATCCGGGTCGGTGGCTTCGAGCGCTCGACGCTGGTCGTGGTCGTCCCGGTCGGCACCGGCTGGATGGACCCGGGCGCCCACGACACCCTGGACTTCATGCTGCGGGGCGACGTCGCGACGGTCGCCGTGCAGTACTCCTATCTCACCAGCGTGCTCGCCCTGCTCGCGCACCCGGAATACGGCGTCGCCCAGGCCCGGGCGTTGTTCGACGCCGTCTACGCCCATTGGGTCACCTTGCCCGAGGACGACCGCCCCAGGCTGTACGTCCACGGGCTGAGCCAGGGTGCCTTCAACTCGCAGATGACGCTGCCGCTCTTGGACATGCTGGGCGACCCGATCGCGGGTGCGATGTGGGCCGGCTCGCCCTTCATCAGCCCCTTCTGGCAACGGGTGCGGGACGACCGGCACCCCGACAGTCCGGCCTGGCGGCCGGTCTACGGCAACAGCTCGCTGGCGCGGGTGCTCAACCAGCAGGGTGCCGGCCGCGGGATCGACGCCCCCTGGGGCCCGATCCGGCTCGTGTTCTTGAACTATCCGAGCGACGCCATCGTCAACTTCACCTTCGACGTGGCCTTCCGCCGCCCGGCGTGGATGCGTGAGCCGCGCGCGCCGGACGTCCCGCCCCAGTTCCGCTGGTATCCGGTGGTGACGATGTTCCAGCTCGCCGTCGACATGATGATCTCGCTGCAGGTGGCGGGCTACGGCCACTACTACCATGCGCCCGACTACATCCAGGCGTGGGCGGAGCTGATCGAGCCGGAGGGCTGGAGTCCCGAGCGGGCGGCCGAGCTCGAGGCGATCTTCGCCGAACGCGGACCGGCCTGGTGACCCGCCGCGAACGTCGGCTCGTCCGCTCGGGCGCGGCCGCGGCCGGCGAGCGTCGCCGCGGCCCGGGCCGGCGGTGTGGTCGACGCCCGAGCGCGACGGGGGAGGCATCGGATGTCGGGGAGTGCGGTGGAAGGACGGGCCGGCGTGGCGACCGCGGCGGTCGCCGCGACGCTCGTGGTGGCGGTATCGACCGCCGCCGCCGCTCACGAGGAGGCGAGCCGGATCGTCACCCCCGACGATCGCGCGACCTTGAGCCTCAACGTCGACAACGACCTGTTCGGCGGCACCGACAAGTACTTCACCGCCGGCTTTCTGTTGTCCTATCGCTCGCCCTCCAACCTGCCGCGCGGCGGGCTCGACCGCTTCGCCGACCGGCTCGATCCCCTGGTCGACGACAACCCGTCGCGGCGCTGGGGCCTCGCCTTCGGCCAGAAGATCTTCACGCCGGAGGACATCGACGCGCGCAACCCCGACCCCGACGACCGGCCCTATGCCGGCTGGCTCTACGCCGCCGCCTCGCTCTCGTCCTACACCGACACCGTCTACGACGCCGTCGAGCTGCAGCTCGGGGTCGTCGGCCCGGCGGCCCAGGGCGAAGAGGTCCAGAACAACTTTCACGAGCTGATCAACATCGACACCGCGCGCGGCTGGGACTTCCAGCTCGACAACGAGCCGGGCGTCAACCTGGTCGCCAGCCGGCTGTGGCGGTTCAATCGGCCGTTCGACGCGGACCGCCCGCGCGGACTCGCCGTCGGCGTCGTGCCTCAGCTCACCGCCAGCGTCGGCAACGTCCAGACCTACGGCAGCGCCGGTGCCGTGTTCCGCGTCGGCCGCGACCTCTACGCCGACTTCGGCCCGCCGCGCCAGCGGCCCGCGGTGGCGGGCTCGGCCGCCGTTCAGCCCGCCACCGACCGCTGGGGCTGGTACCTGTTCGCCGGGGTCGACGCCCGCCTCGTCGGCCGCGACATCTTCCTCGACGGCAACACGTTCCAGAGCAGTCGCAGCGTCGACAAGAAGCGCGTGGTCGGCGACGGCAGCCTCGGGGGCGCGCTACTGTTCCCTTGGGGCTGGCTGTCCTGCGTCCACACCTTCCGCTCCGAGGAGTTCGACGGCCAGGGGCCGGTCGCCGAGTTCGACTCGGTGAACCTCTCGATCCGCTTTTGACGACGCCGGCGTCGCCCCGGCGTCCCCCCGGCAGGCGCGCCGTCGGGCGTCGGCCGGGGCGGGGCGAAGCCCCGCCCCGGCGCCGCTCACTCGATGATGGCGACGGTCTTGAGCTCGCCGTCGGTGATCACCCAGTGCTCGTAGGAGCCGCCGACGTCGCCGTTCTCGTCGAACTCGTGGGAGCCGGCCGCGCCCTCGTAGTTGATGGCCTCGCCGGCGGCGAGGAGCTCCGTGGCGCGGGCGAAGTCGCCGGGACCGACCTCCTCGCCCGGCGCGTTGGCGACCTCGCGGATCGAATCGCGGATGGCGGTGCCGTCGGCGGCGCCGGCGTGCTGGGCGGCGAGCATCAGGATCATCGTCGCATCGTAGGCGCTGTCGATGAAGGGCAGGGGCGGCAGCTCGCCGAAGGCCTCCTGATAGGCGCTCGCGAAGGCCTCGGCCTCGGCGCTCTCCGGGGCCTTGGGGGCGGTGCCGAAGGCGCCCTCGACGAACTCGCCGAAGTCGGAGGCGACCTGCGTCGCCTTCA
>JAAAPF010000203.1 GCA_009908425.1 Alphaproteobacteria bacterium
CGAGCTGGCCCTGCTCGAGGCGCGCGCGCTCGCCGCGGTCGGGGACGCCGCGGCGGCGCGCGAACGCCTGCGTCGGCTCGAGCGCGCCGAGAACCCGGCGAGCCTTCGCCGCGAGGCCCGCTTCCTCCGCGTCCGCCTCGACCACGCCGCCGGCGAGCTCGACGATGCCGCCGCGCGCGAGCTCCTGGAGCCCGACGCGGTGGCCTGGACCGGCCGCGACGACGCCGCGGCGTTCTGGCGGTTCCTGGCGGCCCGCCGCGCCGCCACCGGCGCCGGGCGCGACGCCTTCGCGGCGTGGCGGCGCGCCGGACTCGACGGGCTGAACGGTCGCCAGGAGACCGTGCTGGACGCGCTGATCGCCGGCGAGGCACCCTTTTCGGACGCGCTCGCCGACGCCGTGGTGGTGCTCGAACGCCACCTCGACGCGGTGCCGCCGGGCCTGGAGCGGGCCGAGCGGTTGGCGCGCCTGGCGACGCGCGTCGCCGCGGAGAGCGACGCGCTGCACGTCGCCGACCGCCTCTACCGCCGCGCCCTCGCCGAGCCGGTGCCCCACGCCGTCACGGTCGAGCTGCGCGCGGCCCTGGCCGAGCTTCGGCTCGACCGCCAGCTGCCGCGGGCGGCGCTCGAGGCACTGGCGCCGCTCGACGCCGCCGCGGGCGAGCGCGTCGACGCGCTCAGGGCGCGGGCGCGCGCCCACCTCGACGGCCGTCCGCCGCCGGGCGACGCCGTGACCCCCGCCGCCGAGACCGCCGCCGAGCCGGCGGCCGCCACCAGCGTCGAGGCCACGCTCGACGCCGTCGACGAGGCGCTCGCCGAGACCCGCGAGTTGCTCGAGCGCGAGGCGGGCGAGGCGGGCGGCGCCCGCGACGAGGGCGGCGGCTCCTGATCGCCGCCGCGATCACGCCGCGATCACGCCGCCCGCAGTGGTTCGCGGAAGGGATAGCCGGGGTTGGCCAGCACGACCTGGGCAGCGGTCCGCCGGGCGACGTCGACCATGATCGGGGCGCGCAGGTTGACCCGCGCGGCGGTGCCCGAGCCCCGCGCCGGCAGCGTCACCACGCACAGCACCAACAGGTCCCCGGCCGGGATCGCCAGTTCGGCGCGCGCCGCCTCGATGTCGGCGGCGGCGACGCGCGCGCCCAGGCCCTCGAGCGGCGCGACGAGCAGGTCGACGGCGTCGCCGTCGAGGCCGTGCAGCAGGTGGAACGGACCCGCCGCGCCCGGCACCCGGGCCAAAAGAAAGCGCCGGTTGGCGGCGAAGCCGGGCAGCCCCTGCGGGAAGTCGAGCACGGCTTCGTCGTGGTAGGCCACGGTCCCGAAGCGGGTGGTGGCGGTGCGCTCGTCGGCGGGGGGCACGGCGACGGCGATGGCGGTCATCGAGGGTCTCCCGGCGACGGGTTCAGCGCAGATAGTCGGTGAGGCTGAGCCGGCTGAGCCGGCTCATGACGGAATAGCTCGCCTCCAGGGCGACCTGGTCCTGGGCGATCCGGGCCATGGTGGCGGGAACGTCGGTGTCGGTGAGCGCGCCGACGGTCTCTTCGAGATAGAGCGCGGTCCCCTCCTGCGACTCGCGGACGCCGTCGATGCGGGCGGTCACGGTGGCGAGTTCGCTGCGCTCGGCGACGACGCCGTCGAGGGCCTCGTCGGCGAGCCGCGCGGCCTCCTGCAGCTTGGCGTCGTCGTCGGCTGGGTGTCCGTCGACGGCGAGCTGCAGGCCCGCCAGCAGCTTGGCGAAGCCCTGATCGTCGGCGAGGACGCCGTAGGTGGCCTCGGCGTCGACGTCGATGCGGGCGCGCAGCGCGAGCTGGTCGCCCTGGTAGTAGTCGGTGTCGGCCGGGTCGTCGCCGATCCCGACGGCGTCGACGGGGGGCGTGGCGGTCCTCGAGCCGCCGAAGACGTAGCGGCCGTCGACCTGCAGGTTGAGCGCGTTCACGACGGTGTCGATCATCCCCTGCGCTTCCAGGCCGAGGTTGGAGGCGCTGCCGGAGGCGTCGTTGCGGCGCGCGATGACGGCCTGGCGAAACGACGTGGCGACGTCCGCGATGGTGGCGAGGGCGCCGTCCATCAGGTTGAGTTCCTGGCTCAGCTGCGCGTTCTGCTCGGCGAACATCTCGGCCCCGCGCAGCGCCGTCTCGGTGCGCACGAGCTTGCCCGAGGCGGCGCCGAGGTCGGCGTAGCGGTGCACCGCCTTGCCGGTGGCGACGTCCTCGTTGGCGGTGTGCAGGCGCTGCTGCACCTCGCGCATGTTGCCCATCTGCCGGGTGAACTGGGCGAGATCGCCGGTCCGGATGGTGCTCATCGCGGCGCTCCTAGCGCTTCACGTTCAACAGTTCCTGCAACATCTCGTCGGCCGTCGTCAGCAGCCGCGCCGAGGTGGCGTAGGCCTGCTGCAGCTCGAGGAGATGGGCCATCTCCTCGTCGAGGTTGACCCCGGAGATACCGGCCTTTTGGAAGTCGAGCTCCTCGGCGATGACGGCGTCGCGCTCGGCCGCCCGCTCGGCGTTCTGCGCGTGCATCGCCTGGATGCTGGTGACGTCGCCGAGATACGCCCGCGCGCTCACCGTCGCGTCGGGCAGGCCGCCGCGGCCCGCGACGGCCATCGGCCGTTCCAGGGCCCCGGCGAGGTCCTGCAGGCCGCGGCTGTCACCGACACCGCCGAGGGTGGCGCTCGGCGGCGGACCGGCCTCCACGTCCAGCTTGGCGCTCGCGATCCGTTGCGGGTCGGCGGCGATGTCGTCGCGCAAGGTTAGCGCCGTCGGGTTGTCCGCGGCGGCCACCGGTTCGCGCGCGAAATTGTTGAGACCGAAAAAATGCGAGAAATTGTAATCACGCTCGCGCCCCGCCTCGATCGTGGTGATGCGGGCCTCGTGGCCGGCGCCCTCGACGCCGTGCGCAATGGCGATCGAGCCGTTGCCGGTCGACGTCTCCAGCTTCAAGCGTTCCCCATCGAAGGAAGCGTCGAGATGCGGCGAGCCGTCGATCTCTGCGCGGATCGCTTCCGTCGCCGAGGCGCCGACGGGGATCGTGTCGAGATCGATGCTCACCGTGTTCACGGTCGCGCCGTCGTCGACGCGGAACCAGACGGTTCCACTCATGCTGTCGAACGCCGGATCGAGGTCGCTGTGCACCTGCGTGCCGACGAGCGACGGCCCGTATCCACCGGCCGGATTCGCGCCGTTGTGCGCCTCGTTCAACTGGTGGCGCAGGACGGTCCCGAACTGTTGGAGCTGGTCGTCGAGCTCGGGGAGGTCGCGGTCGCGGACCTGAAGGAGGC
>JAAAPF010000106.1 GCA_009908425.1 Alphaproteobacteria bacterium
GAAAGGCGCCCTTGCCGCGCGGCACGTAGCAGGCGACCGACGGGATCGGGCCGTAGCGCTCGCCGGCGAGCACGCCCGGCCGGATCGTCTCCAGCCACATCCGCTCGGGCTTTTGGCGCTCGTGAAAGCGGCGGATGTTCTCGACCGCGAAGTCGATCGCCCGCTTCACCTCGGGCTCGACCAGGCGCTCGGCCTCCTCGAACTCCTCGGCGCCGGCCCGGAGCCGGTCCGGCGCGAGCTCCGCCCCGTCGAACTCGCGGCCGAAGCGGGCGACCGCGGCGTCGCCCTCGGTCCGCACCGCCTCGACGATCCGCGCCACCGGCTCGCGGTAGGGGCCGAGGTCGGCCTCGGTCCGCCGCATCAGCGCGGCGCGCCCCTCGGCGTCCAGCTGGGCGAGCTCGAACAGGTTGACGGCGGCGGGCATGGGCGGGTCCTCGTGGCACGATGCGCGGCGTGGGGCGGCACCCCGCGTCGCGGATAGCACCCGCCGGCGCCGCGGTCATCTCCGCGCGGATCGGCGGCGGGCTCAGGGGCGGATCAGGGCGTAGCGTCGCGCCCGCCCGTCGTCGGCGAAGGCGTAGACGGCGTAAGGCTCGGGCGAAGGGCCCTCCATGCCGGGCGAGCCCACGGGCATGCCCGGGACCGCCAGCCCGCGCACGGCGGGGCGCTCGTCCAGGAGCCGGCGGATCACCTCCGCCGGCACGTGGCCCTCGATCGCGTAACCGTTCACCGAGGCGGTGTGGCACGAGCCGAGCCGATCGGGCACGCCGGCCAGGCGCTTGATCGCCGCGAGGTCCTCGACGTCGTGCACCTCGGCGGCGAAACCCGCGGCCCGGACGTGATCGACCCAGGCCGCGCAGCAGCCGCACCACGGCGACTTGTAGACGGTGATCCGCGGTTGGTCGGCGAGCGCGCGGGCCGGCGGCGTGGCGACGAGGCCGGTGGCGAGGGCGGAGCGAAGCAGGTGGCGTCGGTTCATCGATCTCTCCCGGGCGGATCAGCCCCGCCGCTCATTGCGCTTCGACGACCTGCCGCCGGCGGAAGGTCGAGGCCGGCCCGCCGCAGCGCCGGGCCCGCCCTTCGGGTCACCCGGCCAACACGTCGAAGACGGCGAAGACGTGACAGCCCGCGGCGACCACGACGAAGGCGTGCCAGATCGCGTTGTGGAAGGGCAGGGTGGTCCACAGGTGGAAGATGACGCCGACGGTGTAGAGCAGCCCGCCGAGGCCCAAGAGCGCCAGCGTGGCCGGCGCCAGGGCGCCGGCGAGCGGGCCGATCGCCGGCAGCGCGCACCAGCCGAGGGCGAGGTAGAGCGCGACCGAGCGGCGGGTGTCGAGCCAGCCCGGCCGCCCCAGCTTCGAGACGACGCCGACGGCGGCGACGATCCACACCAGGGCGAGCAGTACCGAGCCGGGCACGCCGCCGAGGGCCACCAGCCCGAACGGGGTGTAGGTGCCGGCGATCAGCACGAAGATCACGGCCTGGTCGAGCCGCCGCAGCAGCTCGCGCCAGCGCGGGGCGGGGGCGAGGTTGTAGGCCGCCGACACCCACGGCATCGCGTTCAGCGCCGCGGCGTAGACCGCGGCGGCGACGAGCGCGCGGGCGTCGCCCGCGGCCCCGGTGGCGCCCAGCAGGAACGCCGCGGCGGCGGCCGCACCGGCGATGCCGGCGCCGTGGACGGCGGCGTCGGCGAGGAGTTCGGCGCGGCTGTAGGCGGGGCGGGGGTCGTAGCTGGCGTCCGTCGCGCTCACCATGGGGCGCGGCCTCGTTCGATGTCCCGAGCCACTGAACTCCTCTTAAATGGCACGGCCGGGCCCCGACACCAAGCGCCGCGTGGGCGCAGGCGGCCGGCGGCGCGCTCAGCCCGGCCGCAACAACAGCCCGAAGACGAAGGCGGTGAGCACGGCGTAGTCGTCGAGTTCGGGCTCCGGCACCCGGTCGATCACCGGGTAGATGGCGATCAGCCAGGCGATCAGCGCCGCCGCGCCGAGCGCGGCGAGGCGCCGCACGCCGTCGACGGAGAGCGCCCGCCGCGCCGCCACGTCGGCGGCGGCGAGCGCCGGGCCGCGCAGGAGGTCGAGCAGATAGGCCGCCTTCACCCCGCTGAAGACCAGCGCCACCACCGCCGAGGCGAAGAACGAGGGATGGCGCGCGACCAGCGGCTCCAGCAGCAGCGACACCGGCACGATCAACAGCATCTTGATCGAGACCACCCGCAGGTTGTGCAGCCGCGAGCGGACGAAGCGGCGCAGCACGCTCGGCTCCTCCGCCGGGGTCAGCCGGTAGGGCGGGGCGATCGCCGGCGAGATCGCGGTGCCGAAGGCGAAGGAGCTGGCGAAGGCGGCGAGGCGCGGGTGCTCGGTGGCCAACAGCACCAGCGCGGCGACGAACAGCGCGCCCACCCACGCCGCGGTCGCGGCCGCCCCCGCCCAGGACGGCCCCAGCCGCGGCGCGTGCGGGTCCAACAGCGCCCAGCGGTAGTGCAGCGCCAGGACGACGGTGGCGACGACGAGCGCCGGCATCGACCCCATGCCCCTTCGACCCGTTGGTTCCCGACGCGAGATCTTTCGCGTTTAACGCGAGCGGCGCCCGGGCTCCAGGCCCGTGACGTGGGCGCGGCCGGCGCGGCGGCGACGTCACGGGGTCGCTCCGAGCGCGGTGGGCGCCCTCAGCCGGGCGCCGGCTCGGTCTCGTCCGCGACCTGGCGCTCGATGGCGGCGACGCGCTCGTCGATCGGCGGGTGGCTCGCCAGCCACGACACCTGGCCCGTGCCGCCCTGCGGGTTGAGTGCCCCGATCTTGCGCAGCATCGCGATCTGCGGCGCGGAGCCGTAGCCGGCCTTTTGCATCAGGCCGGTGGCGAAGGCGTCGGCCTGGAACTCGTCGGTGCGCGACAGCTTCGAGAGCACGAGCTGCGCCAAGAGGTTGCCGCCCTGGACCGCGAGCGCCGGGTTGAACCGGCCCAGCACCACGAACGCGACCGCCCGGGCGGCGTGGGTGAGCCACACCGCGCGCATCCGCTTGGGCGCGTGGCCCATGGCGACGTGGCCCAGCTCGTGGGCGACGATCGAGCCCATCTCGACGGCGTTGAACCGCCCGCGCTTGAACTCCGCCAAGAGGCCGTCGGTGAGGTAGATGCCGCCGTCCGGGGCGGCGAAGGCGTTCACGATCGGCGAGCCCACGGCGTAGACCGGCGGCCGCTCGATGCCGACCGCCCGCGCCAGCCGGCCGATCACCCGGTTCAGCTCGGGCTCGTCGAGCGGGCGGCGGTT
>JAAAPF010000187.1 GCA_009908425.1 Alphaproteobacteria bacterium
GACGACGGCCTCGTCCAGCTCGCCGCCCGCGAGGCCGGCGTCGACCCGGCCGAGGCTGCGCAGCCAGTGGGCGGTGCGGGCGAGCGACACCTCGACCTGCCAGCTTCCGCCCACGCGGCGCTGACGACGCAACGCGGCCATCACCCCGGCGGCGAGCAGGTGCCCCGAGGCGTGGTCCAAGATCTGCAGCGGCATGGCCTTGGGTGCCGACACGCCGACGGCGGCGGCCTCGGCGGCGTTGAAGCCGGTCGCCGTCTGCACCAAGCTGTCGAAGCCCCGCTTGCCCGCCCACGGGCCGCGGCGGCCGTAGGCCGACAGCGTTCCGATCACCACGCCGGGAAAGCGCGCCGCGAGGGCTTCGGGCGCGAGCCCGAAGCGATCGAGCGCACCGGGACGATAGGCGTTGAGCACGACGTCGCCATCGCCCACGACCGACTGGAGCCGCCCGCGCTCCTCGCGACGGCGGAGGTCCGCCACGGCGGAGCGTTTACCGCGCCCGCTGTCGATGTCGAGCGACGGGATCGTCGGCAGGTGCGGGCCGATCACGCGCAGGACCTCGGCGCCGTGGGCCGCCAAGGTGCGGCCGGCGACCGGACCGGCGATGACGCGGGTCATCTCCAGCACCCGGAAGCCCTCGAGCGGGCGCTCGCCCAACGGCCAGGGTCGCGGCGGTGCAGTGTCCAGGCGGACGAGGCGAACCAGCGGTTCGCCCGCCACGGCGGCGGCGTGGGGATGCGCGTCCCACTCGTCGAAACGGCGCATCATCGCCACGCCCAGCCCGCGATCCGTCGCCGCCGTCTCGAAGGCCGCGGCGTCGACGCGGGCGAGCGCGGCCGCCACCGCCTGGCGCTCGGCGGCGCCGCCGAGCATCTCGATGATGCCTTTGCGGTGGTGCGGAAAGTTGGTGTGAAGCCGCAGCCAGCTGCCGTCGGCCGCGGGATAGGTCCCGGCGAGGTCGTCCCACAGGTCCACCGGAGCTTCCCCATCGACGCGGAGATACCGCTCGCTGCGGCATTCGGCGGCGGCGTGGCGCATGTCGACGGCGACGGTCTGGCGCCGGCCGGTACGTGCCCGGTCCAGCTCCGCCGCGGCGAGCCCGGCCGCCGCGATCGCCGCCGCCGCCGCCGTGCCGACGCGGAAGCTCGAGGGCAGGACGGGGTCCGCGCCGGTCAGCCGTACCTGCTCGAGCGCCGCCGCCTCGCCGAAGTCGGCCCAAACCGCCGCCAGGACGTCACACGGCGGCCGAGCGGTATCGCTCTCACTCATCCACAGACCTCGATGCGCGGTCGCCAACCGTCGGTCGGCGATGATCCGTCTTTGGAGACACGGGCGACGAGGATATCCCTCGTCGCTGATCCACCCGAGCCGTCGGCCCGCCCCGGCCCGACGGACCCCCCGCGGAGCACCCCGATGCCGGGGCCTCGCCGTCGTGAACCGAGCACGCGACGGCGGGCACCAAAGCGCAAGAGCGACTGACAGACCACGCGGCGACCACGGAGATATCGGATGCGGATCGTTCTCGCGCTTTGCCGGCCCGGTGTCTGCCGGCTCGTGAGCATCAGCGGCCGACCGAAGATCGCGGCGCTACGGCGGGCGCTCGTCGACGAACTCGGAGGTGGTTCGGCGCCGGTGGGCGGTACGGTGGGAGGCCCCGCCGTACCGCTCGACGTCAGGCCGCCCGCACCGACGCACGTGCGCGTCGACGCTGCCACGCGTAAAGGCCCGCCGACGCCGGCGCGAACATCACCAGCGCCCCCGCGAGCGGGGACACGTGGATCTGGCCGCGAATCTCGCCAGGGTTGAAGTCCCGGGTGTGAACGTTGACGTAGGCGTTACCGGTCGCGATCGTCTGCGCCACCGACGCGGCGACGGTGAACGGTTCGACGTCGAGGCGGAAGCCGCCGTCGTCGAGCGGGAGCGTGGTGATCGCCTGGCGATCGGCAAACGGCACGATGATGCCGCCGTTCTCGCCGGCGGCGCCCGCGTGGATGTGCACGGGCCCGTTCGCGCCGATGTCGAACAGTTCGTTCGGGATGATGCCCGCGACGATGAGCTCGAAATCGGCGATCTCGTTGGTGCGGGTGTCGAGGGTGAAGCTGGCGAGGCCGAACGCGTCGGAGCTGCGCGCCGGGTCGGGGTTGCCGGCGGCCACGACCTCCTGGTCGGGGTCGAGGATGGCGGCGGCGGTCAGCACCGCGGCCGCCGCTTTTCCGGTCGGCGCGACGGTGAGCGCGGCCGGGGTCAGGATCGACGAACGCATCATGACGGTTCTCGAAACGGGTGCGCCCAAGCGGCGCGTGGTTGGGTGACCGGCGCGTCACGAACGGTTCACCAAAAAGCGCATCGCCTCACGACGTCGCGCAGATCGTCGGCACCGTCGCCCCCGCTTCGTCGACGGCGGCGGCGAGCGCGCGGCAGGCGTCCACCACCGCCGCGTCGCCGGGCCCGCGCCGCACGGCGCGGGTGAGAACGGCGCGCACATCGACCGGATCGAGCGCCGGTGCGGCCTGGAGGACGAGCGCCGCCAGCCCGCTCACGTGCGCCGCGGCGAGCGACGCACCCCCGAACACGCCGTAGCCGTCGCCGGGCGTGGTGCTGACGACGTCGTCGCCCGGTGCCGGCAGCGCGGCGCTCGGGTCCGGCGCGTCCGCCCGCGCCCGTTCCACCGCGAGGACGGTCGGTGCGGCCGCCGGAAAGGCGGCGGTGTCGTCGTCGGCGCGGGCGGCGACCAGCACGCGTCCCTCGGCCTCCGCCGCGTCGATGAACCGGGCGAGGGTCGGATCGTACGGGCCGGCGAAGCTCAGATTGACGATGTCGGCGTCCAGCGCGAAGGCGGCGTTGAGCGCCCGCGCCACGGTGAAGCTGGTGCAGCGACCGCGCGGCGCGCCGGCGGGCTGGGCGCAGGCCCGGAGGCCGAGAATGGCGGCGTCCGGGGCGACGCCGACGATGCCACGGGCGTTGCCGCGGCGCGCGGCGATAACGCCGGCCATCGCCGTGCCGTGGCGTTCGGGGACGACCGCCCCGACCTCGTCCACGCCGCCGACGAGGTTGCGCGTCGCCGCCACTGCGCCGGCGAGCTCGGTGTGGGCGCTGTCGATCCCGCTGTCGACGACGGCGACGCGCACGCCGCGGCCCGTGGCCACACCGTGCGCCGCCAGGACGCGGCTCGTGCGCAGCGCCGGCTGCAGGTCGAGCATGGGATCGCCGGCCGGTGCGGCGAGCGTCTCGAAGAGGTTCAGGCGCTGGGCG
>JAAAPF010000292.1 GCA_009908425.1 Alphaproteobacteria bacterium
CTCAAGCCCGAGGATGGGCCCGATGCGGGCGATCATCGCCCCCACCGCCGGCGCCGCCGTCCAGCCGCCGTAGTGCAGATCGGGACGGTCGCCGAGGCCGACCGGCTCGTCGAGCATCGCGAAGACGACGTAGCGCGGCGCGTGCACCGGCAGCACGGCGACGAAGCTCGAGCGCACCTCGCCGTCCTGGTAGGTGCCGTCCGGGCCGAGCTTTTCCGCCGTACCCGTCTTGCCGCCGACCAGATAGCCGGCGACCTGCGCCTGGCTGCCGCTGCCTTCGGTGGCCACCCGCCAAGCCAACCCGCGCATCGTCTCCACCAGCCGGCGTTCGACCACCGGCGCGCGCCGCAGCGGTGCGTCACGCCGCTCCAGGGTCGGCTCGATCGGGTGGCCGGGGCCCAGCAGCCCGCCGACCGCGCCCGCCAGATGCAGGGGCGTGACGGCGATGCCGTGGCCGAACGCGACCGTCGCCACCGTCACTTCCGGCCAGCGCGCCGGCAGCTGCGGGCGGGCGACGTTGCCGGTCTCGAGCGCGAGCGGCCGGTCGAGCGCGAACGCGTCGAGAAAGGCGCGCTGGCGGGCGGCGCCGACGCGCAGGGCGATCCGGGCGTTGGCGATGTTGGAGGAGTGCATCAGCGCCTCCGGCACGCTCAGCGGGCGCTGCTCGGGGCGGAAGTCGCTGATGCGGTGACCGTTGACGACGATCGGCTCGCGGGCGTCCAGCTCGCTGTCGAGCGTCACCACCCCGGCGTCCAGGCCCATCGCCACGTTGACCAGCTTGAAGACCGAGCCCAGCTCGAAGGTCTGGGTGAGGTTGCGGTCCTTGCGGGCGTCGCCGCCCGCAGCACCGGCGTGGTGCGGGTCGAAGTCCGGCAGGCTCGCCGCCGCCAGCAGCTCACCGGTACGCACGTCCATCACCAGCGCCGCCGCCGCCTCGGCGCGATGGCGCGTCTTGGCGGCGCGCAACTCGTCCTCGACCACGCCCTGCACGGCGAGGTCGAGGGCGAGGTGGACCGGTTCGGCGTCGGGCCCGGAGAGCCGGTCGTCGAAGGCGCGTTCGGCGCCGGCGAGGCCGTTGTTGTCGACGTCGACGTGGCCGAGCAGGTGGGCGGCGGTGCGGCCGTTGGGATAGAGCCGGGCGTGGCGGTACTCGACCCAGAGCGCCGGTAGCCCGAGGCGGCGCGCCGCCTCCACCTCGTCCAGGCTGGCCTCGCGGTGAACCACGACGTAGCGGCCGCCGGCGGCGAGCCGGCGGGCGAGGGCGGCGGCGTCGACGTCGTCCACCACCGCCGCGATCGCGCCGGCCTCGCCCGCCGGATCGCGGACGTGGGCGGGATCGGCGACGATCCGCGGTGCCGGCACCGTGGTGGCGAGGACCCGGCCGTGGCGGTCGAGGAGATCGGCGCGCGGCGTTTCGGCGGCGACCACCGGGCCGGCTGCCGTCGTCGCCGCCGAGCCCAGGCCGAGGTCGACGAGCCGCAGCCCGATCGCGCCGAAGAGCGCGACGAAGGCGGCACCGACGAGGGCGAGCCGGGCGTTCACGGTGTCGGGTCCGGGGCGGGGCGGCGGGCGAGCCCGATGCGCCGGCCCGACGGCAGCGCCACCAGCAAGGGCGCGGGCTCGCCGGCGGCGAGTGGGGCCGGCCGGCGCGGCACGGCCTCGAGCTCGACCAATTGGGTGGGCCGCGCCGGCACCAGCCCGAGCGCACGGGCGAAGCGCGCCAGATAGGCCAGGCGCTGGTGATAGGCCAGCTCGGCCTGGAGCCGCGCGGTGGCCGCCTCGGCCGCGGCGAGCTCGCGCTCCAGCCGGGCGAAACGCTGGCGCTCGTGGTCGACGTTCTCTTTGAACACCATCACGCCGGTGCCCAGCGACAGCACCGCCACCAGCGTGAGGACCAGGCCGACGCCGCTCATCCCTCAGGCCTCCACCCGGCGGGCCGCGCGCAGCCGCGCCGAGCGGGCCCGCGGGTTGGAGGAGAGCTCGGCCGCCGCGGGGCGGACGACGCGGCGGGTCAAGAGCACCAGGCGTGCCGGCGGTGGTGCCGCCGGGGCGGGCAGATGGCGCGAGGAGCCCGGTCGGCGTCCCGCCTCGCGCTGCATGAAACGCTTCACCACCCGGTCCTCCAGCGACTGGAAGGCGACGACGACCAGCCGGCCGCCGGGCGCCAGCACGTCGAGCGCCGCGGCGAGGCCGCGCTCGAGCTCGCCGAGCTCGTCGTTGACCGCGATGCGGAGCGCCTGGAAGACGCGGGTCGCCGGGTCGATGTCGCCGGCGCCGCCGACCGCCGCTCGCACCACCTCGGCGAGGTCGCCGGTGCGGGTGAAGGGGCGCTCGCGGCGGCGCTCGACCAGGCGGCGCGCCACCCGCCGAGCCCGGCGCTCCTCGCCGAACTCGCGAAAGAGACGGGCGAGTTCGGCCTCGTCGAGTTCGGCGAGGAGGTCGGTCGCGCTCGTCCCGTCGCACCCCATGCGCATGTCCAGCTCGCCATCGGCGCGAAAGGAGAAGCCGCGCTCGGGCGCGTCGAGCTGGAAGGAGGACACGCCGAGATCGAAGGCGACGCCGTCGAACGGCGCCTCGACCAGGCGCTCGAGCTCGCCGAAGCGGCCCTCGCGCATCGTGAAGCGCGGCTCCTCGGCTTCGAGGGCGCGGCCGCGCGCCACCGCCGTCGGGTCGCGGTCGAGGCCGACCACGGCGCGCGCGCCGTGCGCCAGCCAGCGCCGGCTGTAGCCCCCGCCGCCGAAGGTGGCGTCGAGCAGGCGCGCCCCGTCGAGCGGCGCGAGCCAGCGGCAGACTTCCTCGCCGAGAACCGGTACGTGGGCGCCGACGTTATCCATCCAGACTTATCCACAGGCGGGAAAACGCTCGCGGGCGGAGCCTTCCGCCAAGAGTGGAGAAACGAACACATATCGTAATAAAACTCAACTCGCACGTTCTTAACACAACCAAAGATGGCGCGGTTGGGCAAGGCGGCGCCTCGGCCGCAAGTCCCTTCGGCCTGTTGATAGCGTCCCATACTGCCAACGAGAGATCGCGGTAGCGTCTGCAGCGGCATGGCGTCAGGTCTTTCGCGCACTAGACGACGTCGCTTTGCCAACCGACGACTTGCGAATACTTTAAGAAAACCAGGATTGGAAAACGTGTTTCGTTGGTCGAAGACGGTATAAGTGGCTCCGCCGGCGGTCAAGTAGTTTGTGGATGTGGATATCTAAGTTGCTGGAATTGGCCAAATCTGATGGTAAACGCGGGTGGACACATTCTGTGGATAAACTGGGGAAACAGTACCGGTTTCGTTCCGGTGACCTGTGGACGAAGTGGGTCAGGCGACGTGTAAGCCGGGTTCTGTAGCGGATCGCTCCGCCGATGGCCATTCCTCTGGGACGCCCGTTACCGGACGCCTCGCGCGACCTACCCGGACGACCGGCCCGGAAACCGGCCTGCGCCCGCGGGCGCCGTCGTCCCTACGCGGTCTTGCTCCCGGTGGGGTTTACCGTGCCGCCACCGTCGCCGGCGGCGCGGTGCGCTCTTACCGCACCCTTTCACCCTGACCCGCAGGTCCGCGAACGCGGGCCCAGGCGGGCGGACTGCTCTCTGTGGCACTTTCCCTGGGGTCGCCCCCGCCGGGCGTTACCCGGCACCGTGTTTCCGTGGAGCCCGGACTTTCCTCCCCGGCGCGTACGCCGGAGCGGCCATCCCGTCGCCTGACCCACCTTCGACATTAAGGTGCGCAGCGGGCCGCCGCCAAGAGGTAGGCGGCGGCCACCTCGCCGAGCCGCCGGCGCGTCGCCGGGTCCGCCCGGCCGTCGAGCGGGCCCTCCGGGCGAAAGCGGCGTTGGAACGCCAGCAGCGCGGCGCTCACCGAGGTCGGCTGGGGCGCGTCCTCGAGCGCGTAGCCGACGGCGGCGAGCGCGCCGCCGATGTCCGTCGCCGGCGCCGCATCGCCGGCCTCCGGCCACAGCCCGACGCCCGCGTGCGCCAGCCGCCGCCAGGGAAAGTGCTCGCCGGGATCGGCCTTGCGCATCGGCGCGACGTCGCCGTGGCCGACGACGTTCACCGCCGGGATCGTCCAGCGGGCGACGATCTCGCGGGCGAGGGCGAGCACCGCCGCGATCTGCCCGTCGGGATAGGGCGGCAGTCCGAAGTCGTGGCCGCCGTTGACGATCTCGACACCGATCGAGCGGCCGTTCAGGCCGACGTGCCCGCGCCAGGCGGAGACCCCGGCGTGCCAAGCCGTCCGCTCCTCGTCGACCAGCCGGACGACCCCGCCGGCCTCGTCGACCAGCCAGTGCGCGCTGACCGCCGCCGCCGGATCGCGCAGGCGCGCGAGCGCGGCGTCGCCCGTGGCCATGCCGGTGTAGTGCAGCACCAGCGTGTCGATCGGCGTGTCCGCCGGGCGCGGCGCGTGGTTGGGCGAGGGGCGCTCGTGAACCCGCACCCGCTCAGAAACGCTCCAACAGGCGGTCGAGATAGTCGAGCTCCAGGGCCGGACGGTCGCTGTCGCCGGAGCGCCGCTGGAGCTCGCGCAGGACCTCGCGGGCGGTGCCGAGATCGGGCTGGTCGGGCACCTCGACGCCGTAGGGGCTGGCGCCGCCGTCGTTGCGCTGCGGCCGGCCGAGCGGGTCGCGGGTCTCGCGCAAGGGCGGCCCCAGCCCCCGCCGGTCGCCGGGTCGGCCCGAGCCCTGGCCCATCATCTGCTGCTGCATCCGCTCCATGAGCTGGCCCGCGCCCTGCTGGAGCAGGTCGAGGGCCTCGCCCTGCGGGCCGGTGGCCCGGCCGGGCCGGCCCTGGTTCAGGGCCTGCTCGGCGTCGCGCATCTGCAGCTCGCTCTGACCCAGCGCGCGCGGGATGTCCTGGCCACGTTCGCCGAGCTGGCGCATCAGCTCGCCGAGCGCGCGCCGGAGCGCCTCCTGCTGCTGGCCCAGGCCCTGGGCGCCGGCCTGGCCGCTCTGCCCCGGTTGGCCTTGCCGACCGCTTTGGCCCTGCTCGCCCTGCTGACCTTGTCGGCCCTGCTGGCCCTGTTGTCGCCGCTGCGCGTCGAAGGAACGGTCCATCAGCTCCTGCTGGCGCTGAATGAGTTGCTGCAGCGCGCCCATGTCCTGCTGCATCGGGCTCATCTGCGGCATCTGCATCGCGCTCTGCAGGTTCTCCATCATCCGCTGGAGCTGGGAGAGCATCTGCTCGGCCTGCTCGCGCGCGCCGCTCTGCATCGCCTCGCGCATCTGGTCGAGCATCTCCTGCAGATCCCGGCGCTCGACCGAGCGGGCGTTCGGATCCATGGGCTGCATGCGCTCGAGCTGGCGCGGATCCATGTTGCGCATCTGTTCCATCGCCTGGCGCTGCATGGCGTCGAGGAACTCGTTCATCGCCTGCTCGAGCTCGTCCATCAGCCGCTCGAGCTCCTCGGCGTCGGCGCCGCGCTCGAGGGCCTCGCGCAGTGCCTCCTGCAGCTCGCGGAGGTCGCGCTCGGCCACGGCCATCTGGCCGTCCTCGACGTAGAGCGCCACTTCCCAGAGCAGGTCCACGACCGACCGGTCGGCGGTGCCCGCCTCGTTCAGGACGAGCCGGGTCGAAGCCGCGCGCAGCGTGAGCGGGATCGCCACCTCGACCCCGTCGAGGCGCGGGCTCTGCGCCAGGATGTTCAGCTTGGAGGCCACCGCCTCGCGCTCGCCCGGCTGCGCCACCAGCTGCTTGCGCAATGCGATGATGGCGCGCGCCAGCGGGTTGGTGAACTCGCGCTCGGGCAGCACGAAGGTCAGCGCCGCGCTGGTCCCCTCCTGATCGACGACGTCGGTCGCGACCAGGCGCGCGCGGACCTCCTGGCCGGCGAAGGGATGGGGCGTGAGGTCGACGTAGCTGCCGTCCTCCAGCGCCGTCTCGGGCCGGCCGAGCTCCCGCAGGCCGACCCGCTCGGTCGAGCCGGCCCGGCCGATCAGAGTCAACTCAAGCGCGATCTCGGCCAGGCCGAAATCGTCTTCGGCGGTGTAGCGGGTGTGCAGCGCCTTGCGGTGCGTCGCCTCCGGGCGGCCGTCGAAGGCGACGTTCGGGGCGTTGTCGGGCATGACCTCGACGTCGACGCGCAGCCGCGGCGCCTCGCCGGCGCCGGGGATCGCCAGAGCGCCGCTGTCGGTGAGCTCCAGGCGGGCTTCGACGCTGCCGGCGCCGAGCCGTTCCGCGTCGAGGTCGGCGAGCGCGAAGCGTGGCGCCGGCGGCGTGTCGACCGCCGGGTCGTGGAGCTGGACCACGAGCTCGCTGCGCTCGGGCACGACGACCGGCTCCGGCGCCGCCGCCATCGGCAGGGTGTAGGAGCGGACCACCGGCGGCTGGTCGGTGTAGGCCGGCGGCGTCACCCACAGGTCGACCCGCGTCGGCGCGTCCACCGCGGCGCCCGCCGGCGTCGGGGTGACCGCGTCGAGCAGCCGCCCGCGCCAGTTCGGCCCGGCGTCGATCACCGCGAGCCCCAGCACCAGCACCACCGCCACCCGCAGCGCCCACGGGTCGCGCCGGGTGAGCACGGGCGCGAGGCCGACGAAGCGCAGGCGACCGAGCGCCGCCCGTTGCCGCGCCTGATGCGCCGCCCAGAGCCGGGTCGCGGCGCCGTCGCTCGCGCCCGCCGGGCGGTCGTCGAGGCTGGCGATGGGGCGGTGGTGAAGCCCGGCCGCGCGTTCCAGGCGGCGGTCGACGTCGCCCGCGGTGGGTGCGCGGAAGCGGCGGCGGCCGCGCTCCAGGGTCCATCCCCAGGCGCCGAGGACGAGGACCAGGGCGACGCCGTGCGTCCACCACGGCAGGTGAGCCCACCAGCCGAGCAGGCTCACCGCGACGAACAGGAGGGGCAGCGCCACCGCCGGGGCGAAGGCGTCGAGCGCCCGCTCCGCCGTCAGCATCAGGCCGGCCCAGCGCCGACGGCGGGTGAGCCGCCGGTTCAGTCGCGCGTGCGTCTCCGCCATGGCAGGCTCCCTCGCTGCCGGCATCCCCCTCACGACCCCGCGGTCGGGGCCGGCTCCAACCAGGTCGGTACCGCCTCGTCGGCGAACAGTGCCGCCGGCGGCCGCGGCGGCTTGACCACCGCGCTGCGGCCGCCCTCCACGAGGATCTCGCCGGCCCGCCCCCGCGAATTGTAGTCCGACGCCATCACCGCGCCATAGGCGCCGGCGTTGGCGAAGGCGACGAGCTCGCCCGCGCGCGCGCGCGCCAGCGGAACGTCGCGGACGAAGACGTCGCCGCTCTCGCAGATCGGCCCCACCACGTCGACGACGTCGACCGCGTCGTCGGCGGCGTGACGGAGCGGGTGCACGGGATGGACGGCGCCGTAGAGCGCCGGCCGCAACAGGGTGTTCATGCCGGCGTCGAGGACGACGAAGCGGCGGCCGTCGCTGCCGCTCTTGACCAGGAGGATGCGGCTCAACAACACACCCGCCGCGGCGACGAGAAAGCGCCCCGGCTCGAACACCAGCCCGCAGCCGAGCTCGGCCGTGACGCCGCGGGCCATGGCCGCGAAGGCCTCGACGTCGAGCTCGCGCTCGTCGGCGTAGCGGATGCCGAAGCCACCGCCGAGGTTGAGGCGCTCCAGCGGCAGGCCCTCGCCGCGGACGAAGCGGTAGAGTTCGACCATGCGCCGGTAGGCCCGCTCGAAATCCTCGACCACCGCGATCTGCGAGCCGATGTGGCAGTGCAGGCCGACGACCCGGACGTGGTCGAGCCCGCGCACCAGCGCCAGCACCTCGCCCAGCCGCTCGGCGCCGATGCCGAACTTGTCGTGGCGGCGGCCGGTGGCGATCTTGTCGTGGGTGGTGGCGGCGACGTCCGGGTTGAGGCGGAGCGCCACCGGCGCGGTGACGCCGCGCTCGGCGGCGACGGCGTCGACGAGCCGCAGCTCCTCCAACGACTCGACGTTGAACTGCAGGATGCCGGCGGCGAGGCCCTGCTCGATCTCGTCGCGGCTCTTGCCGACGCCGGCGAAGACGATGCGGTCGGGCGCGACGCCCGCGGCGCGCGCGCGGGCGAGCTCGCCGCCGGAGACGACGTCGGCACCCGCCCCCGCACGCGCCAGGGTCGCCACCACCGCCAGCGTCGGGTTGGCCTTCAAGGCGTAGCAGAAGAGCGGGCGCGTCGGCGCGAACGCCGCCTCCAGACGGCTGAGCCGCCGCCGCATCTCGCCGGCGGCGTAGACGTAGAGCGGCGTGCCGTGCTCGGCGGCGAGCGGCGCCAGCGGGGTGCCGTCGAGCTGGAGCACGCCGGCGCGGTAGGCCAAGGGCGCGCTCACCCCGGCGCTTCCCGCTCGGGGTCGCCTTCGGCGGGCAGTTCGAGCGGTCCCATCTTGCCGCAGGCCGCGAGGCACAGGAGCACCAGCGCGAGCGCCGCCGCGGTGCGCATCAGCCCGCCTCCAAAAAGCGCGCGCGCGCCGCCGCCGCCGCCTCGCGGACGCGCGCGGGCGCGGTGCCGCCGAGGCTGGTGCGGCTCGCCACCGAGCGCTCGACACCGAGCACCTCGAAGACCTCCTGGGTGACGCCCGGCTCCAGCCCCTGCAGCACCTCGAGCGGCAGCTCCTCCAACCCGCAGCCGCGGTGCTCGGCCTCCTTGACCGCACGGCCGGCGACGCCGTGGGCGGTGCGGAACGGCAGGCCGAGCACGCGCACCAGCCAGTCGGCGAGATCGGTCGCGGTGGTGAAGCCCACCCCGGCCGCGCGCGCCATCGCCGGCCGGTCGAAGCGGGCCGTCGCGATCATGCCGTGCGCCGCTTCGAGGCCGAGCTCGAGGGTGTCGACGGCGTCGAAGACGGGTTCCTTGTCCTCCTGCATGTCCTTCGAATAGGCCAGCGGCAGGCCCTTGAGGGCCACCAGTAGCGCCTGCAGGTCGCCCAGCACGCGGCCGGTCTTGCCGCGCAGCAGCTCGGCGGCGTCGGGGTTGCGCTTCTGCGGCATGATCGAGCTGCCGGTGGCGTAGGCCTCGTCGATCGTCACGAACCCGAACTGCGGCGTCGACCACAGCACCAGCTCCTCGGCCAGCCGCGACAGGTGGACGGCGGCGATCGCCGCCGCGCTCAGATAGTCCAGCGCGAAGTCGCGGTCGGAGACGCTGTCGAGGGAGTTCGCCGTCGGCCGCTCGAACCCGAGCGCGGCGGCGGTGTGGTGGCGGTCGATCGCGAAGCCGGTGCCGGCGAGGGCGGCCGCGCCGAGCGGGCATTCGTTGAGCCGGCGGCGGGCGTCCGCGAAGCGCTCGCGGTCGCGGCCGAACATCTCGACATAGGCCAGGAGATGGTGGCCGAGGGTCACCGGCTGCGCCGCCTGCAGGTGGGTGAAGCCGGGCATGACGGTGGCGGCCTCGGTCTCGGCGCGGTCGATCAGGATCGCCTGCAGCGGCCGCAAGAGGGCGTCGGCGCGGTCGATGGCGTCGCGCACGAACAGCTTGAAGTCGGTCGCCACCTGGTCGTTGCGCGAGCGTGCGGTGTGCAGTCGCCGCCCGGGCTCGCCGACGAGGTCGGTCAGGCGCTGCTCGATGTTGAGGTGGACGTCCTCGAGCGCCGGATCGAAGGCGAAGGTGCCGCTCTCGATCTCGCCGGCGATGGTGTCGAGGCCGGCGAGGATCGCGGCGCACTCGTCGGCGGTCAGGATGCCGGCGGCGGCGAGCATCCGGGCGTGGGCGCGGCTGCCCGCCAGATCGTGACGCCACAGCCGCTTGTCGAAGTCGATCGAGGCGTTTAGCCGCTCCATCAGGGGCGACGGTCGGCGGTCGAACCGGCCGCCCCAGAGGGCGGATGCACCGCTCGCCTTGCTCATCGGATGGGATGGATCCCCATGGCCCGCGTCCTCGCGCTCGTCGGCTTCGCCCTCGCTTCCCTCGCGAGCGTGCCCGCGCCGGCGCTTACGATCAACTGGGATCGCCCGACGCCGTTGCCGTCGCTCGAGCTGGAGACCGCCGCAGGCGAGACGGTCGGGCTCGACGCCTTCGCCGGTCGGGTCGTCGTCCTCAACCTCTGGGCCACCTGGTGCGCCCCCTGTGAGCGTGAAATGCCCACCCTCGCGGCGCTGCAGGCGGCGTTCGATCCGGCGGCGGTGCGGGTGGTGGCGCTTGCGGTCGACCGCGCCGGCTTTGCCGAACTCGAAAGCTTTCTCGCCGAGTTGGGCGCCCACGACCTGCGGCTGGTGCGCGACCCCGAGGGCGCCGCGGCGCGCGCGCTCGCCGCCCCGGGCCTGCCCATGACGTTGATCCTCGACGCCGAGGGGCGCGAGCGCTTTCGCCACGCCGGCTACGCCGACTGGTCGACCGCCACCGTGGTCGAGGCGGTCGGGGAGCTGGCGGGGGTGACGCCCGCACGCCCGGATGGGGCGAGCGATGGGATTTGAACCCACGACCTCCAGAGCCACAATCTGGCGCTCTAACCTGCTGAGCTACGCCCGCCACGATCTCGACGCGTGTGCCCGAAAGCCCGCAACGCGTCAAGCCGACCGGCCGTGGGCCGAGTGATCAGTTTCTCGGCACGTTGCCCGTCCGAACGTCAAACACGCGCGGTCGGGGCTGCCCACGAAACGCGCAGACCCGCCGCAGACGCCGCCGGGCGGTCTTGGCACGCTTGATGCGAGCGACGCCGCAGGGATCACGCCGCGCCCTCCGGCGCGCGCACCGACAGGAGGCCGCTCATGAAGAAGATCGAGGCCATCATCAAACCGTTCAAGTTGGACGAGGTGAAGGAAGCCCTCCAGGAGGTCGGTCTCAAAGGCATGACGGTCACCGAGGTCAAAGGTTTCGGCCGCCAGAAGGGCCATACCGAGCTCTACCGCGGCGCCGAGTACGTCGTCGACTTCCTGCCCAAGGTGAAGATCGAGGTGATCGTCGAGGACGACATTCTCGACCGGGCGGTGGAGTCGATCCAGACGGCGGCGAAGACCGACCGCATCGGCGACGGCAAGATCTTCATCTTCGACGTGGAGGACATCGTGCGCATCCGCACGGGCGAACGGGGCGCCGACGCGCTCTGATCCACCCCGCCCGCTTTCGACCGCGCGCCTCTCGGTCCTTGCGCGCGGTCGCCGGCGTCGATCGTCGCATCGACGCCGTTACTGCTGTGCACCCAACAACGAGAGGGTCGATCGATGGCTTTGGGTTGTAAGACGGCGGCCGACGTGATGAAGGCGGTCCGCGATCACGACGTGAAGATCGTGGATCTGCGCTTCACCGACGTGCCGGGCACCTGGCAGCACACCTCCTTTCCGGTACAGACCTTCGACGAGGACGCGATCACCGAAGGTCTCGGCTTCGACGGTTCGTCGATCCGCGGCTTTCAGGAGATCCAGGAATCCGATATGGTCATGCTGCCGGATCCGGCCACCGCGTTCCTCGACCCTTTCACCAAGCACAACACCTTGGTGATGATCTGCGACATCCTGGATCCGGTCACCAAGGAGTTCTATTCGCGCGATCCGCGCGGCGTCGCCAAAAAGGCGCTGCAGTACATGATCTCCTCGGGCATCGGCGATACCGCCTTTTTCGGGCCCGAGGCCGAATTCTTCGTGTTCGACGACGTGCGCTACGGCACCGGCACCAACTACGGCCTGTTCAACGTCGACTCGGTCGAGGGGCACTGGAACAGCACGGAGGAAGAGGGTCCGAACCTGGGCCACAAGGTGCGGCCGAAGGAGGGCTACTTTCCGTGCCCGCCCAACGACACCATGCAGGACCTGCGCTCGGAGATGGTCCTGAAAATGGCCGAGATCGGCCTGACCGTGGAATGCCACCACCACGAGGTCGCCACCTCGGGCCAGGCCGAGATCGACATGAAGTTCGCGCCGCTCATCGACATGGCGGACGCGCAGATGAAGTACAAGTACGTCGTCAAGAACACGGCGCGGGCCTGGGGCAAGACGGCGACTTTCATGCCCAAGCCGCTGTTCGGCGACAACGGCTCGGGCATGCACGTCCATCAGTCGATCTGGAAGGAGGGCCAGCCGTTGATGTCGGAGCCGGGCGGCATCGGCGGGCTGTCGCAGCTGTGCCTGTGGTACATCGGCGGCATCCTCAAGCACGCTCCGGCGATCCTGGCCTTCGCGGCGCCGACCACGAACTCCTATCACCGCCTGGTTCCCGGCTTCGAGGCGCCGGTGAACCTGGTGTGGTCGTTGCGCAACCGCTCCGCCGCGGTCCGCATCCCGATGTATTCGGACAGTCCCAAGGCCAAGCGCATGGAGTTCCGCTGCCCGGATCCCTCCTGCAATCCCTATCTGGCTTTCTCGGCCATGCTCATGGCCGGCCTCGACGGCATCAAGAACAAGATCGAGCCCGGCGATCCCGCCGACCGCAACATCTACGACCTGCCGCCCGAGGAAGAGGAGAAGCTGCCGCGTGTGCCGCACTCGCTCGAAGGCGCGCTCAACGCGCTCAAGGCCGACCACGAGTTCTTGCTTGAGGGTGAAGTCTTCACCAAGGACTTCATCGACAGCTACATCGAGTTCAAGGGTGCGGACGTCGACGAGATCCGGCTGCGGCCGCATCCGCACGAGTTCGAGCTCTACTACGACTGCTGAGCGTCGGCGAACGATCGGGGACGGGCGAGGGCGGCTGCGGCCGCCCTTTCTCGTGGCGCTGCGGGCTTTGCCCGCGGCGGCGGGTCGGCTAGGACGGGGCCGATCAGGGAGGAGGCATGCTCGAAGCGAAGAGGCTCGCCGCCGAGCTCGACGACCGGGGGGCGCGCGCCCTCGACCTGCGCTTCACCGACCTGCTCGGTGGGTGGCGCCATCTCAGCGTCGACGCCGGCGCCATCGGTGAGGACGGCATCGACCGCTACGCCATGTTCGACGGCTCGGCGGTGCCGGGCTGGCGCGACATCGTCGAGAGCGATCTGTTGCTGCGCCCGGAACCGGAGCGGGCGTGGGCCGACCCGTTCACCGCGCAGCCGACGCTGTTGTGCATCGCCGACGTCGTCGATCCGGCGACGACCGAGGGCTACGAGCGCTGCCCGCGTTCCGCCTTAAAGCGGACCATCGACACGCTGCGCGGCAGCGGCCTCGCCGACGGCGTCCGCGTCGGCGCCGATCTCGCCTTCTACGTCTTCGACGCGCTCGAGGTCGCGCGCGAGGAACACGCCCTCGGCTTTCGCGCGCGGCCGATGCACCACGCCGCCCGGCCCGCGCTGGAGGCGCGCTACCTCGCCGGCCAGCCGGAGGACACCCTCGCCGATCTGCGCGCCGAGATGACGAGCGTGCTGTCCTCGCTCGGCGTCGAAGGGCTGAGCCACGTGCTCCTGCGCGGGCCCGGGCAGTGCGAGTTGCGCTTCGGGCCGACCGACGCGCTCACCCTCGCCGATCAGCTCCAGCTCGCCCGCTACGTGGTCGACAACGTCGCCCGCGCCTACGGCAAGGTGCCGTCGTTTCTGCCGATGCCGCTGCCGCGCGCGCCGGGCTCCGGGCTGCACCTGCATCTGGCGCTGGAGCGCGACGGCGAGTGGCTGTTCGCGGGGCAGGGCTACGCCGATCTCTCCGACACCTGCCTCTACGCCATCGGCGGCATCCTCCGCCACACCGTCGCCCTGAACGCGCTCACCAACCCGTCGACCAACAGCTACCGGCGGCTGCGCGTGGGGCGTCAGGAGCCGTCGCTCGTTGGCTTCGGTGCGCGCAACCGGTCCACCACGATCCGCATCCCGAGCGCTGCCCGGCCCGAGGACAAGCGCATCGAGCTGCGCTTTCCCGACCCGCTGATGAACCCTTATCTCGGGCTCGCCGGGGTACTCCACGCCGTCCGCGACGGCGTCGCCCACGCCATCGATCCGGGCGAGCCGGTCGACCGCAACATCTACGATCTGGTCGGCGACGAGGCCGGCATGGAGCGGTGCGCGCGCGACCTCGGTCAGGCCCTCGCCGCCCTCGGCGACGACGTCCACGAATTGTTTCCGGGCGACGACGTCCCGGTCGAGCTCGTCCACGCCTACATCGCGCTCAAGCGCCGAGAGCTCGACCTCATCGAGGCCCAGCCGCACCCGCTCGAGCACGCCGTCTACGGCGACTGAGGCGGCGGCGCCCCGGCTGGCGGCGGCTCCGCCGGCACCGGCCGCGGATGGCCGGCGTCGTCGAGCGCGACCAGCGTGAACACCCCTTCGGTCACCTTGAGCGGCGCGCGCGGCCGGCCGCGGCGGACCCAGGTCTCGATCCGGACCTGGAGGGACGTCCGGCCGACGTGGACGAGCCTGCCCCAGCAGCCGACGGTGTCGCCCACCAGCACCGGCTGGTGGAAGCTCATGCCGTCGACGGCGACGGTCGCCACCCGGCCCTGCGCGCGGGCCATGCCGAGGACGCCGGCGGCGAGGTCCATCTGCGCCATCAGCCAGCCGCCGAAGATGTCGCCGGCGGGATTGGTGTCCTTGGGCATCGCCACCGTCATGACCGCGAGCTCGCCCGCCGGCTCGTCGTCGGCCATCGATCAACCCCCACGCGAGATCTGGTCGAGCGGGCAGAAAACGCCTAGTCTCAGCGGCATGGAAGATCTTTTCTCGGACGACGGATCAGCGGGCCGTGCGGGCGAGGGCCGGGACCGGCGCGAGCCCGCGCGCCGCGGCGACGGCTATTCCGCCGCCGACATCGAGGTCCTGGAAGGCCTGGAGCCGGTCCGCCGCCGGCCGGGCATGTACGTCGGCGGCACCGACGAGACGGCGCTGCACCATCTCGTCGCCGAGGTGCTCGACAACGCCATGGACGAGGCCGTCGCCGGCCACGCCGACCGCATCGAGCTCCACCTGGGCGCCGACGGCGCCGTCACCGTCACCGACAACGGCCGCGGCATCCCGATCGACGCGCACCCCAAATACCCGGCGAAGTCCGCGCTGGAGGTCATCCTCACGACGCTGCACTCGGGCGGCAAGTTCAAGCAGGGGGCGTATCGCACCGCCGGCGGGCTGCACGGCGTCGGCATCTCGGTGGTCAACGCCCTCGCCGCCGAGCTCCAGGTCGAGGTGGTGCGCGACCGCCGGCTCTGGCGGCAGCGCTTCGCGCGCGGCACGCCGGTGGGGCCGCTCGAGGACGCCGGTGCCATCCACAACCGCCGCGGCACGCGCCTCACGTTCCTGCCCGACCGGGACATCTTCAAGCACGGCCACCGCTTTCGGCCCGAGCGGCTGCACCGCATGGCGCGCTCGAAGGCCTATCTCTTCCGCGGCGTCGAGATCCGCTGGAGCGCCGACGCCGAGGCGCTCGGCGCCGACGCCGAGGTGCCGGCGCGCGAGACCTTCCATTTCCCGGGCGGGCTCAAGGACTTCCTCGCGAGCATCACGGCCGGGCGCGGGCTCGTCGGCGACGCCGTCTTCGCCGGCGAGAGCGAGCTCGCCGACGACACCGGCCGGCTGGAATGGGCCCTCGCCTGGACCGAGGACGAGAACGCCTATACCGGCCTCTACTGCAACACCGTGCCGACGCCCGAGGGCGGCAGCCACGAGCAGGGGCTGAGGAACGGTCTCGTCCGCGCGCTCCGCGCCCACGGCGAGCGCCTCGGCCACAAGAAGGCGGCGCAGGTCACCGCCGACGACCTCCTCGGCGGCGCCAGCGTGCTCTTGTCGGTCTTCATCAAGGAGCCGCAGTTCCAGGGCCAGACCAAGGCCAAGCTGGTCGTCCCCGATCTGGTCCGCCCGCTCGAGGCCTCGATCAAGGACCGCTTCGAGCTCTGGCTCTCCTCCGACAAGGCCGCCGCCGAGGCGCTTTTGGGCTACGCCATCGAGCGGGCCGAGGACCGCGTCGCCCGCAAAAAGGCCAAGGAGGTCGGCCGCAAGAGCGCGGTCAGGAAGCTCCGCCTGCCGGGCAAGCTCGCCGACTGCGCGCGCGAGAGCCGCGGTGGCTCCGAGATCTTTCTGGTCGAGGGCGACAGCGCCGGCGGCTCCGCCAAGCAGGCGCGCGACCGCGACACCCAGGCGGTGCTGCCGCTCAGGGGCAAGATCCTGAACGCCGCCAGTGCCACGGCGGACAAGCTCAAGGCCAACAAGGAGGTCCAGGACCTGGTCACCGCGCTCGGTTGCGGGACGGGGCGCCAGTTCGACCTCGCCGGCCTGCGCTACGACAAGGTCGTCATCATGACCGACGCCGACGTCGACGGCGCCCACATCGCCTCGCTGTTGATGACCTTCTTCTTCCAGGAGATGCGCGAGCTCGTCGCCCGCGGCCACCTCTACCTCGCCCGGCCGCCGCTCTATCGGCTCAGCCACGGCGGCACGATCGCCTACGCGGCGGACGACGACGAGCGCCGCCGGCTCGAGGCGTCGAGCTTCAAGAACAAGAAGGTGGAGGTCGCCCGCTTCAAGGGTCTGGGCGAGATGAACCCCGCTCAGCTCAAGGAAACGACGATGCGCCCCGCGAGCCGCGCGCTCGACCGGGTCGATCTCGACGACGCCGCCGACGCGGCGCGGCTCATCGGCGAGCTCATGGGCAAAAAGCCGGAGACCCGGCTCGCCTTCATCCAGGCCCACGCCGGCGAGGTCGACGAACTCGACGTCTGAGCCGCCGCTCGGCTGCGGCCGCGGCGCCAGCGGCGGAGCACCGTACCGCTCGTCACCACCAACAGCCCGAGAAACAACGCCAAAAAACCGCCGGGCGATCGTCGCCACCTCGGGCCGGACGTTGCCGAAAGCGAAGGGTGTGGCGACGAGCGTGGCGATGGACAGGGTGAAGGCCCACCGGCTCATGGCCCGCCTGCGGTTTCGACGGCGTCGCCGGTCCAACGGCCGCCCGGTGCCATGGGTCGCGCCGCTCAACGAGCGGCGAGCCACGCCTCCAGCCGCGCGATCGCTTCCTCGATCCGCTCCAGGGCGGCCGCGTAGGAGACGGGCACGAAACCCTCGCCGAGCTCGCCGAAGGAGGTACCGGCGATGGTCGCGACGCCGGCCTCCTCCAGCCAGCGGTCCTGCAGCTCGCGCGCAGTAAAGCCGGTGCCGGAGACGTTGGGAAAGGCGTAAAAGGCGCCGCCGGGCAGCGCACAGCGCACGCCCGCAAGAGCGTTCAAGAGCTCGACGGTGCGCCGCCGCCGGGCGTCGAAGGCGCGCATCATCTCCTCGACCGCGTCCTGCGGGCCGTCCAGCGCCGCGATCGCGGCCCACTGCGTCGCCGCGTTGACGCAGGAGTGGGTGTTGACCGCGAGGCGGGTCGCGAGCGGCGCCAACGTCTTCGGCCACACGCCCCAGCCGATGCGCCAGCTGGTCATGGCGTAGGTCTTGGACCAGCCGTCCAGCAGGATCAGGCGATCCTTGAGCTCGGGATAGGCGGTGAGGCTGGCGTGGGGCGCACCATCGTAGACCATGCGGGCGTAGATCTCATCCGACAGCACCGCCAACTGTGGGTGCGCGGCGAGGCCCGCGACCAGCCGGTCGAGCTCGGCCTGAGGCACCACGCCGCCGGTGGGGTTGGCCGGGCTGTTGACGATCAACACGCGCGTCGCCGACGTTATGTGGTCGAGGACCTCGGCGGCGTCGAAGGTGAACCTTCGGTCCTCGAACAGCCGCACCGGCACCGGTGTGGCGCCGGTGAAGCCGATCATCGAGCGGTAGATCGGAAAGCCGGGATCGGGGTAGAGGATCTCGGCGCCGGGCTCGCCGAACATCTGGATCGCGAAGGCCATCGTGACCTTGCCGCCCGGTACGATGACGACGTCGCCCGGGTCGACCTCGACCCCGCGCCTTGCCGCCATGTCGCGCGCCACGGCTTCGCGCAGGGGTAGGATGCCGTTCGCCGGCGTGTAGCCGTGCTGGCCGTCGCGGAGTGCGCGGCAGGCACCCTCGACGACGTGCGGCGGGGTCGGAAAATCGGGCTGGCCGATGCCGAGTGTAGCGCGACAAGCGGGATGACCGGGGCGCGTCAGGTCGGGTGACCGGTCGTGAGGACAGCGATGATGTCGCCAGGCGCGTGCGGAGGCAAGCGC
>JAAAPF010000317.1 GCA_009908425.1 Alphaproteobacteria bacterium
GTCCCCATCCGCAGCGACCACAGCTCGTGAAAGCGCGAATGCAGGATGCCGAACGTCGTGTCGTCGTCGCGGGCGATCATGTCTAAGAGATTCGAGCAAAACACCTTAGTGTGCACCCACCTAAAAATTCTATGCTTCGCAACGACGGGCGTTGCTATGTATAGTCCTAATTCTTTTCGCCTCTTCTCGAAACCAATACGACTCCAGCCATGGCGCCACCAATAGATACGGTGGATTTCGCGGGCCATGTTTGCCCTGGCAGGCTTAACAGCCTCTACAACATAGTCAAATGGAGCTTCGTACGCTGACGCCTGTTCCTCTGTCATATCCGAACCAAAATCAACAATCCATTTCCCAGACGGCCGACGGACCAGGTCCATTGCATTATAATACGGACGTAACACGTCTGAATTGGGTCGGCTATTTGGATTTTTGGGATGGACAAGCCATTTTCTAGCTTGGTCGCCGCTAATATCGAAAGCGCCATATTTTTGACCACCTTCGAAGCATATTCCGCGATTTTCGTTCAGAACCTGTGCTTGCGGCAAGTCCGCCCCACCGCTGGTGAGGTCGCTGAAAATAGAAGAGACTTCAACACCGTCCAGTTCTTGTCTATTTATTCCTGTTCCGAAGCAAACAATAGAAACACGTACCGCGGCGCCGTCGAGAATCCACGGCTCGTCGGACCATGCCTCGAAGATGGCCGTGGTTTGCAATACGCGCTTGAGCGTTTCTCGGCTCGCACCGCCACGGATGGAATTCGTGGCCACGAGGCCGGCCCGCTCGGTGCTGCCGGCTGCGATAGCCTGCCGCGCCTTCTCGAACCAGTAACATACAAGGTCGGCGAAGGGCTCGACCTGTTCCTCGTATGCCTCGCGCAGTCGTTCGACGTAGGAATCCCCAAGAACCGAGAGCATCTTCTTGCCACCGAGGAATGGTGGATTCCCGATAATCACGCTTACTTTCGGCCATCGCGCCGGATCAGCACCGTCGCTCATGAGTGCATCCCGGCACTCGATGGTGTCGAGAGGCTTCAGCACCGGGTTCCGGTTGGCCGCGAACCCGTTCTTCCGCATCCACTGGATTTCGCCGATCCAGACGGTGACGCGGGCGAGCTCGGCGGCGTAGAGGTTGATTTCGATGCCCTTGACCGCCTCGGGGCCGACCTGGGGTGCGGGTCGCTCCAGGCCCAGCGCCTCGGCGTCGAGGTTGGCGCGGTGCTCAAGGTCCTTGAGCTGGAGGAGTGCCAGGTAGAGGAAGTTGCCCGAGCCGCAGGCGGGGTCGAGCACGCGGAAGGTGCGCAAACGCTCAAGGTATCGGTGGTGTCGGTCTTTGGCATTGTTCCACGCGCGGGTGATCTCGCCTTGCAGCCTCCTGCTCCGTCTCCAAGCCCGGCGGTCAGCCTCCTCGTCCACCTCGCCCGAAAGGGCGAAGGCCGTACTCGACTCCTCCTTTAACGCCCGGATCTGGGAAGCTACTTCTTGAGCGCGAGCGAGGTCTTTTTCGATCTCGGCGCGCGCTGCTTCCCACTCGCGGGTGAGCGGCTCCACGATGACCGGGTTCACGATCAGCATGATCTTGTCGGGGTCGGTGTAGTGCGCCCCGAGCTGGCTGCGCTTGTCCGGGTCGAGGCCGCGCTCGAACAGCGTGCCGAGGATCGAGGGGTCGATGTCTGACCAGTCGAGCGCCGCCGCGTCCTTGACGATCTTCAGCTCGTCGCGGCCGAGCGGCAGCGCCGTGTCGTCGTCGAACAGCCCGCCGTTGAACCAGTCGACGCGCTGCACCCCGAACATGCCGCCGTCGCGCATCTTGACGAACAGCTCGCGCAGGCCGGGCTGGGCGATCTCGGGCTCGTAGAATGCCCGCTCCAAGAGCTCGCTGAACAGCTCACGCGGCAATAGGGCGATGTCCTCCGCGAACATGCAGAAGACGAGTCGGTTGACGAAATGCGCGACGGTATGGGCGTCGTGGCCGCGCTCGCGCAGCCGGATGGCCAGCGCCGCGAACCGCTCGGCGGCCTCGCCGGTGAGCGCGGTGATGGTCTTGGCGGGCTTGAAGCGCTCGGGCTCGACGAAGACGGCCCGCAGGCGGTCGCGCGCCGCCGGCTCTCGCAAATCGTCGAGCGTCACCTCGTGCTTTTCCGAGACGGTGTTGGTCCAGTTCGTTCGGATGACGAAGCGGACCATGTCCGAGGTGACGAGGAGCGGCGGGTTCTCCAGTGCCACGGCATATTGCTGGAGCTGGGCGTAGGCGGCGTCGAGGTCCTTGTGCCTGCCCTTGTACTCCCAGCCGAAATGGCCGCGCTTCCAGACGTCGGCCCAGCCGCGCGCGCCCGTCGTCTTGTTGGCGCCGCGCTCGAAGCAGTACCATTCGCCCTTCGGGTCCGCCGTGGTCGGGTCCTCGACGTCGAGCAGCTTGCAGAGGTCGTTGAAGTGGGTTTGCGAACCGGCCCGCTCGGTGAGGGAGGCGGCGGACCATTTGGCGATGAAGGCGTCGGGGGTCATCTCGCTCCTGCGCGAAGGCCACGACAGGAACGGGCTCGCCGCCGTGCGTCAAGTTCGACATTTGCGAAGCAGGACCGCGACGTTGCTTCCAAGCTTGAGAACAGCGCAAGCTCAGTCGATGCATGCCGGGGGCCGTCGATCAAGCGGCGTAGCCTAATGCTGGTGGCGCAACAGCTTTAGGTTTGGTATCCTAAATGCGCCGGCATCGTGTCGGCGCGCCGCGATGCAGGGGAGCGGACTCGGGAAATGCCGAACGAACCCAGATCGGCGCTTTTCGCTTTCGCCGCAACGGGTTACGGCCGCATCGGCCCGGCGCTACCGCTCCAGCCTCGCGTAGATGTCGCCGGAGAAGTCCTCGCCGGCGACGCCGTCGAGCCAGTCTTCGAGGGCGGCGCGGTGGACCCAGGCGTCGAACTCGAAGGCGAGGCTCTCGCCCTTCGAGACGTTGAAGCGCCAGTCGGCGAGCTGGTCGAGGCGGGCGATGGCGGCTCGGGCGCGCGGCACCGCGCCGGCGAGGAACTCGAAGGACAAGAGCGGCACCGGCTGGGAGAGGCCGGCCAGCGCCGCCTCCTCCAGGCCCTCGATGTCGATCTTGAGGAAGTCGGGGCGGCCGTGCTCGGCGATCAGGCTGTCGAGGGTGAGCGCCGGCACGCGGACGGTCTCCGGCCAGCGGACGCCCTCGAAGGAGCCGATCGCCGCGGCGTCGGCGATGAAGTCCGGCGAGGCGGTGGTGACGGTCGGCGTCGCCGGGCTCAGATGCAGGTCGATCGCGCCGTCGCGGCGGTCGACCGCGGCGGCCACCAGGGTGACGCCGGCGTCGCGGGCGAACAGCCGGCCCAGCAGGCGGGTGAAGTCGGGCTGCGGCTCGACCGCCACGACCCGCGCCCCGAGCCGGCGCCAGCAGGCGGTGCGGTTGCCGACATGGGCGCCGATGTCGAAGCACAGGCCGCCGTCGGGCACCAGCGGCCGGTAGAAGGCGTCGAGCCGGCGCCCGCTGCCGGGCGGCCAGTAGTACATCGCCAGCGAGCGCAGCAGGCCCCTCAGCCGCCGCCAGCGCGCGATCATGGCCGGGCCGTCACGCCGCGCGGGCGATCAAGGGCCAGGCGCGGTCGAGGTAGAGCCGCAGCCAGGCGGTGTAGCGCCGGGGCCGGCGGCGGGCGTCGGCGCGCAGGAGGCGGGTGTCCATCCAGCGCACGTCCATGACCTCCTCGGCGTCGGGGGCGAGCTCGAGGGCGTCGCGCTCGACCTCGGCGACGAACAGGTGGACCGCCTCGTTCTCGATCAGCTCCGGGCCGACCGCGGCCTCGTAGTCGAAGCTGGCGACCTCGGTGAAGGCGAGATCGACGCCGAGCTCGTCGCGGACCCGGCGGTGCACGCAGGCGGCCGGGCTCTCGCCCCAGCCCGGGTGGCTGCAGCAGCTGTTGGCCCACAGCCCGCCCGAGTGGTACTTGGCGAGCGCGCGGCGCTGCAACAGCAGCGCGTCGCCGGCGAAGACGAAGGCGGAGACCGCGACGTGGCGGGCCCCCAGCCGGTGCGCCTCCAGCTTGTCGATCGGATAGAGCCCGCCGTCCGCGGCGATGCCTTGAATGGTCGTTGCCGATCCGCTCATCGTCCTCCCCCGTGCCCGCGCCCGGTACCGACGTGGCCGAGCTTGTCGTCGTCCCCGCTCGATCGCGCCATCATGGACCGCGGACCGGGATCCTGTCAGGTCGCAAGCGGGCGTTCAGCGCAAAGTAGGAGCCGAAGGCGGTCCCGTCGCCGCGCCGGCCGGCGCCGGGGTGGCGGGTCGCAGCGGGATCGGCTCACGCCCGCGACGGCGGCGCGGGCGGGCCGGGGGAGGCGGGGTCGGCGGGGGGCGCGGCGCGGCTCAGGCGACCCCGGCCACCGCCGGCGCGGTCGCCGGCGCCGGCAAAGGCCGGTGCTCGCGCACCGAGGCGCTGAGCCATTCGAGCTCGCCGGCGTCGAAGTCGACGACGATGCAGCTGGGCTCGTGGCCGTGCTGGCGCCCGGGGTTGAGACAGACGCTGTCGCCGAGGCGGTCCCACCAGCTGCCCTCGCTGCGGAACGGGGCGTCGTGGATGTGCCCGGAGACCACCAGCGGCGGCCGGTGGCGGCGGATCTTGTCGGTGAGCGCGGCGGAGACGCCCGCCGCCGGCCCCCTTGCCCCGTAGCCGACGCGGCTGCCGGCGGGCGGGGCGTGGTGGACCCAGATCCGGGTCAGGCCGGGCAGATCGTGGGCGGCGCCGCGGGGCAGCGGGGCGGCCTGGCTCCCGCGCCACGGCCACAACGTCACCGCGACGCCGTTCCAGGCGACGGTGTCGCCGTCGACGAACAGGTGGTGGCCGGCGATCTCGCGCAACCACGGCGCCTCGCCGTCGTCGTCGACGTCGTGGTTGCCGCTGGCGACCATCAGCGGCGCGCGCGCCGCGATCAGCCGGAGCGCCTCCTGCATCGTGCGGCGTTGCTTGGCGAGCGGGGCGTGGCCGGTGAGGTCGAGGAGGTCGCCGGCGAGGATCACGGCGTCGTAGTGGCCGGCTTCCGCCTCGAGCCACGCCATCTGGCGCAGGTTATAGTGAATATCCGCCGCCAGCAGCAACCGCATCTCGACCCGCCTCCCTGTGACGCCCTCCGTATAGCGTTGTCGCAGTCCTTTGCCAAATCAATATCGAGTTATGCTGCATTGCGGCAAGGTGGGCCGCAATGATGCAGCGCGGCAGCGGGCAGTCCTCGGGGCCGATCCGGTTTGCCCCATTTGCCACCAAGGCGGTGTCGGGGGAGCGCCAAGGGTCAGTGCGCGACGACGACCAGGTCGAGCGGGGCGTCGACGCCGGCGACCCGGCGGCCGTCGAGGTGCGCCAGCGGGTGGGCGGCGACGAAGCCCTCGGCCTCGGCGCGGGCGAGGCAGGCGGCGGTGGTGAGCGCGCGGGTGCCCTCGGTCTTGTTGTGCTTCTCGAGCTTGGCGGCGAGGTTCACGGCCTCGCCGATGACGGTGTATTCGAGCCGGTTGGCGTGGCCCAGCGCGGCGAAGACCACCGGGCCGGCGTTGGCCGCGCCGTTGACGGCCAGGCCCTCGCCGGTGCCGGCGGACCAGCGCGCCGCCTCCGCCATCACCGCGTCGAGGGCCCGCAGGGCGTCGCGGGCGGCGGTCGTCGAGGGGGTGACGGCGCCGAAGGTGACCATGACGCCGTCGCCCAGGAACTTGTCGACGACGCCGCCCTGCGCCCGGATCAGCGGGATGGCGCGGGCGTGGAACGAGGTCAGGCGCTCGACCACGGCGTCGGGCGGATGCGTGCCCGAGAAGCCGGTGAAGCCGCGGATGTCGAGCATCAAGATCGCGGCGTCGCGGGACTCGGCGCGGCCGGCGACGACCTCGTCCTCGGCGTCGATCACCGCCTCGGCCACGCCCTCGGAGAGAAAGCGGCGGAGATCGCGCCCCGCCGCCTCCTCGCGCACCGCGGTCAAGAGCGTGCGGCGGCCGCGCCACACCGCCAGGCTCAAGATCCCGGTGACCACGGCGATGGTCATCACCTTGTCGAACTCGGCGCCGATCAGGACGTAGGGCCCGCTCAGATACTCCACGAAGTTGCGGGTGATCATCTCCGGCCCGCCGACGGCGAGGGCGTAGGCCACCAGCCCGGCCCAGCCCACCGCCGCGAAGGCGCCCATCGACGCCACGAAGCGGGCGTCGAAGCGCAGCGCCCGCACCGCGATGAAGACGAAGATGTAGATGAAGGTGGGGACCTTCAGCGAGAAGCCGGCGGGTTGGCCGTAGTCGAGGTGAAAGGTCCAGATCAGCGCCCACAGCATGGTGACGTCGACGAGCATCGACAGCACCAGGAACCAGCCGGGCATGAAGCCGCGATGGGTCAGCCCCAGCCGCACCAGCGTGAACAGGGCGTAGGGTGCGAGCACCAGCGGCACCGGCTCGAACATCGTGGCCTGGGCGTCGGGCGGGCGCGGGGCGAGGAAGTAGAGCGCGGCGAACAGGGCCAGGACGGCGAGCTGGACCCAGGTGATCAGCCGCTCGCTCTTCTCCTCCTCGGCGTCGACCAGGCGCTGGACCCGCGCCGGCAGGCGGGTCGCCTGTTCGCTCCGCCCCAGATGGGCGAACAGGCTGGCGGGAAGCAGCCGGCGCACGTCCACCTCAAAGAAAGCGTTGCAGGTCGAGCGAACTCTCCCGCCCGACCTTGTCGGCGTGGGCGTCGAGCCAGCGCTCGGCGCGGCGACGGCCCAGCTCGAACAGCCACCGCAGAAACCCCCGCTCGGCGTTGTGCTTGGAGGACACGGTGAATTGCGCCAGCTCGTCCTCGGCCTCGATCGCGTGCATGTTGAGGCGCTTGTAGCGGTCGAGGTCGAGCCGGCCCTCGTCGATCAGCCGGGTGACGAAGGCGATGGTGCGCAGCTCGCGCATCAGCGAGCTGTTGAAGCTGACCTCGTTGACCCGGTCCATGATGTCGTGGGCGCGCTTCGGCACCTCGTCGACGTTCATCGGATTGATCTGCACGATCAGGACGTCCGCGCTCGCGGTGTCGTAGATCAGCGGGAAGATCGGCGGGTTGCCCATATAGCCGCCGTCCCAGTAGGCCTCGCCGTCGATCTCCACGGCGTGGAACAGCGTGGGCAGGCAGGCGGAGGCGAGCGCGGCGTCGGGACTGACGGCGTAGCCCTGGAAGACGTGGATCTTGCACGTCTTCACGTTGGTGGCGCACAGGAACAGCTTGACGACCTCGTGGGCGCACTGGTCGCCGAGCCAGTCGAAGTCGACCACCTCGCACAGCACGTCGCGCAGCGGGTTCAGGTTGAGCGGGTTGAACTCGTAGGGCGAGAGCATCCGCGTCAGGTTGTCGAAGGCGATCCAGCTGGGCGAGAAATCCATGTTACCGACGCTGAGCCAGCGATCGAGCGGGCTGGGCTTGATCGGCGACGGCGCCGCCGCGGCGGCGACCTTGTCCCAGAACTCGGCCAGGCTCGCGCGCGCGCCGTCGGCGCCGCCCCGAGCCAGACCGTAGGCCAGGACCGCCGCGTTCATGGCACCGGCGCTGGTGCCGGAGATGCCCTCGATCTCGAACCGGTCGTCCTCCAACAGCCGGTCGAGCACCCCCCAGGTGAAGGCGCCGTGGGCGCCACCGCCCTGCAGCGCCAGGTTGATCTTCGGTCGCGTCGCGCTCACCGCCGCCGCCTACTGCGCCGTCCAGCCGCCGTCCATCGCGAAGGCCTGGCCACGGATCTCCTCGCCGCCGGGCGAGCACAAAAAGACCGCGAGGTCGCCCAGCTGCTCGGGCGTGACGAAGCGCCGGCTCGGCTGCTTCTCGGCGAGGAGCTCGTTCGCCTCGTCGTCGAAGCTGGTGCCCTTTTCCTCGGCGCGGGCCTTGATCTGGGCCTCGACCAGCGGGGTCAGCACCCAGCCCGGGCAGATGGCGTTGCAGGTCACCCCGGTCTGGGCGCTCTCCAGCGCGACCACCTTGGTGAGGCCCACGATGGCGTGCTTGGCGGCGACGTAGGCCGCCTTCTTGGGGCTGGCGACCAGGCCGTGGGCGGACGCGACGTTGATGATGCGGCCCCAGTCGCGCGCGTACATCTGCGGGATCGCCGCCTTGATGCCGTGGAAGACCGCGGACTGGTTGAGGGCGATGATGGCGTCCCACTTCTCGTCCGGGAAATCCTGGACCGCGTCGGTGTGCTGGATGCCGGCGTTGTTGACCAGCACGTCGACGCGGCCGAGCTCGGCGTCGGTGGCCTCGATCAACCCGCGCACGCCCGCCGCCGTCGACAGATCGGCGCCGGAATAGGCCACGCGGACGTCGTGGGCCGCCGCCATCTGGCGCCGGATCTCCTCGATCTCGGCGGCGTCGCCGAAGCCGTTCAGCATGACGTCGGCCCCGGCGGTCGCCAGCGCCCGGGCGATCCCGAGCCCGATGCCGCTCGTCGAGCCGGTCACGACCGCCACCTTGTCTTTCAACATCGAGCGTCCTCCTCTAATCAGCCGCCGGGCGACGCGGGCTGTTTGGCACCGCCACGTCCGCTCGGCAACGCACAGTCGCGTGGGGGAGAGCGCACCGTGGCGAGAGCGGTTCCAAGCGACGCGTCGGCCGACGAGGCCGGTGCGGAGCGGTCCGGCGACGCGGCGCTCCTCGCCCGCCTGCGGGCCGGCGACGAGGCCGCCTTCGCCGAGCTGGTGCGCACCCACGGCGGCCGCATGCTGGCGGTGGCCCGGCGTTATCTCGACAGCGAGGACGCCGCCCAGGACTGTGTCCAGGAGGCCTTCATGTCGGCCTTCAAGTCGCTCGACCGCTTCGAGGGGCGCAGCTCGCTCGCGACCTGGCTGCACCGCATCACCGTCAACGCCGCGCTGCAGGTGCTGCGCCGCCGCAGCCACAAGGACGAGGTCGCCATCGAGCCGTGGATGCCGAGCTTCGACGAGCAGGGCTTCCTCGAAGGTCCGACCGTGGTCACCGCCGCCGATGCGGAGGATCTGCTCGCCCGCGACGACGTCCGCGCCGAGGTCCGCGCCGCCATCGACCGGCTGCCCCTGAGCTATCGTAACGTCCTTCTCCTGCGCGACATCGAAGGCCTGTCGATCAAGGAGGTCGCGGAGATGCTGGAGCTCACCGAAAACAACGCCAAGGTGCGCCTGCACCGGGCGCGCACGGCGCTCAAAAAGCAGCTCGAACCGCTGTTGAACGCGGGGGCGCTGTGATGGGTGCCGGCCGGCTCGGGCGACGCCTCAAAGCGGTGACGATGCGGCGGATGCCCGGCATGATCACCTGCGCCGAGTTCGAGCGCTTCGTCGTGGACCATTACGAGGGCGCGCTGAGCGAACCGGAGCGCCGAAGGTTCGAACGCCACATGGCGCTGTGTCCGCCGTGCCGGGTCAGCTGGCAGAGCTACCGCAAGGCGGTGGCGCTAGGCCGCGGCCTCTTCGCCGAAGAGGACCGCGACGCCCCGGCGCCGGTGGACGAGGGTCTCGTCGCCGCCGTGCTGGCGGCGCGGCGGGACGAGTGACGAACGAGGCCGGCGCGGCCGGGGCGCCGTCCGGACGGTGCGGGGAGGCGGGATGAAGGCAGGGTTCGCGGTGACCGGGGCGGCGGCGTTGGCGCTCGCCTGGAGCAGTGCGTCGACCGAGGCGGCCTCGCTCACCATCCTCCACAACAACGACGGCGAATCGGCGCTCTTGCCGTTCGACGACCCCGCCGACCACGGCGGTATCGCCCGCGCGGTGACGGCGGTCGACCAGCTGCGCGCGCTCGCCCTGGACGACGGCCGCGACGTGCTCGTCCTCTCCTCCGGTGACAACTTCCTGGCCGGTCTCGCCCGCGAAGCCGGTGCCCGCGACGGCATCGACTACGATGCCCGCGGGCTCGCCCGGATCGGCTACGACGCCATCGCGCTCGGCAACCACGATTTCGACTTCGGGCCCGAGGCGCTCGCCGACTTCATCGGCTACGCCGAGGACGGGCGCGCGCTCTTCGCCGATACCCCGTTCCTCGCCGCCAATCTCGACCTCGCCGGTGAGCCCGCGCTCGCCGCCCTCGCCGAGGCGGGGCGGATCGTCGCCGGCACGGTGGTGACCCGCGGCGACGAGGCCTACGGTGTGATCGGCGGCATCACCGAGCGTCTGCCGCAGATCTCGAGCCCCGGCGCCGTCTCCGTCACCGACTTCGCCACGGCGGTCCGCGCCGAGGTCGACCGGCTCGCCGCGGCGGGCGTGACCAAGACCATCCTCATCAGCCACCTCCAGGGCCTCGGCCGTGACGTCGAGCTCCTGCGCCGCGAGGGCCTCGGCGTCGACATCGTCATCGCCGGCGGTGGCGGCGGGCTGATCGCCGATCACCGCAAGCTCGATCCCGCCACCGGCGAGGACGTCTTCGGCAACGCGCCGCTGGCCGTCCCCGCCGGCGCCGAGCCCGCGCGCGCCGCGCCGCCGGACACCTATCCCCTGCGCGTGGTCGAGCCCGACGGTCGTGTCGTCCGGGTCGTCACCACCACCGGCAACTACCAGTACTGGGGTCGGCTGAACGTCGACTTCGACGAGGCCGGCGAGGTCACCGCGGCGAGCGGCGATCCGGTGACGGTGGCCCCCGCCTTCGCCGAGGACCCGCAGGCGGTCGCGCGCATCGCCGCGCCGGTCGCGGCGACGGTCGACGCGATCGCCGCCGAGGTGGTGGGCGTGAGCGAGGTGACGCTCGCCAACGGCCGCGCTCCCGGCAAGCGGGTCGAGGAGGTCAATCTCGGCAACCTCGTCGCCGACGCCTTCGTCTGGCAGGCGAAACGGCTCCTCGGCGACGCGCTCGCCGGCAAGCACGTCGTCGGCCTGCAGAACGGCGGCGGCATCCGCGGCGGCGACACCGATCTGCCGGCGGGCGAGATCAGCCGCGCGGACACCCTCGATCTCCTGCCGTTCCCCAATGCCCTGGCCTGGACCGACGCGCTCGACGCCGGCGATCTCGTCGCCGTGCTGGAGCACGGCGTCTCCGCCGTCGAGGACGCCGACGGCCGCTTTCTGCAGGTCTCGGGCCTGCGCTTCACCTACGAGCCGAGCGCGGCGCCGGGCGAGCGGGTCCAGGTGGTGCGCCTGGCCGACGGCACGGTGATCTTCGATCGCGGCGCCGGTGGCCTGCAGCCCGCCGCCGCGGACGTCGATCTGGCGGTGGTGACCAACAGCTTCACCGCGGCCGGCGGCGACGGCTTCGCGCGGCTGGCGGACGCGCCCTTCGCCGATCTCGGCGCGACCTACGAGCAGCCGCTCGTGAGCTATATCGAGGAGGCGCTGGACGGGCGCATCACCGCCGAGGCCTATCCCGCCGGCGGCGAGGGTCGCATCCGCGTCACCGGGGCGGGCGGTTGACCAGGTAGATGCCGCCCGCGACCAGCGCCAGGGCGAGCGCGAGGGCCGGCGTGACCGGCTCGGCCAGCACGAGCGCGCCGGCCCCCACGCCGAAGAGCGGCGTGAGGAAGGTGAAGCTCGCCAAGGGGGCGGCCGGGTAGATCCGGATCAGCCAGAACCAGGTGAGGTAGGTGATCCCGACGACGACCACGATCTGGAAGGCGAGGGCGCCCAGCACCACCGGCGCCGGATCGAGGATCCGCAGCGGGCCGAACATCGGCGCCGCCGCGGCGAGCACCGGCACCGAGAACGCGAGCTGGTAGAAGAGCAGGCGCTCGGCGGGCGCGCGCACGAGCGCCGTCGTCTTGATGACGAGCGTGGTCGCCGCCCACAGGGCCGCCGCGAGGACGCACAGGAGGTCGCCGCCGAGCGCGCCGGGCTCGGGCGCGCCCATGCTGTCCGCCACGCCGAACGCCATGCCGGCGAAGGCGCCGGCGAGGCCCGCGAGCTGGCTCGGCGCGAGGCGCTCGTACGGCAGCCAGATCGCCGCGCCGAGGGCCACGAAGAACGGCATGGTGTAGAAGAAGACGACGCCGCGCGCCGCCGTCGTGTGGTCGAGACCCCAGTAGAGCGCGACGAATTCGAGGCCGAACAGCAGACCACAGAGCATGCCCGGCAGGATCGTGTCGTCGCGCGGCAACAGCGCCACGCCGCGCAGCCGCGCCCAGGTCGCGATCAGCACCGCCGCGCCGGCCGAGCGCAAGAGCGCCTGGAAGACCGGCGGGATGCCGGCGTTGGCGACTTTGATGGCGACCTGGTTCAGCCCCCCAGCACAGGCACAGCACCGTCAGCACGGTGAAGGCGAGGCGGTCCAGGCGCGCCCGGCGGTGCGGCCCCCCGGTCCCTGGCGGGTGCACTCATCGCACGCGCCAGCGCAGCTCCTCGCCGGCGAAGAGCGGCCGCAGGTCGTCGACGTCGTCGATGGCGACGCGCTCGGGCACGGTCCACGGCGCCTCCTCCAGCGTCACCGTGCCCGGGTTGGCCGCGAGGCCGTAGAAGCGCCGCCCGAAGCCGGCGGCGAAGGCGGGAAGACGATCGAGGCAGCCGATGTCGTCGAAGGCGGTGGCGTAGGCTTCGAGCGCCACCGGCGCCGAGAACACCCCGGCACAGCCGCAGGCGGTCTCCTTCGTCCGGCGCGTGTGCGGGGCGCTGTCGGTGCCGAGGAAGAACTTGGGCGAGCCGGCGGCCACGACGCGGCGCAGGGCCGTGCGGTCGCGGTCGCGCTTGAGGATCGGCAGGCAGTAGAGATGCGGGCGGATGCCGCCCACCAGCATGGCGTTGCGGTCGAAGAGCAGGTGCTGGGGCGTGATCGTCGCGGCGAGCCGCGCGTCCGCGCTCTCGACGAAGGCCACGGCGTGCGCGGTCGTCACGTGCTCGAGCACGATGCGCAGCTCGGGGAAGTCGCGCCGCAGCGGTGCCAGCACCTCGTCGACGAAGACGGCCTCGCGGTCGAAGATGTCGACGTCCGGGCGCGTCACCTCGCCGTGGATGCAGAGCACCATGTCGAGCCGCTGCATCCGCTCGAAGACGGGCGCGAGGGCGCGGACGTCGGTGACGCCCGCCGCCGCGTTGGTGGTGGCGTGGGCGGGGTAGAGCTTGGCGGCGGTGAAGACGCCTTGTTCGAAACCCGCGGCGAGATCGTCCGGATCGGTGGCGTCGGTCAGATAGGCGGTCATCAGCGGTTCGAAGGCGGCGCCGTCGGGCACGGCGGCGGCGATCCGCTCGCGGTAGGCGCGGGCGTCGGCGGTGGTGACCACCGGCGGGACCAGGTTCGGCATGACGATCGCGCGCGCGAAGACCCGCGCGGTCTGCGGCAGCACCGCCCGCAGCACGGCGCCGTCGCGCAGATGCAGGTGCAGGTCGTCGGGGGTCGGCAGCGTCAGCGTGCGCGGCATCGTCGTCTCCTCGCCGCCACGCTGCGGGCTCGCCGGCGGCGACGCCACTGGCCTTAAGGCGCGCGGCGCGCTAGGGCTCGTCGTCGTTTAGCCAGCACGGCCGCGTTCGCCATGACCGCCGAGTCCGCCCGCGCCATCGCGCACTACCTGCTCGAGGTCGACGCCTTCGGCTTTCGGCCCGACCGGCCGGTGAGGACTCCGTCGGGGCGGGCGACACCGGTCACGCTCGACGCCGGTCCCGTGATCGCGCATCCCCGGCTCAGGCGCAGGTTGGTGGCCGCCGCGGTCGATCGCCTGGCCGAGGCCTGCGGCGTCGAGGCCTTCGACGTCGTCGCCGGCGCCGAGTTGCGCGGCCTGCCGCTGGCGGCGTGGCTCGCGGACGCCCTGGCGCTGCCGATGATCTACGTCCGCAAGCAGCCCAAGGGCTTCGGCCGCAACGCCGCGATCGAAGGGCGACTGGCCGAGGGCGCGCGGGTGCTGCTGGTCGACGACGTCGCGACCGACGGGGGCTCCAAGCTCGCCTTCGCCGACTCGCTGCGCGGCGCCGGCGGGCGGGTCGAGCACGTCCTGGTCGTCTGCGCCGCCGCGATCTGGCCGGAGCGCGAGCGCGCGCTGCGCGAGGCCGGGCTGTCGCTGCACGCGCTCACCACCTGGCCCGACCTCGCCGTCGCGGCGCGCGAGCGGGCGGTGCTGCCGGCCGACCTCCTCGACGAAATCGACGCCTATCTGAGCGATCCGGCGGGCTGGGAGGAGGGCGCCGCGGCACCGGATTGATCGTCCCGGCAGCGCCTGCCTCGCGGTTGCGCAGCCGCACAAGCTTTCCGCCCAATCGTTGTGCAACCGGTGGCAGGGGCTCGCGCCGGCGTCGACCTGCGCGCGAGGTGGAGCTGTTGGCACGGTTCTCGCAAGGACGTGGGTGACCCTGTGAAGGGTGCCACCCAGCAGGAGCTCCGCGGCTCCTTTTCGACCCGCCGGCACACCTCCCTGCCGGCGGGTCTTTTTTCATCGCGCCCCGGTCATCGGTCCCGGTCGGCTCCTTCGCCGAGCGCGGCGTCGCCGCGGCGCCATGTCGGGCGGGCCAGCCGGCCCTGCGCGATCAGCTCGCCCGGTCCCCGCCGGTCGGGGACCTGCAGTCGCGCCGCGAGGCGGTCGGCGAACAGATCCACCACGCCGGCGAGCTCCACCGCGCCGGCGTCCAGAGCGGCGAGGTCGAAGCGGCCGGCGTCGAGGCGCAGCTCGCCGGCGAGCGCGAGCGCCGGCAGCGCGATCACGCCGCCCCCGACGCCGCGGCGGCGGCTCGGGCCGAGCGTGCCGTCGACCGCGAGGGTGCCGTCGAGCGCGGCGGCGAGCTCGCCGGGCGTGGTGCCGCGGCTGCGCAGGGCGCCTTCGAGCTCGATCTCGCCGCCACCGAGCCATCCCAGCCCGAGCGCGGTCGGCACCGCGGCCGTGGCCGCGTCGGCGAGCGCGCCCGCGAGTTCGACCCGCACCCCGCGGTCGCCGCGACGGACCGTGCCGGCGAGCCGGTAGCGCCGCGCCGGATCGGTCCACCGCAGGGTCTCGAGGCGGAGGCGATCGGTGGTGCCGGTGAGCGCGAGCTCGAGGGCCGCGGCCTCGCCCGCACCGGCGACCAGAGCCGGGGCGTGGAGTTCGAAGGCGAACGGCGCCGGCCACGCCGTCGCGAGCGGCGCCGTCGCCGGCCAGTCGCCCTGCACCCGGGCGCGCCAGCGGGCGAGATCGGCGGGCCAGGGGGTCAGCGCGGTGAGCGCGGCGTGCAGGTCCGCCGCCGGTCCGGCCAGCTCGGTCACGGCGAGCCGGCGCCGCTCCAGGCGGAGCGCGCCTCCGAGCTCCGCGAGCTCGATCTCGCCCTCGAGCGACCAGCCGTCGTCGCGCGCGACCGCGCCCTCGAAGCGGGCCGGGCCGGCGAGCGGGAGGCGCGGATGCGGCGGCGCGCCGAGCGTGCCCGCCAGGTCGTTCGAGGCGAGCGGCCGGGTGGCGCCGTCGAGGCGGACGTCGAGGGCGCCGAGCCGGCCGTCGAGCTCGACCGCGAGTTCCTCCAGCGGGCCGCGCAGGGCGACGTCGAAGCGCCCGCCCGGCACGGTCGCGAGCGTCGCCGGCGACCGCCCCGTCAACCGGCGCACCAGCCGGCCGGGGGCGCCCACCTGTAGCGCGCCGAGCGCGTCGAGCCGGGCCGGCGCGAGCTCGAGGCCGCCGGTGAGCGAGAGGCCCAACTCCGCCCCCTCGGCTTCGAAAGCGGTGACCCACAAGCCGTGGCGGTCGAGCTCGGCGACCAGCCGGCCCGCGAGCCCGCCGCCGTCGTCCAGGAGCAGGCGTCCGATCTCGAGATCGACCGCCGCGCCGCCGCGTTCGGCGAGCTCGCGCAGTCGGGCGAGGACGCCGCGGCGACCCGCCGGGGTGCGCAACGCCGCCGCCGGCAGCCGCAGCCGGTCGACGACGCCGGCGACGGTGAGCGGTGGCTCGCCGTCGGCGACGAGCTCGACGTCGCCGCGAAAGGCGAGCCCGGGGGCGGCGAGCCGGACGGCCGTCAGCGCCGCCCGCGTCGACGTCGCCCGCACCTTGCCGGTGAGGGTGAGCGCCGTCGGCCGTGGCAGCGCGCCCGCGAGTGCCTCCGGCAGGGCGGCGGCGAGGTCGTCGCTCACCAGCGTGAGCGTGCCGTCGAAGCGCGGCCCCGCGCCCGCGACGCGGCCCTCGACGCCGAGTTCGCTCGCGCCCGGCAGGGTGGCGCGCAGGGAGGCGGCGAGCCCGCCGTCCTCGCGGTCGAGCCGCAAGCGCAGCCCGGGCCCGTCGAGTGCCAAGCGGGCGATGTCGTCGAGCCGCGCGGGCGCCGCCCGCGACCGCGCCGCGGCGGCGGCGAGCAGGGCCGGCAGCGGCGGCGCCTCGATCAGCTCGAGCCGGGCGTCGAGGCGGCCCGCGGCGACCCCCAGCGTACCCGCGAGCCGGAACCTCTCGCCCTCGATCCCGGCCTCGCGCAGGCGCCAGTCGGCGTCGCCGTGCTCGAGGGTGCCGCGGATCGCCAGCGGCGCCGTTCGCGCAGCGGCGAGGTCGGCCAACAACGGCGGCGCCGGCACCGACGGTAGCCAGGCGCGCAGCGCGGCGGGATCGGCGAGGTCGAGTTCGAGCTCACCCTCGCCCGCCCGCGCGCCGAGGCGGCCGCGCAAGGCGAGCCGGTCGGCGCCGGCGGTGAGGTCGAGGGCGCGCAGCACGATCCCGCGGCCCGCCTCCTCCGGTGCCACCACCGCCCGCGCCCGGAGGTCGCGGCCACGCCACCGGCCGTCGGCGTCGAGCCGGCGGTCGGTGCCGTCGGGTTCGACGACCAGCCGGCGGAGCTCGACGTCGGCACCGTCGGGGATCACCACCTGTCCGTCGCGCAATTCGAGGCGCGGCGCGTGCGCCACCACGCCGGCGAGGAGCGCCGCCAGCTCCCCGCGCGGTGGCGGCGCCACCACGACCAGCCGGGGGCGATCGAGCCTGGCGGCGGCGACGGCGGCCTCGCCGCCCACCAGCCGGCGCCAGTCGAAGACGATCCGGGCGCCCTCGGCGTGCAGCGGGCCCAGCGGGGTCGTCGTCCGCACGGCCCCGAGCGTCAGCGCCGGACGCGGCAGCAGGTCGAGGCGGCTTTCGCCCGCGACCCGCAGCTCGGCGCCGAGGTCGGCCTCGGCGCGCGCGACGAACCAGTGCGCCAGCGTCTCCGGCGGGACCAGGCGCGGCGCCGCCCAGAGCCCGCCGCCGATCGCGCCGGCGAGGGCGGCGAGGACGAGAAGGCGGCGCACCGTCGTCGGCCGGCGTTTCACTCAGCGCCGCCGGTGGGGCGCGGGTTCAGGCACGGCGGTGCGCCCGGCGGTAGGCGTCGAGCAGCCGGGCGGTTTCCACGCGGGTGTAGATCTGCGTGGTCGACAGGCTGGCGTGGCCGAGCAGCTCCTGCACGCTGCGCAGGTCGGCGCCGCCGTCGAGCAGGTGGCTGGCGAAGCTGTGGCGCAGCGCGTGCGGCGTGGCGCTCTCGGGCAGGCCGAGGGCGCGGCGCCAGCGGCGCATCGCGCCGCGCACCACGCTGGCGTCGAGCCGGCGGCCCTTGACCCCCAAAAACAGGGGCGCGCCCGGCGGCTGCGGGTGAGGGCAGGTGGTCACCGCGCGGGCGAGCTCGGCGGCGACCGCCGCCAGGACCGGCACGCGGCGCATCCGCCCGCCCTTGCCGCGGACGACGAGCTCACGCAGGGCAGCGGGATCGTCTCCGACGTCGCTGCGGTCGAGGGCCAACGCCTCGCCGATGCGGAGCCCGCAGCCCCACAACAGGGCCAAGACCGCACGGTCACGGTCCTCGGTCCACGCCGCGGGGGCGTCGGCGCTCACCGTGCGCAGGAG
>JAAAPF010000139.1 GCA_009908425.1 Alphaproteobacteria bacterium
CCCCCATGTCGGCGACATCCGCGGCCGCGGCCTCTTCCGCGGCCTCGAACTCGTCGCCGACCGTGCCACGAAGCAGCCGTTCGAGCCGGCGCTCGCGCTCCACGCCCGCCTCAAGGCCGAAGCGATGGCGCGCGGCCTGATGGTCTACCCGATGGGCGGCACCGTCGACGGCAGGCGCGGCGACCACGTCCTCCTGGCCCCGCCCTTCATCTGTACCGAGGCCGACATCGACACCATCGTCGACCGGCTGGGCGCGGCGGTGGCGGCGGCGGTCGGCGGCTGAGGTTCGTCGGCGCGGCCTCACGGCCGCTCGCCGCGGGCGAGGGCACCGTCGATCTCGTCGACGACGCTCTCCAGGTCGCCCACGCCGTCGACGACGGCGTGGGCGCCGGCGCGGGCGAGTTCGGCGTAGGCGCGGGCTTCGCGCCAGGCGCGCTCGGCGTCGTCGAGGGCGGCGGCCTCGTCGGGAGTGAGCCCGAAGGCGTTGCCGGTGAGCGCCACCCCCACCGTCCAGCAGCCGGCCTGGAGCCCGGCGCGGATGCCGGCCGGGGTGTCGTCGACGACCACCACCGCCGACGCCGGCCAGACCGCGAGTTCGACCAGGCTCTTGTAGAGCATCAGCGGCGCCGGCCGGCCGTGAACGACGTCGCCGGCGCAGACCAGGCTGTCCGGCGCGAAGCCCTGGGCGGCGGCCTTGGGCAACAGCGGCGCCATGATGTCGCGGCTGTAGCCGGTGGTCGAGCCGATCGCGAGGCCGCGCTCGCGCAGCCGGCGGGTGACGGCGGCGGCGCCGTCGATCAACTCGCCGTGGTCGGCGACGACGTCGACGGTCATCGGCACGAAGACCTCGTAGACGCGCTCGACGTCGCCGTCCTCGGGCTCGCGGCCGTGCTGCTCGCGCCAGGCGGCGCGCACCCGCGGCAGGTCCATCAACGCCTCGACGTGGGCGCGCTTGGCCATCCCCATCGGCGCGCGCGCCTCGGCCTCGGTGATCGCCACCTCGAAGGCGGCGAAGGCGCGCACGAAGACGTCCGCCGGCGCCTTGGCGCCGTGGTCGACGACGGTGCCGGACCAGTCGAAGATCACCGCCTCGAGCTGGGCGTGTTTGAGCATTCAGCCTCTCCCGAACAGATCGTCGATCACTTCCTCGCCGAGGGCGAAGGCGGTGCTGGCCCCGGTGCCGCTGGTGACGACGACGAGCCGGACGGCCGGCTCGGGCGCGTCGATCACGCAGCGGCGATCGGGGAGATGGGCGTAGGTGCCCTGCCAGCGCTCGACCACGCGGCGCTCGCCGAGCGCCAGCACGGCGTCGAGCTCGGCGAGGATCAGCCGGTCGACGTCGTCGGCGGCGAAGGGCGAGGGCGCCGGCTCGTGGTGGTGGCTGTCGCCCACGACCAGCCCGCCGTCGGCGCCCTGCACGGCGATGAGGTGGATGCCCTGGGCGAGCTTGCCGGCCTCCTCGCGGTCGAGCCGGCGGGCGAGCGCCGCGGCCGCCGGCAGCGCCGCCCAGCCGAGATAGCGCACGAGCGAGAGGTCCGACATCACCGCCGCGGCGAGGTGCGGCGCCGGCGCCGCCGGCATGACCTTCATCATGTGGAGCCGCACCCGCGCGATCCCGAGAGCCGCGAACCGCTCCGGGAACAGCGCGAGGCGCTCGTCGCCGGGGCAGACGACGATGCGCTCGGCGGTGAAGCGGCCGCGGCTGGTCTCCAGCCGGCCGGCGCCCGCGGCGTGGACGTGGGTCGAGCGGTGGATCGTGACGCCCATGGCCGCCTCCAGCCAGCCGGCGAGGCGCGGGATGGCGGTGCGGCTCTCCACCCTCCGTTCGTGCGGGCTCCAGAGCGCGCCTTCGAGCGCCGCGGCCCGGAGCGCCGGCACGCGCGCGGTGGCCTCGGCGCGGGTGAGGAGCGCGCAGTCGGCGCCCATCTCACCCGCCTTGAACGCCTCCAGGACGGCCATCGCCTCCGGCCGGCGCGCGGCGACGACGAGGCCGCGCTGCTCGATCGGGATGCCCGCTCGCGGTGCGACCTCGTCCCAGACGTCGCGCGTCCGGAGCGCCCGGCGCCAGGTCTCGCCGGCGGCCTGGCCGGTGACGGTGACGAAGCCGAAATTGCGCACCGACGCGCCGATCGCCTCGGCCTCGCGGTCGAGGACGAGGACGCGCAGGCCCTTGCGGGCGGCGGCGAGGGCGTGGGCGAGGCCGACGATGCCGGCGCCGACCACGGCGAGATCGAAGCTGCGTTCCATGGGCCGGGGTGGTGGCAGGGGGCGATGACGCCGCGATGACGATCGGGGGCGGTTCGTACTTGACCCCACGCGCGAGTTGCAACATATGCGCGCTCCCGATCGATGTTCGGCGTCCTGTCGCCGACGACACGAGGTTTTGCGGACGTGCGCTTCTCGGCGTTTCCTCGCGGCATCCCGACCGGCCGGGCGAACCCGGCGCCGGCGGCGTGCGCGCGTCCGTGCCATGGTGGAACCCTCGACGCCGCGGTGTCGGTGCACCGCCGGCGCGCGTCCGGTGCCGCCGCGATGACGCGCGGCCGCCCCGAGCGGTAAGGCGGCGGGCGCGGCCGGCGCCCGCCATCGCTTGCTCGCCCTTGCCGTTCGATCCCTGTCCGTCGCGTCCCCGCGGCGGCCACCGAAGGTTCCGCCCGTGCCGTTCTCGCCGCCGCCGCGCCGCCCGCGCCGCGCTCCCGTCCGCCGCCGTCCGCTCCCGCTGGTCCACCCCCGTCCGATCCAACGTCGTCCGGGGAGGGTCGCACGATGACGGACCGTTGTGAGCGCTGGCTCGACGACACCCGGCCCGAGACGCCGTGCCTCGTCGTCGACCTCGACCGCGTGGTCGCGAACTACCGCGCGCTAGAGGCCGCCGTGCCCGACGCCCGCATCTTCTACGCCGTCAAGGCCAACCCGGCGCCCGAGCTCCTGGCCCGGCTGGTGGCGCTCGGCGGGCATTTCGACGTCGCCAGCGTGGCCGAGATCGACGAGGTGCTGGCGGCGGGCGCCTCCGTCGAGCGGCTCTCCTACGGCAACACCATCAAGAAGGAGCGCGACATCGCCGCCGCCTGGGCCCGCGGCGTGGCGCTCTTCGCCTTCGACGCCGAAGCCGAGC
>JAAAPF010000026.1 GCA_009908425.1 Alphaproteobacteria bacterium
TCCGCGTCCTCTGGCGCGCTTGGCACGACCGCCAACCCTACGATCCCGCCAAGCATCAGGCCGCCCTCAAAGTCGCCTGAACCAAAAGGGGTGGACACGGGGTGTCTCAGGCGTCGGCGCTGCGGCGACCGCCGGGGAGGTGGCGGTAGAGGGTGGAGGGGGCGACGCCCAGGCGCCGGGCGACCTCGGCGACGGTGAGCTCGCCCTCGCGCAGGAGCGCCTTGGCGCGGGCGAGCTCGGCGGTGCTGGCGACGAGCTCGGCGGCGTGGGTCTTGGCGAGGGCTTCGAGCCGGCTCGCGACGTTGACGGTATCGCCCACCGCGGTGAGCTGCCGCGCCGCGCCGTGGCCCATTTCGCCGACGATGGCGGGGCCGAGGTGGAGCCCGATGCCCATCCTCAGCGGCGCCTCCAGCTCCCCCGCCACGGCGTGGTTCAGCCTTTCGAGCCGCGCCGCCATCGCCACCGTGGCGTCCAGCGCCGCGCCCGCCGCCGTCGCGGGGTCGCCGTCGAGGCCGAACAGCGCCATGATGCCGTCGCCGAGGAACTTGTCCACGTGGCCGCCGTGGCCCTCGATCGCCTCGCCCATGGCACGGAAGTACTGGTTCAGGAGATAGACCACGTCGTAGGGCAGGCGCTGCTCGCTGAGCGCCGTGAAGCCGCGCAGATCGGCGAACAGCACCGCGATCTCGCGCTCGCGGCCGAGATGGGGGTCGCCGGCGGCGTGGGCGTCGGCGAGCGCGCTGGGCGGGGTCACCAGCGGCACCACCGCGAGCGGCGCGGTCGGCCGCAGCTGACAGGCGAGGCGGACATCGGCCGGGTGGCCGAGCCGCTCCAGGAGCCGGGCCTCCTCCGGGCCGGGCGGCGGTAGGCCGTCGGCACCGGCGGTGACCCGCACCCGGCAGGTGGAGCAGCGCGCCCGGCCGCCACAGACCGCCGCGTGGGGGATGCCGGCGGCCCGGCTCATCTCCAAGAGCGTCTGGCCCTGGAGGCCGTGGGCGCGGCGCCCCGAGGGGTAGGTGACGGCGATGCGGCGCCGGCGCGCGCGCCGGACCTGCACCCCCCACCACGCCAGCGCCAGCGCGAGGGCGCCGTAGACCAGCGCCAGGAGCACCGCTTCGCCCTCGGCCACCAGCGCCTCCAGCCGCGCCGCCGGCGGCCAGCCGTTGGCCGCGGCCCAGTCCGCGGCCCGGGTCGGGGCGCGGTCGAGGACCTCGCGGCCGGCGCTGACGAAGCCGCCGACGGCGAGGGTCGGCACCGCCACGGCGAGGCCGAGCAGCCACGGCCGCAGCCGCAGATAGCGCGGTTGCAGCCGCCACCAGTAGTGCAGCCCCAGACAGCCGTGCAGCCAGACCGCGACGATCATCGCGACGTAGACCAGCGCCTGGTCGGGCCAGACCGCGAGCAGGACGCCGTGATAGGTCATGTCGGCGTCGATCCGCGCCTCGAGCAGCGCCGTGCCGGCGACGTGGCCGGCGAGCGCCAGCGGGATCACGACGCCGAGGCCGAGCTGAAGCCACTGCCAGCGCGCCAGGCCGCGACCGAGCCGCACCGCGACGAGGTGAACGGCGAGGGCGACGTGGATCGCGAGCGCCGCTACCAGCAGCCACGCGCCCGGGCCGGCGTGCCAGACGACGAACAGCGTCCGCTTGGCCGCCACCATCGCCTCCAGCGAGATCAGGCCGAGGGCGTGGTTGAGCAGATGGCTGGTGGCGTAGGCCATCAGCACCAACCCGCTCCACGCCCGCAGCCGCGAGGCGGAAAGCGCGCCGGGTGCCGCGGGCGCCGGGAGCCGACGCCGCCTCAGCTCGACGCCGCCTCCCCGGCGAGTTCGGCTTCGATCGTCTCGGTGATGGCGGCGCTCTCGGGCCGGACGTGGGACGGCCAGCTGGCTTCGAGCTCGCCGTCGGCGCCGACCAGGAACTTGTGGAAGTTCCAGCCGGGCAGCGCCGCCTCGCCGAGGCTCCGGGCGACCTCGGCGAAGAAGGGATGCCGGTCGGCGCCGCGGGTGGTCACCTTGGCCGTGAGCGGAAAGTCGACGTCGAACTCGACCTCGCAGAACTCCTTGATCTCGGCGGCGGTGCCGGGCTCCTGGTCGAAGTCGTCGGTGGGCACGCCGACCACGACGAGGCCGTCGTCGCGGTAGCGCTCCCAGAGGTCCTGCAGCCCGGCGTACTGGTCGGTGAAACCGCAAAAACTCGCGGTATTGACCACCAGCACCGGGCGGCCGGCGTAGTCGCCGAGGGCGATCTCACCGCCGGCGATGCCGGCGAAACGGACGTCGCCGACGTCGGCCGCCGCCGGCGCGGCGAGGCCGAGGGCGACGACGAGGGCCGCGATCCAGCGCATCGAACTCTCCTCACGAGGGTCACGCGCCGTCAGATGGTGGACCTTTCGGCTGCGGCCAGGAGTAGCGTACGCGGTAAACGGTCATTTCGATAGCATGCCCCGGCTGGAGGGGTTCATGATCCGTCGTCGCACCGCCTTTCTCTACCGCGAGCCGTACGACCGGGGTCTGCTCGCCGTGGGCGACGGTCACCGCCTGCACTACGAGCAGAGCGGCAATCCCCACGGCCGGCCGGTGGTGGTGCTCCACGGCGGACCCGGCAGCGGCTCGCGCCCCAAGCAGCGGGGCTATTTCGACCCCGAGCGCTACCGCGTCGTCGCCTTCGACCAGCGTGGCTGCGGCCGCTCGACCCCGCACGGCCGGCTCGAGGCCAACACCACGCCGCACCTGGTGGCCGACATCGAGCGCCTGCGCCGCCATCTCGGCGTCGACCGCTGGCTCGTCTTCGGCGGCTCGTGGGGCTCGACGCTGGGCCTCGCCTACGCCATGGCGCATCCCGAACGGGTCGACGGCCTGGTGGTGTGGGGGGTGTTCACCGGGACCGCGGGCGAGATCGCCTGGACCTTCGGTTCCGCCGGCGCCGCCCGGCTGTTCCCGTTGGAGTACGAGCGCTTTTTGGAGCCCCTGCCCCCGCACCAACACGGCGAGCCGGTGCGGGCGCACTACCGCTTGATGCGCGGCGCCGACGCGACGCTGCGCCGGCGCGCGCTCAACGCCTGGACCCGCTGGGAGAACAAGATCAGCGACCTCGTCGTCCACGAGCAGCTGCTCGACGAGCAGCTCGCGGACCGGCAGTACGTGCTGACGCATTCGCTCTTCGAGGCGCATTATTTCGCGCACGACTGCTTTCTGGAGTGGCCGCTGTTGGAACGCGCGAGCCGCCTGGGGGGCGTGCCGGTGGCGATCATCCAGGGCCAGCTCGACCTGGTCTGCCCGCCGGCGAGCGCGGTGGCGCTGCACCGCGCGGTGCCGAACAGCCGTCTGCACCTGATCGCCGGGGCGGGCCACTCGCCCAACGCCGAGGTGGTGGACGCCTTGGTGCGGGCCGTCGACGACGTCGCCGGGCGGACGATGGTCGCGGCCTGACGCCCGCCGCCCGGTTCAGATCGAGCCGGCGATATAGGTCTTGAGCGCTTCCGAGTCGGTCTCGAGCTCGGTCAGGCGCGCCTTCACGATGTCGCCGATCGACACCATGCCGACGAGCTCGCCGCCGGACATGACCGGCAGGTGCCGGATGCGCCGATGGGTCATCAGCGTCATCAGCTCGTCCGACTTGTCGGTCGGCGCGCAGGTGACGATGTCGGTGGTCATCGTGGTCTCGACCGCGGCGCGCGCCGCGCTCTCGCCTTCGGTGGCGACCGCGCGCGCGATGTCGCGCTCGCTCACGATGCCGCAGGTCCCGCCCGCGTCCCGCACCAGCACGGCGCCGATACCGTGGGTCGTCATCAGCTCGGCGGCGTCGCGGATCGAGCGGTGGCGCTCGATCGTCACCACCTGCGAGCCCTTGGCCTTGAGGATCTGCGAGACCAGCACGGCTGTCCCCCCTTGTCCGTTCACCGGCCGACGGGCCGGGTGTTCATAGTGCCGGGAGGTTGAACCGGCTCCAAGGTCGGAAAGGACCCGCGACGTCTCGTCCGATGGGCGAAGGCGGGGCGGCGCGGCTCGGCCGCGCCGCCGCCGGGCGGGTGGCGGGGACGCCTCAGGTGGTGCCGGCGATGTAGTTGCGCAGCGCCACCGAATCGGTCTCGAGCTCGGTCAGGCGCGCCTTCACGATGTTGCGGATCGACACCATGCCGACGATCTCGCCGCCGGCCACCACCGGCAGGTGGCGGATGCCGCGCTCGGTCATCACCCGCATGAGGTCGTCGGAATGGTCGGCCGGCCGACAGGTGACCAGCTCGGCGGTCATCAAAACCTCCACCGGGACGTCGGCGATCCGCGCGCCCTGACGCGAGACGCCACGCGCGATGTCGCGCTCGCTGAGGATGCCGCAGGTCTCCTCGCCCGCGCGCACCAGCACCGCGCCGATGTCGTGCTCGGCCATCAGCCGCGCGGCGGCGCGCACCGGGCGCCCGCGCTCGATCTCGATCACCCCCGTGTTGCGCTGTTTGAGCATCTGCGAAACCAGCATCGGCGGCCCCTCCGTGCGATTGCCATCGTTCTACTAAACAAAACGACAATGGTGCGCCGCACAACGCGGCACGTCCCTGGTGCGACATTGCGTCTCGAATATCCTCGCTCTCAACGGAAGTGCCCCGCCGCCGCGCCGTGGGCGTCGCGATATTCGTTCTATTATAGCGAATAAAACCTTCGCCTGCCGCGGTTCGGCGCCGCGCGAGCGAGGGGCGCGCGGACGGTCGCGACGGATGGGTGATGGTCAGAACGTCGCAGACACGGCATAACCACGCCGCGGCGCTGTGATACCGCGCCCGAGCCAAGGAGAGTCGCATGCTGCGTACGACCGCCCTCGCCGGGGCCCTCGGCGTTTGCCTCGCCACCGGCGTGGCCTTCGCCCAGGCCGAGCCGGACAACGCCATCAAGTACCGCCAGACCATCTACGAGACGCTCGGCGCCAACCTGACCGCGGTGGTCATGAACCTGAAGGGTGAGGTCAGCTTCCCCGACGCCGTCGGCGTTCACGCCCGGACCGTCGCCGACACCGCGCCGCTGGTGTTGCCCGCGATGGAGCAGGACACCGCCGGCCGGGGCTCCGCCGAGACCGAGGCGCTCGACAAGATCTGGGACAACTGGGACGACTTCACCGCCAAGGCCGAGGACATGCAGGCGGCGGCGGTCCGCCTCGCCGAACTCGCCCAGGGTGACGACATGCAGGCGATCGGCGCGCAGGTCCAAGAGCTCGGCGGTACCTGCAAGTCCTGTCACGACGAATACCGCGACTGACCTGGAGGCGCCGGGCCGCAAGCGCGCCGTTCAGACGCCGACCGGCGTCGGCGCGAGGCCGTGGCGGGCGCGGCTCTCGGCGACGACGATCGCCACCGCGATCTCCCGCGGCGCCGCCCAGCCGGCGAGTTCCGCCCGCTGGAGCGCGTCGGCGAGGTCGGTGGCGGCGGCCAGCAGTCGCCGACTGTAGCCGCGCTCGCGCACGACGAAGCCGGCGGCGGCGGGGGTCGCCAGCGTCCACGCCACCGCTCCGGTGCGCGGACCGTAGATCCGCAGTTCGAGCGCGGGACAGGTGAAGCTGATTTCGGCGTCGCCGTCGGCGCGCCGGCGGGACACCCAGCCCTGCACCAGACAGAACCGGCGGTCCCGGTCGCATCCGGAGCAGCAAGCGGCATGACACGACATCGCGGTTCCTCGCGGTACCGGTATCCAAGGAAGAAATACCTATACCGCAAGCCGCCGGCGATGGAAACGCCGCCGCGGGTGGACGGGGCGGCGGCTCAGCGGCCGCCGACGGCGGCGTCGTCGGGGCGGTCCGAGGTCTTGTCGGGGGGCGCCATGATGCGGCCGGCGAGGCGCTTGAGGCTCGGCCGTTCGCCGAGGACGAAGGGCAAGGGCCGCACCAGCGCCATCGCCTCGCAGCCCAGCCGGCCCGCCAGCATGGCGTTGGCGGCCCCCTGCCCGGCGCGGGCCGAGACCAGCCGCAAAAAGCCGGCGCCCATGGCGTCGGCGGCGCCGTGGGTCATGAGATCGGCGAGCCCGGCGAGCAGCATGTTCCGCACCGAGCGCCGCAGCAGCATCGCGCTCGCGACCGCCCCCATCGGCAGGCCGTAGGCGCGGGCGATCGCGCGCAGCATGGCGAGCGTGCGCCAGAGCACGAGTGCGGCGTCCAACAGGCCCAGCGGGCTGATCGCGGTGAGCACGCCGATGTCGCGCGAGCCGCGCACCACCGCCTTGTAGGCGTCGTCGTCCATGCCGACGACGACGGTGCGCTCGAACAGCTTCAAGCGCTCGCCGTCGGTGAGCGCGTCGCTGTCGTGCTGGCGAAAGCGGTGGACCAGCTCGCCGCGCTCGGGGATGCGCGCGATCACCGGCTCGATCAACGGCGGGCTCTGGCCGTGGAGCTCGGAGCCGAGCATGCGCTCGGCGTCGGCGCGCTGCTCGGGCATCGAGCCCAGCCGGCGCGCCGCGATCCATTCGCGCACCAGCATCACCCCGCCGACGGCGAGGGTGAGGGCGAGGACCAGCGCCAGGGGCCAGCCGAAGAGCGGCTGGCTGACGATCCAAAAGGTCGTGGTCGCGATCGCCTGGGCGGTCAGCAGCAGCGTCACCACCAGCGCCACGCCGCCCCAGAACCACCACCAGCCGAGCTTGAACCGCCCGCCGCCGTCGGGCTTGGCCGGCGCCGGCGGCGGCGCGGCGGCGGGTTTGGCCTCGTCGACGACGACCGCGTCGTCGGGGTCGAGCTCGAAGGGACGCTTCATCGCCGCCGCCTCACAGCAGCCGGTCGCCGATCACCGCCTCGAGCACCTGATCGAGGCGGATGTGGCCGTGGCCGTTGCGCTGGCGGCCGTCGAGCCGGCGCGGGGCGAAACGACGGAAGTCGAAATGCTGCTCGTTCCAGTCCGCGCCGCGCGGCATCGTCGGCGGCACCTCGCCCGGGAACACGATCTTCTCCTTGCCGCTCGCCACCGGCACGCCCCGCACGCAGGACAGGAGCTGACCGTCGTAGTGGGTGCGGACGGTGTCGGTCGAGCGCAACGCCGCGACGGCGAGGGCGTCGGTGGGGATGCCTTCGAGCTGCACCCGGCGGGCGGCGTCGTCGACCATGTCCTGCAACAGGAGCTTGAGGTTGGCGTGCTGGGTATTGGCGACATGGTCGGCCTTGGTGGCGCAGAAGACCAGCTTTTCCACCTTCGGCGCCAACAGCCGCTGCCAGTAGCCGGAGCGGCCGTGGTTGAAACCCTCGAGCACCAGCGCGATGGCGGCGCGGGTGTCGTCGAAATGGGCCGGGCCGCGGTTGAGGCTCTCCAGCACGTCGACCAGCACGATCTGGCGGTCGACGGCGTCGACGACGTGGGTCTTGAACGGCCGCACCCAGCGCTCGACGTAGGTCTCGAAGCGCGCCCGGAAACGGCCGGCGAGGGGATGGTCGGCCGGCACCGGCGCGAACAGCGCGGCCTCGGGCGCGCCCTCGACCGCGGTGGGCGTCAGCGCGCGCCCCGGCTGCAACAGGCTGAGCCGCTGGCGCCGACAGGCGTCGAGGCCCTCGACGTAGGCGCGCACGACGGTGTCGGCATCGCCCGCGCGAAGGGCGTCGAAGAACGCCGCCATCGGGGTGCGGTAGGGCTCGGCGGCGAGGCGGCCGAGCGTGACCCCGGCCCAGCCGGCGTAGCTCTCCTCCAACAGCGGCAGGTCGATCAGCCACTCGCCGGGGTAGTCGACGATGTCGAGGGTGAGCGTGCGCTGCTCGCCGAACTGCCGCGCCATCCGCCCGCGCGGCTTGAAGCGCAGCTCCAGGCGCAACAGGCTCAGGTCCGTCGACGGCGCCGGCCAGTACGGGGTTTCCCCGGCCAGGGCGGCGTGATGGGCGTGGTAGGGAAACGGGGTAATCCCGGCCGGGACGTGCCGCGCCGGCACGGCGCCGAGATAGCGCCGATCGGCGACGGCGTTCAAGAACGGCAGGCCGACCCCACGCTCGAGGTGGTGGGCCAGGCTGGTGATGAAGACGGTCTTGCCCGCACGCGAGAGGCCGGTGACGGCGATCTTGAGCCGCCGGTCCAGCAGCGTTTCGCCGAACACCTTGAGCTGCCCCTCGACGCGGTCCCAGTCGGGCAGGCGGTCGGGGACCAGGCGCCGGGCCTGCCGCCACCACGTCCGGGCGTCGCGGCCGAGGACCATCGGATCAGGTGCCAACGCGACCCAGGAGCAGGACGACGAAGACCACGAGGCCGACGTCGCGGTTCATCCGAAAGCGCCCGAGACAGGCCGCGCCGTCGTCGAGGTCGAGGGCGTGGAGCTCGCGGGCGAGCACCGCCGCCACCGCGGCGAGCCCGACGAAGCCGAGCGGCCCGGCCCCGGCGAGCCCGAGCGCCGCCGCCAGCAGCGCCACCATCACGGCGAAGAAGCCCCCCAGCCACGGCATCGAACGGTGGCCCAGCAGGCGCGCGGTCGACTTGATGCCGACGAGGGCGTCGTCCTCCTTGTCCTGATGGGCGTAGATGGTGTCGTAGCCCAGCGTCCAGAAGAGCCCGGCGGCGTAGAGCGCCAGCGCCGGCGCCTCCAGGCCGCCGTGGGCGGCGGTCCAGCCGACCAGTGCGCCCCAGTTGAAGGTCAGGCCCAAGAACGCCTGCGGCCACCAGGTCAACCGCTTCATGAACGGATAGGCGATCACCAGCGGCACCGCCAGCCAGCCGACGAGCTGGGCCGCGGGCGGCAGGCTGAGCAGCACGACGAGCCCGACCGCGCACTGGGCGAAGACGAAGCCCACCGCTTCTTTGAGCCCGACCCGGCCCGACGGCAGCGGGCGGGTGGCGGTGCGGGCGACGTGGCCGTCGAGACGGCGGTCGACGATGTCGTTGATGGTGCAGCCCGCCCCGCGCATGGCGAAGGCGCCCAGCGCGAACAGCGGCAACAGCCACCAGGCCAGCGGCCCGGGGGCGAGCGCCACCCCCCAGGCGCAGGGCCAGAACAGGAGCCACGCCCCGATGGGGCGGTCCCAGCGGGCCAGCTCGCCGTACGCCCGGCGCTTGGCCGACCAGCGGGAGAGCCGGTCGTGCTCGCGATCGACGATGACGCCTTCGTGCTCCGACATGGGCGCTTCATATCACGCGCGCCTTCGACGTAAACCGGCGCCATGAGCGAGCGCGCGATCCGTCTGCACACCCCCGTCGAGCTCGCCGCCGGCGTGCGATTCGGCCTCGACGCCCGCGCCACGCACTACCTCGCCAAGGTGATGCGGGCGACGAGCGGCGACGTGGTGCGTCTCTTCAACGCCCGCGACGGCGAGTGGCGGGCCGAGCTCACCGTCGCCAAGCGCGCGGTCACCGCGACCGCGCTCGAGCGCGTCCGGCCGGCGGCGGTGGAGCCGGGGCCGACGCTGGCCGTCGCCGCGCTCAAGCGCGCCCGGCTGGAGCTCGTGGTCGAGAAGGCGACCGAGCTCGGCGTCGCCGCGATCCAGCCGCTGGCGACCGCCCGGGCGGTGGTCGACCGCGTCAACCACGACCGCCTGGCCGCGATCGCGACCGAGGCCGCCGAGCAGAGCGAGCGGCTGACCGTGCCGGCGATCGCGCCGCTGCGCCCGCTCGACGCCGTGCTCGCCGAGCGCGCCGGCGACCGCCCGCTCTACGCCGCGGTGGAGCGCGCCGACGCGAGCGGGCTCGCCGAGGCGGTGGCCGCGCACGGGGCGGGAGATCTGCTGATCGGCCCGGAAGGCGGCTTCGCCGCGGCCGAGCGCGCCGCCCTCGCGGCGGCGCCCGGGGTGGTGGCGGTGAGCCTGGGACCGCGCGTCCTACGGGCGGAGACCGCCGCGATCGCCGGGCTCGCGGTGCTCGCCCTCCGGATGTCCGGTTGACGGGTGGTCGCAAAGGCGCGTTGTTCGGCGCGCCAGCGAAAGGGCCCGCCGTGGACGATCAGCGTTCGGTCGAACGCGTCTTGCGTTCCCATCCCGACCGCGCCGCGGTCGCGGCCGAGATCCATACCCGCCCGCCGCCGGAGCTGGGCGCCCCGGTCAGCCTGTCGCACCTGACGCTGGTGAGCGGACGCGAGGGCGCCGCCGCCGACCGCGAGTTCTTGACCGAGCTCTGCCGCTCCTACAGCGCGCTGCCCCCCGACGCCGGTGCGACGCTGCACAGCGCCACGCTCGGCCAGCTCGAGCTGCGCTGGGAGCGCCACACCGAGTTCTCGACCTACATGTTCGTGCGCGAAGGTGCGTTCGGCGAGCCCTTCGCCGAGCCGGCGGTGACCCATATCGGGCCGCGCTGGCTGGAGCGGTTGCCGGGCGAGCTGATCGCCGCCAACCACCTCGTCGTGCTGCCCGACGACGCCCCCAAGCCCGAGCGCGAGCAGCTCTCGCGCTGGTTCGAGGGCCACCACCTCCTGAGCGGGCGGGTGCAGGGCGAGGACGTCCAGCTCTGGACCAGCCTGCGCCTCCACGCCGACGGCTTCGGCCGCTTCGTGGTCAAGAACGCCGGCTACGACCGCCTGCGCCTCGGGCGTCTCGTCCAGCGCGTCCTCGAGCTCGACACCTACCGGCTGATGGCGCTCTTGGGTCTGACCCAGGCGCGGCGGTCGGGCGAGGCGCTCGCCGAGATGGAGCAGCGGCTGTTGCAGCTGACGGTCGGGATGACCGACGCCGACGACGCCCAGAGCGAGCGCCAGCTGTTGGACGAGCTGTCGGACCTCGCCGCCGAGCACGCCCGCGCCTCCGCCGACGGCGCCTTTCGCTTCAGCGCCACCCGCGCCTACGCCGAGCTCGTGCACGAGCGCCTCGCGCGGCTACGGCTGGAGCGCAACGACGACATGGAGATCGTGAGCTCGTTCCTGGCACGGCGCTTCGAGCCGGCGATGCGCACCTGCCGCGCGGTCGAGGGTCGCATGGAGGGCCTGGGCGCACGCCTCGCACGCGCCGCCGATCTGTTGCGCACCCGTGTCGACCTCGCGTTGCAGGAGCAGAACCAGGCGCTGTTGGTGTCGATGGACCGCCGCGCCAAGCTCCAGCTCAGGCTCCAGCAGACCGTCGAGGGCCTCTCGGTGGCGGCGGTGAGCTACTACATCGTCGGGCTTTGGTCGTATCTTCTGGAGCTGATCGCGCCCGCGTTGGGCCCGCAGGCCGTCGGCTTCGCGACCGGGCTCGCCGTGCCGGTGGTCGTCGGGGGGGTGTGGACCGGCGTCCGCCGGCTGCGGGCGCGGATCGGGCACTGAGCGGCCACCTTGCGACAACCCGCCGGTAGCCGGCGGCGGCATCGCACCTTAGCTACCCGCTTGTGATCTCCACGGTGACGGTGGTAATCGCTGCATCGCATCGTGGGTCGGCGATGTGTGACAACGGGGGCACGATAACGATGGGTGGTGCGTTCGCGCGGACGGTGGTCGCCTTGCTCGCCTTGGCCTGGAGCGGGGCCGCGGTCGCCGCCGCTCCCGAGCCTTGGCAGTTGGGCATGCAGGACGCGGCGTCGCCGCTCAAGGCGGCGGTGACCGACCTGCACGACCTCCTGCTGGTGGTGATCACCGGCGTCTGCGTGGTGGTGCTGGCGCTGCTGCTCTTCGTCGTCTGGCGCTTTCGGGCCGGTGCCAACCCGCGGCCGACGCGCACCACCCACAACACCGTGCTGGAGATCGTCTGGACCGCGGTGCCGGTGCTGATCCTGGTGATCATCGCCTTTCCGTCGTTCAAGCTGATCTATTACGAGGACCGCACGCCCGAGGCCGACGTCACGGTCAAGGCGATCGGCCGGCAGTGGTATTGGAGCTACGCCTATCCCGACCACGGCAACTTCTCCTTCGACGCCTTCATGCTGTCGCGGGAGGAGGCCGAGGACGCCGGCGAGCCCGCGCTGCTGGCCACCAACGAGGACGTGGTCGTCCCGGCCGGCGCGACCGTGCGGATGCTGATCACCGCCTCCGACGTGCTGCACAGCTGGGCGGTGCCGGCCTTCGGGGTGAAGCGCGACGCCATCCCGGGGCGGCTGAACGAGACCTGGTTCCGGGTCGACGAGCCGGGCATGTACTACGGTCAGTGCTCGGAGCTGTGCGGCGTCGGGCACGGCTTCATGCCGATCGCGGTGCGGGTCGTGCCGCAGGCCGAGTTCGACGCGTGGGTCGAGCAGGCCCAGGCCCGCTACGGCACCGAGGACGACACCAGCGTCGCGCAGCGCTGAGCAGAGGTACGGGGGACGAGACACCATGGCTTACGCGGCCGCCGGCCACCACGACGACCACGCGCCCACGGGCTGGAAGCGCTGGGTCTATTCGACCAACCACAAGGACATCGGCACCCTCTACCTGTGGTTCGCCGGCGGTATGGCCTTCATCGGCCTCGCCATGTCGATCGTCATGCGCCTGGAGCTGATGCAGCCCGGCGATCAGATCCTCGGCGGCGACTACCACCTCTACAACATGCTGATCAGCGCCCACGGCCTGATCATGATCTTCTTCTTCGTGATGCCGGCGTTGATCGGCGGCTTCGGCAACTGGATGGTGCCGCTGATGATCGGGGCGCCCGACATGGCGTTCCCGCGGCTCAACAACATCAGCTTCTGGCTGTTGCCGCCGTCCGCGCTGCTCTTGGTGATGTCGCTCTTGGTGGGCGGCTTCGGCGGCGGCTGGACGCTCTACCCGCCGCTGTCGGGGATGATCGGCCACCCGTCGATGGCGGTCGACTTCGTCATCTTTTCGCTGCACCTCGCCGGTATCTCGTCGCTGTTGGGCGCGATCAACTTCATCACCACCATCTTCAACATGCGCGCCCCGGGCATGACGCTGCACAAGATGCCGCTGTTCGCCTGGGCCCTGCTGGTCACCGCCTTCCTCCTGCTCCTGGCCGTGCCGGTGCTGGCGGGCGCGATCACCATGCTGCTCACCGACCGGAATTTCGGCACCAGCTTCTTCGATGCCGCGGGCGGCGGCGACCCCGTGCTGTTCCAGCACCTCTTCTGGTTCTTCGGGCATCCCGAAGTCTATATCATGATCCTGCCGGCCTTCGGGCTCATCAGCCACATCGTCTCCACCTTCTCGCACAAGCCGGTCTTCGGCTATCTCGGCATGGCCTACGCCATGGTGGCGATCGGCGTGATCGGCTTCATCGTGTGGGCGCACCACATGTTCACTGTCGGCATGGGCGTCGACGTCCGCGCCTACTTCGTCGCCGCGACGCTGATCATCGCGGTGCCCACCGGCATCAAGGTCTTCAGCTGGATCGCCACCATGTGGGGCGGTTCCATCGAGTTCAAGACACCGATGCTGTGGGCCATCGGCTTCATCTTCATGTTCACCGTGGGCGGGGTTACCGGCGTGGTGCTGGCCAACGCCGGCGTCACCACCGTCCTCCACGACACCTACTACGTCGTCGCCCACTTCCACTACGTGCTGTCGCTCGGCGCCGTCTTCGCCATCTTCGCCGGCTTTTATTACTGGGTCGGTAAGATGACCGGGCACCAGTACCCGGAGCACATGGGCAAGATCCACTTCTGGCTGACCTTCGTCGGCGTCAACCTGGCGTTCTTCCCGCAGCACTTCCTGGGTCTGGCCGGGATGCCGCGGCGCATTCCGGACTATCCGGACGCCTTCGCGGGCTGGAACATGGTGAGCTCGCTCGGCTCCTACATCGCGGCGGCCAGCGCGGTCTACTTCCTCTACGTGCTCTACAAGACCTTCGCCTCGACCGAGCAGGTGGCGGACAACCCGTGGGGCGAGGGTGCCGACACGCTGGAATGGACGGTGTCGTCGCCGCCGCCCTTCCACACCTTCAACGAACTGCCGGAAGTCAAGTAAGGTCGCATGTCCGAAGGTTTCGCCACCACCGACCGGGCGATCGAGCAGGGTCTGGCCCCCTCGCTCGCCACCGCCCGCGACTTCTGGCTCTTGATGAAGCCCAACGTGATGAAGCTGGTGGTGTTCTCGGGCATCACCGGCGTCGTCCTCGCGCCGGCCGTGACGCATCCGGTGCTGTTGGTGGTGGCGGTGCTCTGCATCGCGACCGGATCGGGGGCGGCCGCGGCCATCAACAACTGGTACGACGTCGACATCGACCGGCGCATGGCGCGGACCCGCCTGCGCCCGACCGCGGCCGGGCGGATCGAGCCGGCGGAGGCGCTGGGCTTCGGCGTCACCTTGGCGATCTTCTCGGTGATGGTGATGGGGCTCGCCCTGAACTGGGTCGCGGGCGCCCTATTGGCCGGCACCATCGCCTTCTACGTCGGGATCTACACGCTCTGGCTGAAACGCCGCACACCGCACAACATCGTCATCGGCGGCGCCGCCGGGGCGTTGCCGCCGGTGGTGGGCTGGGCGGCGATGACCGGCGAGGTGGGCTTGCTGCCGGTGCTGGTCTTCGCGATCATCTTTCTGTGGACGCCGCCGCACTTCTGGGCGCTGGCGATCTACCGCACCAAGGACTACGCCGGCGTCGGCGTGCCGATGCTGCCGGTGGTGGCGGGCGCGGCGGTGACGCGCCGCCAGATCGTGGCCTACACCGCGGTGCTGGTCGCGACCTCGCTGGCGCCGTTCGCGCTCGGCCTCGCCGGCTGGCTCTACGGCGTCGCCGCCGCGGGGTTGGGCGGCTGGTACGCCTGGCACGCCGTCCAGCTCTGGCGCGATCCGCGCGAGAGCCGGGCGATGCGGGCCTTCAAGGTGTCGATCGTCTACCTCTTCGGGATCCTGACGGCGTTGATGGTCGATTACGGGGTGCAAGGATGGTGGTGGTGAGGAGCGACGATCCCGAGTACCGCCGCCGGCTGCGCCGCCGCAATCTGGCGCTCGCGGGCGTGCTGCTGGGCCTGGTGGGGCTGTTCTACCTCGTGACCGTCGTCAAGGTCGGGGGTACGGGCTGATGAACCGCAACACCCGCACCGCTCTGATGGGCGTCGGCGTCATCGCCGCGATGGTCGGGCTCACCGCCGCCTCGGTGCCGCTCTACGACTGGTTCTGCCGCGTGACCGGCTACGGCGGCACGACCCAGGTGGCCGAGGGAAGCCCGGTCGAGGTGCTCGACCGCACCATCACCGTGCGCTTCAACGCCGACGTCGACCCGACCCTGGGCTGGGCCTTCGAGCCCGTGGAGCGCACCGTCGAGGTCCGGATCGGCGAGAACCGCCTCGCCTTCTACGCCGCCACCAACACCACCGAGCGCCCACTGGTCGGCACCGCCACCTTCAACGTCACGCCTTACGACGCCGGGCCGTACTTCTCGAAGATCCACTGCTTCTGTTTCGAAGAACAGCCGTTGATGCCCGGCGAGACCGTCGAGATGCCGGTGTCGTTCTACGTCGACCCGGCGATCCTGGACGACCCGGACACGGCGGAGTTGGAGACGATCACGCTTTCCTACACCTTCTTTCTGGCCGAACGCGCGACCGACGAGCTGGCCGCCGGCAGCGGCGCCGGCGACGCGGCCGACAGCTGACGCCGCGAGCGAGGGAGCGGGCCGCGATGGAGGAGAACATGGCCACCCACGCCGGAACCCCGGCGCACCACCACGACGAACCTCAGCACGACTACCATCTGGTCGATCCCAGCCCGTGGCCGTTCACCGGCGCCATCTCGGCCTTCGTCCTGGTCGTCGGCGCGACGATGTGGATGCACGGCGCGACGCTCGGCACGGTCCTGACCCTCGCCGGCCTCGCCGGGGTGCTGGCGACGATGGCGCTGTGGTGGCGCGACGTCCTGCGCGAGAGCCGCACCGGCGCCCACACCCGCACGGTCGCGGTCGGCCTGCGCACCGGCGTGGCGCTCTTCATCGTCTCCGAGGTCTTCTTCTTCATCGCCTTCTTCTGGGCCTTTTTCTGGGGCGCTTTGGTCCCGCCGGAGACGATGGCGACCTCCTGGCCCCCCGAGGGCGTCCACGCCGTGCCGGTGTTCGGCATCCCGCTCCTCAACACGCTGTTGCTGCTGCTCTCGGGTACCACCCTCACCTGGGCTCACCACGCCGTACGGGAGGGTGACAACCAAGTCGCCTTCCAGGCGCTGTTGATCACCGTCGCACTCGGCTCCGTCTTTTTGGGTTTTCAGGTCTACGAGTATATCGAGGTGATCCATCACGGCCTCACCCTGCAGGCCGGCGTCTACGGCTCGACCTTCTTCATGGCGACCGGCTTTCACGGCTTCCACGTTCTCGTCGGCACCATCTTCCTGATCGTTTGCACGGTCCGCGCCTATCAGATGGCGATCACCGCCGAGAAGCACGTCGGCTTCGAGGCCGCCGCCTGGTACTGGCACTTCGTCGACGTCGTCTGGTTGTTCCTCTTCGTCTGCGTCTACATGTGGGGCGCCACCCATCATTTCGCGGTCACGCCCGAGATCACGTTCTGAGCGGCGGGTGGCGACGCACACCCGCCGCTTCCGCCCCGGCCTCTGGCCGACGCTGACGTTGGTCCTGGGCCTGCCGTTGCTCCTCGTGCTCGGCACCTGGCAGGTCCAGCGCCTGGAGTGGAAGACGAGCCTGATCGCGATGCTGGAGGCGCGGCACGCGCAACCGGCCGTCGCGCTCCCCGCTGTCACCGAACTCGGCCCCGACCTCGCCCATCGCCCGGTCCGCGTGACCGCCGAGCTCGCACCCGATCCGGTGCTGCGCTACGGCGTGGAGCGTCAGCAGGGGCGGCCCGGCCACGACGTGCTGCAGCTCGCCCGGCTCGCGGACGGCCGCGCGCTGGTGGTCAACCGCGGCTGGCTCGCCGAGGACGCGCCGCCCGTGCGCACGCCCGCGGGTGAGGTGACGCTGGAGGGCCCGGTGCGCTGGATCGCGGACCTCGAACGGCGCTGGCCGACGCCGGCGAACGACCCGCAGGCCAACCGCTGGTACTGGTACGACCAGGACGCGCTCGCCCGCGCCTTCGGCGCCGAGGTGCTGCCGGTCGTGCTGGTGGCGAGCGAGCGGGTGCTGGCGCCGGGCCCGGCGGTGCCGGTGCCGCAGTCCATGGCGGTCAACCTGCCCAACAACCATCTGGGTTACGCGATCACGTGGTACGGCCTCGCGGTCGCGCTGATCGTGATCTACGCCCTCTACGGGCTGAAGCGCGGAAAGGACACGCGGTGAAGGCGTTGCGCTGGACCCTCGGCCTCACCCTGGCCGCCACCTACGGGCTCATCGTGCTCGGCGCCTGGGTGCGCGCCACCAACAGCGGCCTCTCCTGCCCGGACTGGCCCACCTGCTACGGCCAGTGGGTCGTCACCCCCGCCGACTTCGCCGCCTTGGGCGACGTCGGCTACACCTATTTCCAGGTCATGCTGGAATGGGTGCACCGCGCCATCGCCGGCTTCGTCGTCGGGCCCTTGGTGCTCGTCGTCCTCGGTTTCGCGCTCTGGCGCCGCCGCGAGCGCCCGGAGCTGGTGAGCTGGGCGGTGCTCTTGACCATCCTGTTGGCGGTCCAGGCCAAGCTCGGCGGCATCACCGTCTTCGACGCCAACAGCCCGTGGTCGGTGGCGCTCCATCTCGGCAACGCGCTCGTCGTCTTCGCGGTCATGGCGCGGCTGTTCGTGGCATCCGGCCCACGCTCGGTCGCGCCGATCGGCGAGGCGCCGCGGCTGATGGCCGGCGCCGCCTGGGGCGCGGCGCTCCTC
>JAAAPF010000012.1 GCA_009908425.1 Alphaproteobacteria bacterium
CGACCCCTCGACCAGCGTCTCGGGCAGCCCGCCGACGCGGTGGACCACCACCGGCCGCGCCATCGCCTGGGCCTCGATCGACACCCGCCCGAAAGCCTCCATGCGGGACGGGCAGGCCACCACGTCGGCGGCGGCGTAGGCGGCGGCCATGTCGTCGACGGGCCCCACCAGGTGCAGCCGCTCGCCCAGCCCGAGCGCCGCGGCGCGGGCGCGGACCTCGCCGACGTAAGGGTCGTCGGGCTCGAACGGGCCCGCCGCCACGACGTGGAGATCGGCGCGCCCGGTCGCGGCCACCGCGTCGAGGAGGACGAGGTGGCCCTTCAGGCGGGTGAGCCGGCCGACCAGGAGGACGACGGCCGCGGCGGCCGGCACGCCCCAGCTCCGGCGCCGTTCGGCGGCGGTCCCGGGGGCGATCGCCGCGGTCGAGAAGGCGGCGAGATCGACGCCGCGGTGCACCACCCGCAGCCGGTCGTCGCCGACGCCGTAGACGCGGCGGACGTGGTCGGCGACGTGCTCGGAGACCGCGATCACCCGCGCGCCCGCCGCCATCACCGCGTTGTAGGGGCGTTTGACCGGGTTGGCGGCACCGCCGTAGACGCCGTGAAAGGTGGTCACGAACGGGCGTCCCCGCGCGGCGGCGGCCCGCCGCGCGCTCCAGGCCGGCGCGCGCGAGCGGGCGTGGACCAGATCGATCCCCTCGGCGGCGATCAGCCGGGCGAGCCGGCGGCCGTTGCGGGCGATCGCGAGCGGGTTCTTGGTGGCCAGCGCGAGCGGCACGAAGCGGCCGCCGGCGGCCTCCAGCGCCGCCACCAGCCGACCCGGCTCGGCGGCGACCAGCGGGCGCCAGCCGGCGCGGGCGAGGGCGCGGGCGACCTCGACCGTGCCGCGCTCGACCCCGCCGGTGTCGAGCCGCGGCAACACCTGCAGCACGGTCGGCGGCGATGTCGCGGGCGGCGACGGGGGGCCGGGGTTGCGTTCCACGCCGGATCGCCTAGCACGGCCGGCACCCCACGCAGAAGCAGGTTCCGCCGCCGATGACCGACCAACCCGCTCCGGCCGCCGCGGCCTTCGTCGAGGTCGACGGCCGGCGCGTCGCCCACGTCACCCACCCCGGTGCCGCCCCGCACCTCGTCTTCCTGCCGGGCTTTCGCTCGGACATGGAGGGCTCCAAGGCGCTCGCGGTCGAGGCCCACGCCCGCGCGCGCGGCCGCGGCGTCACCCGCCTGGACTATTCCGGCCACGGCCGCTCCTCGGGGCGGTTCGAGGAGGGCACCATCGGCGCCTGGGTCGACGACGCCGTCGCCGTCCTCGACCGGGCGACCCGCGGTCCCGTCGTCCTGGTCGGTTCGTCGATGGGCGGCTGGATCATGCTGCTGGTGGCCCGCGCCCGACCCGAGCGCGTCGCCGGCTGCGTCGGCATCGCCGCCGCGCCCGACTTCACCGAGGATCTGATCTGGGCGCGGGCGACGCCCGAGCAGCGCGCCGAGTTGATCGACCGCGGCGTGCACTACGAGCCGAGCGACGACGACGAGGAACCGACCCCGATCACCCTGCGGCTGGTCGAGGAGGGCCGCGCGCATCTCGTCCTGCGCGAGCGGCTCGCGCTCACCTGCCCCTTCCACCTGCTGCACGGCCAGCGCGATCCCGACGTGCCGTGGCGGACCGCGCTGACGCTGGCGGCGCACGTCGACAGCGAGGACGTCACCGTCGAGCTGATCAAGGACGGCGAGCACCGGCTGTCGCGCGAGCGCGACGTCGCCCGCCTGCTGGCCGCCGTCGACCGCGTCGCCGCCGGAGTCGGGCCGTGAGCTGGCGCACCGTCGGCGCGCGGGAGGCCGCGCGGCATCCGCGCTACGGCGTCGGCGGGTGGCTCTACCTCTTCTTCGGGCTGGTGGTCTTCGCGGTCGTCGCCGACGCGGTGGAATGGATTCAGTACGGCGAGGGCTCGGACCGGCCGCGCTGGCTGCTCGGCCTCGATCTGGTGGTGTACCTCGCCATCCTCGTCGCCGGCTTCACCAAGTGGCGCTGGTTCCCGGAGCTCGCCATCGCCGGCATCTGGCTCACCGGCGGGCTCGGCCAGCTCTTCACCGAGCACGCCCGGCTCGGGCCGGAGGAAGGCGCGGCGATCGATCCGCGCCAGGTCGGCCTGGTCGCCTTCGTCGTGTTCTCGCTGATCCTGAGCTGGGCGCTGTGGGCCTCCGAGCGGGTCAACGTCACCTACCGGCACCGCGTGCGGGTGCGCGAGGGCTGAGCGCACGCAGGGCGGCCTTGCGCGGGGCGACGGTTTGAAGCAGCGGCTCGCATACCCATTTGCACGAGCGAACAGCAAGCGGGAATGCCGCCGATGGCCACCGCCGATACCGTCGGACCACGTCGTCTTTTCACGCGCCGCCGCGTCGTCCACGCGACCTGGGCGTTGGCCGTCGTCGCCGCCGTCGCGCCGCTGGCGGTGACCGTCGGCCTGCTCGACGTCGTCGGCGTGCTGTTCGTCCTCGCCGGGGCGGTGCGGCTCGCCTACGCGCTGGCGCACGAGCGCGGGCCGTCGCGGGCCGCCGGCCTCACCGCGATCGTCCTGGGCGTCGCGCTGATCGCCGCGAGCGGCGTCGGGATGTGGTCGCTGCCGGTGCTGTTCGCCTGCTATCTGGCGGCGGAGACGGCGCTGCGGCTGGTGCAGGCGGTGCGCCGCGACAACGTCCGGCTCTATTCCGCCGGCGTGCTCGCCGGGCTGATCGCGCTGGGCATCTGGCAGGACGTCTTCTGCGGCGGCTTCGGGCTGTTCGGCCCGCTCGTCGGCGTCGATCTCGCCGCCGTCGCCTGGGCCTTCGCCGAGCCGCCGCCGAGCGGCTGAGCCCTCACGCCGCGGCGACCCGCTGGTCGATGCGGCCGAAGGGCGAGCGCCCCGCCGCGTCGAAGAACTCGATTTCGACCCGGTCGCCCGGCTCCAGATAGCGCGTCGCGGCGGGGCCGCCGGCGGCCGTCTCGGCGGCGCGCTTGCGCTCGAGCGAGGCGCAGCCGACGGCGGGGTCGCGGTTCTCGACGACGCCGCCGCCGATCACCGAGCCCGCCGCCAGCGGCCGC
>JAAAPF010000180.1 GCA_009908425.1 Alphaproteobacteria bacterium
GGAAATCGAAGCGCCGCCCGGTGCCGGGACCATTCTGGCGGACCCGATGCGCAATCACAGCCCTGATCATGTGAAAATGGCGGAGGGTCTCACCCCGTCGGCGGCGCCTCGGTGTGGTCGACGTTCGTTCCCTCCGCCGGCAACGGGCGATCGAGGCCACGGTGTTGCCGGCGAGGGGCGACGGTCCCCGCGCTCACGCCGCCGGCGCGGCGTGCCACCGGCCTATTCCGCCGGCACCCAATCGATCGTGCGCTCGGCACCCCGCTCCGTCGGTGCGCAAAACAGCTGGAACAGCACCGCGATCACCTCGCGCGCCTCCGCGCTGGCGAGGCGGTAGTAGATGAACTTGCCCGAGCGTCGCGTCTCCACCAGGCCCTCGGCCCGCAGCTTCGCGAGTTGCTGCGACAGGGTGGGCTGGCGCAGACCCAGGCGCTCCTCGAGGTCGCTGACACTGCGCTCTTGACCGTCCAAGAGGCACAGGATCATGAGCCGATGCGGGTGGGTGAGCGACTTCAGGAAGGACGCGGCCTCGTGGGCGTTCGCGGCGATCCGGCTCGGGTCGGGCAGCTGCCCCATATGCTCGTTTCCGCCTGTACAATCCATCATAGTCCCTCATGTAGCGCGGCATCCGCCCGACGGCCATGGCGACGAAGATATCAACGCTATTAACAACACGTGAAGCCCCCAGGCGGTCGCACCGACCGCCCCTTTCGTGGAGGATCATCACATGCGCGCGATCGTGACCCACGGCACCGGCGGTCCCGAGGTGCTCGCGCCCGGCGAGATCGAGCGCCCCGAACCCGGCCCCGACGAGGTTCTCGTTCGGGTCGCCGCGACCGCCGTCAACCGCGCCGACGTCGCCCAGCGTCAGGGCAATTACCCGGCACCCCCGGGCGAGAGCGAGATCCTCGGCCTCGAGGTCGCCGGCCGGATCGAGGCCCTGGGCGAGGGCGTGAGCCGCTGGCGGGTCGGCGATCGGGTGATGTCGCTGGTCGGCGGCGGCGGCTACGCGGAGTACGCCCTGGCGCCCGCGAGTACGCTCTTGGCCGTGCCCGAGCGCATCGACCTGGTGACGGCGGCGGCGATCCCCGAGGTCTTCATCACCGCCTATCTCAACATCTTCCGCGAAGCGGCGCTGCGCCAGAACGAGACGCTGTTGGTCCACGGCGGGGCCTCGGGGGTCGGCACCGCGGCGATCCAACTCGCCCGGCGCCTGCGCGACGCCCGTGTCCTGGTCACCGTCGGCAGCGACACCAAGGCCGACGCCTGCCGCGCCCTCGGCGCCGAGACCATCCTCTACCGCTCGGAGAGCTTCGCCGACCGGGTCCGCGCGCTCACCGACAAGCGCGGCGTCGACGTCGTCCTCGACCATGTCGGCGGCGGCTATCTGGCGGAAAATCTCCGCTGTCTCGCCACCTACGGCCGCCTCGTCGTCATCGGGCTCCTCGGCGGCGCCAAGGCCGAGCTCAACATCGGTCAGCTCATGGTCAAGCGGCAGCGCATCATCGGCTCGGTGCTGCGGGCGCGCCCGGTCGCCGAGAAGGCCGAGATCTGCCGCGCCTTTCGGGCCGAAGTCATGCCGCTCCTGGAGGACGGCCGGCTCGAGCCGGTGATCCACGCCCGCCTACCGCTGGCCGAGGCCGGCGAAGCCCACCGCTTGATGGGGGCCAACGCCAACACCGGCAAGCTCCTGTTGGTCGTCGACGAGGGGCTGGACTGAGGCGGCGGCGCTGCCTATAACGCCGGTCGCCGCCGGCGGCGGTCGGCCCAGGTAGCTCAGTTGGTAGAGCAGCGGACTGAAAATTCGCGTGTCGGTGGTTCGAATCCGCCCCTGGGCACCATCCTTTCCGCGCCGTTCTCCTCGCCGCTGAGCCGCGTGTCGCGTCGGCGGGCCCGCAATCGTCACGATGTCGACCTTTTGGCGCGCTGTGGCGCGGCGCGACTTCGGATTATGTCGTCGGCGGGATGACACCATCGTGGGGAGGGTCGAGCCGTGGCCGCCACGGACACGACCTCGACGCTCTACACCGCGGCGATCGGCCAAGTCGACCTGCGCGCGCGGCTGTTCCGCGAATGCGAGGCCATGGTCGCCTTCGCCAGCGCCCGCGGCCGCCCCCTCGATCCCCCGGTTCTGCAGAAGCTCGGCCTGTTGGACGTCGGCATCGCCGCCCGCGGCGACATCACCATGTCGCAGCTGGCCGGCCTGCACGGCGATCTGGCGCGGGCGGTGCAGCCGGCGTTGCCGCGCTCGCTCGAGCTGATGGCGTGGGATTCGCGCGTCCGCCCCTGGCGCCACCGCCTCGCCCCGGTGCCGGCGCTGCGGGTGTTGATGGTGCTGGCGGCGATCTTCGTCGTCGGCTTCTGCTGGGTCTTCACCACCGGCCGCATCGACGCCGCCTCGGTCGCCCAGGACCTCTACACCCTCGCCGAGGGCGGCCGGCTGGGCAGCCATCTGCTGTTCTACTTCACCCTCGCCGGCATCGGCGCCAGCTTCCAATCGCTCTACGACGCCTACGGCTACGTCCGCGAGGGCACCTACGACCCGGGCGACGACTCCACCTACCTCATCCGCATCGGGCTGGGGCTGATCGCCGGGCTGATCCTCGCCCAGCTGGTGCCGACCGATCCCCCCGCCGCCGGCGACGGCGACGGCCTCACCGCCGCGGTGGTGGCGAAGCCGCTGTTGGCGCTGCTGGGCGGCTTCGCCGCGCAACTCGTGCACCGGGTGTTGCAGCGGCTGGTCGAGACCGTGGACGGCTTCTTTCGGCCCGAGCTGCGCCGCCAGGTCGCGCTCGAGGCGCGGGAGATCCGCGCCGAGCAGCGCGTGCGCGACGCCGAGCGGGTCAACGCCGCGGCGGTGGAGGCGGCACCGGTGCTGGCCCGGCTGCGGACCACCGACGATCCGGGCGAGCGCGCCCATCTGCTGGACCGGCTGACCGCGATCTTCATGCCGGCGGGCGAGGGCGCCCGCGCCGCGGCCGGGATGACGCCGCTCGCCGACACCGCCGCCCGTTATCTCGCCCGCGCGCGGCGCTGGGTCGGCACCGCCGGCGTGCTCGCCGAACTGCTGCCGGAGGAGGGCCGCGCCCGCGCCCGCGCCTTCGTCGACCGCGCCACCAGCGAGCTCAACCGTGTCGACGACCTGCGCCGCACCCTCGCCGAGGGTGACGTCGTCGCCGCCGCCAAGGAGGTCGCCGACGCGATCCACGACGCCCCCGACAACCCGGTGACCGAACGCCTGCGCGGCGTGCTCGACCGCTTCGCGCCGATCCTCGACGTCGCCCGCGCCGGGCCGCTCGCCGGCGCCGCGCTCGGCCCCGCCGGCCTCGCCTTCGGGGTGCTGGTGACGGGCGCGAAGTTCGGGGCCGGTGCGGGGCGCGCCTATCTGCGCTGGCGGGCGCGCGTCCTCGACGCCGACTACGACCCCGAGTTGATGCCGCCGAGCGTGGTCAATCCCTTCGGCGTCAAGGCCGCGCTCGGGCTGATGCGCGACCGCGGCGACCCGTTCGGCGTGGCCTTCGCGGAGATGCTCACGGCACCGGCCGAGCTGCAGCGCTTCGGCGAGCTCGCCCTCGCCGACGCCGATCCCGGGCCGTTCCTCGACGCCTACGACGACGCCTTTGCCGGCACCCGTGACGCGCTCGCCGCCGGCCTGGCCACCCTGCGGCGGATCATGCTCGACCGGGTGGTGGCCGAGGAGCTGCCGGCGGAGGTGGTCGAGGCCACCGGCGCGCGCAGCGCCGAAGAGCTCCTGGCCGCGGTCGACGCGGTCCAGTCGGACGAGGTGGCGCGCGGCGACCTCGAGCTTCTGGCGCTGATGGCCGAGCGGGTGCGGGCCGGCACCCTGGCGCTGGAGGATGTCGAGGAGGCGCTGGACGCCGCCCGCGACGGGCCGGCGCGGGCGCGCGCGGTGGAGGCGGCGGCGTGAGGCGCCGGTGGTCGCGGCCGCTGGTGGCGGTCGCGGCCGCGGCGGCGCTGGCGGCGTGCGCCACCGCCACCCTGCGCGATCTCGACCGCATGAAGCAGCTGAGCGCCGCCGGCGACGCCGCCGCGGTCGCCGCGACCGCGGTCGACTGCCGCGGTGGGCCCGGTTGCGCCCAGGCCCACGCCATCCGCGCCGACGCCTGCCTCGACCTCGCCGGCGACGCCGCGGTGGAGGCTCGCGCCGAGCCCGCGGCGTGCGCCCGCACCGGCTACGACCGCGCCCTCGCGGCGCTCGCCGACCACGCCGATCCGCGCCTCGACGCCGCCCGCCTCGAGGCGCAACGGCTGGAGGCGATCCGGCTCGAGCGCGACGCCGTCGGGCTCGACCGCGGCCTCGCCCTCAACGACACGCTGGCCGGGCGGGCCGCGGCGTTCGAGGCCGCGGGCGGCGCGCCGGGAACCGCCGCGTTCTACGCCGCCAACGCCACCTCCTTCGCGGTCGCCTTCGGCGAGCCGGCGGCGCCCTGCGCGCGGCTGGCCGAGGCCGCCGCCGCCGCCGCGCGTGCCGAGGCCGGGTCCGCCGACGCGGTGGCGCAGCTGCGCCGCGACATCGCCAATCTGGCCCGGCTCGAGGGCTGCGCGGGCTGAGCGAGCGCCGCGTACGGGAGGTCGTCATGGACGCGCCACTGTCGTCGTCACCGCTGCGGGTCCTGAGCTACCGTCTGCCGATGCTGCGGGGCGACGACGTCCGCACGATCCAGCGGCGTCTCGCGGCGCTGGGCTACGGCCGCGAGGTCGGTGCCGACGGCCTGTTCGGGCCCAACACGCGCGCGGCGGTGCAGGATTTCCAGCGCGCCCACGGCCTGGTCGTCGACGGCACGGTCGACGCCGACACCCGGGCGCTGCTCGCCTCCGCCGACGCCCGCCCGCGCGGCGCCGCGCCCTCCGCCATCCCGACCCCGGTGCGCCGGCCGCCGCCGTCGCCCGGGCTGGCGGAGACCGCGCCGGCGCCGTTCCTCGCGGCACCGCCCCCGCCGGCGCCCAAGCTCGCCGAGCCGGCGCTGATCCCGCTCGAATGGCTGCCGCGGGCGCGCCCCGAGCGGATCATCTGTCACTGGACCGCCGGGGCCTACGACGCCAGCGACCTCGACCGTCAGCACTACCACTTCCTGATCGAGGGCGACGGCACCGTGCGCCGCGGGCGGCACGCCGTCTCCGCCAACGATCGTCCGCTCCGCGGCGCCTACGCCCCGCACACCCGCGGCAAGAACACCGGCTCGATCGGGGTCGCGGTGTGCTGCATGGCGGGTGCGCACGAGCACCCCTTCGATCCCGGCCGCTTTCCGATGCGCCGCGAGCAGTGGCGCCGGATGGCGGCGGTGGTGGCTCAGCTGTGCGTTCACTACGGCATCGCGGTGACACCGCGGACCGTGCTCGGGCACGGCGAGGTCGAGCACCGTCTGCAGGTGCCGCAGCGCGCCAAGTGGGACCCGCTGGCGCTGCCTTGGCAGGCCGGGCTCGACCTCCACGCCGCCGGCGAGCGTTTTCGCGAGGAGGTCCGCGCGCTCACGGCCGCGCCCGAAGAGACCGCCGCGGAAGCGGAGCCGCCGGTCCACCTCGCCACCGAACTCGACGGCGCCGAGCTTTCCGGCACGCTCGATTTCGACTGCGCGGCGCGGTTGTCGCTGGAGGCGCTCGGGCTCGACCCGCGATTCACCGTCGCGGAGGTGGACGACGACGAGATCACCCTGGTCTTCGAGGACCGCGCGCCGCTCTATCTGGCTTGGGACACCCCGCCCGGCACGGTGCCCGATCCCGCCCTGCCGGCGGCCGAGGCGGCTCGGCTCGCGGGCTTCGTTAGCGCGGAAGAGGTCGCCGCCGGCCTCGGGCTGGAGATCGCGCTGCGCGACGGCAAGCTCGAGCTCGCCCGCCCGCGGGTGCCGGCGACGGTCGACCCCGACCGTTTCGAGCCGGTCGTCCTCGGCCCGGGGGACACCTTGCGCACGCTCGCGGCGCGGCATCTGGGCGACGCGGCGCGGTGGGACGAGCTCCGCGACCGCGCGGGCGGGCGGTTCGACGCGGCGCGGGCGCGGGCGCTCGCCGTCGGCACCACCGTGCTGCTGCCGCGGAGCGACGACGCGTCGAGCCCGATCGCCGACGCCGAGTTGGCGGGGCTGGTGGCGGCCGCGCGGCCGTGGCACCGCGAGTGGGCGAAGGAGGCGATCGTGCTCCTGGTCACCGGTTGCCGCGCCGGCGGTCTCGGCGATCCGGCGCAGATCGCCTACGTCCTGGCCACCGCCGAACACGAGTCGCACTTCGGCAGGGCGATGGTCGAGGAGGGAGACGCCGCCACCTGGCGGGCCTACGAGGGCCGTCAGGGCAACGATCGCGCCGGCGACGGCAAGCGCTACCGCGGTCGCGGCTATGTGCGGCTCACCTTCAAGGCGAACTACGCCGCATTCGCCGACCGGCTCGGCGGCGTCGATTTGGTGGCGGCGCCCGAGCGCGCGGCTGAGCCGGAGATCGCCGCCCGGATCGCCGTGGTCGGCATGCGCGACGGTCTGTTCCGCGGCGAGCGCCTGGCGGAGCACGTCGGGGCCGAGCACCGTGACTTCGTCGCCGCCCGTCGGGTCGTCGGCGACGACCACGACCGCCGCGACCCGTGGGACGACACCGCCACGCCGCGGGGCCCCCGTGTCGCCGCGCGCGCCGAGCGCTTCCTCGAGGCGCTGGGTCGAGCGACGCTCACGCCGCCGGTCTGAACGAGCGCCAGAGCGACAGGGCGGCGAAGTAGACCGAGGCCGCCACCCAGATCCAGAAGACGACCGGGGTCTCGGCCGCCGCGCCGCCGACGCGGTGCTCCACGAAGACCAGATGCAGCGAGCTCGCGGCCCAGATCGCGGTCATCGGCAGGGTCACCACCCGCCAATCGCGCACCCGCAACGGGTGCACGTATTTGAGCGGCAGAAAGGTCAGCACGCCACACGCCGCGATCACGGCGAGGTTGGTCCACGGCCCCGTCTGCAGCACGAACAGGTAGAGCACGATCAGGTTCCACAAGGCCGGGAACCCCTCGAAATAATAGTCGGAAGTCTTCACGTTCGCGTTCGCGAAGGTGTAACAGGAAATCGCCATGATGAACGCGGCGGTCCAGGTCGTCCAGCCGGCGGGTACGAGATCGAAGGCGTAGATCATGACGGCCGGGACGGCGACGTAATTGAAATAGTCGATGACGTTGTCGAGGGTCGCGCCGTCGACTTGCGGCACCAGCTCGCCGACCTTGAGACGGCGGGCGAGGGTGCCGTCGATGCCGTCGACGAAGAGCGCCAAGCCGAGCCAGAGAAAGGCGGCCAGGCGATCGCCCTCCAACGCCGCCATCAGCGCCAGGCAGCCGAGCACGATGCCGGACGCGGTGAAGATGTGGACGCCCCAGGCCACCGCCTTGCGGCCGCGTCGCTCGCGAGGCTCCGCGAGCGCGTCGCCGTCGAGCTCGTCGTGCCCCAGCCCCTGCCGCATGGCGTGTCGCTCCCCCGAGCCGTCGCGTCGCGCGTACGCGGTCGCCGCGCCGTCGGTGATCCAAACACCGTCACATATGACGCGCGAACGTCGGGGCCAAGGGGAAGCTGCGGACGCGCCGGCCGGCAGCGGGCTCAGAGCGCGGCGGCGAACTCGTCCTCGGCCCAGCGCTTGGCGGCGACCAGCGTCTCGTCGAGCGGGCTCGGGCCGTCGGCGAGATCCAGCTCGTGCTGGGCGTAGACGGCGAGCGCGCGGGCCACGGCGCGGCGCTCGCCGGCGGGCCAGGTCTCGAAGCCGAGGGTCTCGAGCTTGGCCTTCAACAGATCGGGGTCCAGCACCCAGTTCTCGAGCGGGCGCGCGAACGCGCCGACCAGGAAATAGGGCAGGACCGCCTTGAAGTGGGTGGCGTCGCCGATGGTGTAGCCGGCCTCGAGGCACATCGCCACCAGCCCGTCGTCGGGGAACTCCGCGAGCGGGACGCCCTTGAGCGGCGCCATCAGCGCCTCGTCGCTCTCTACCGTCCAGGCCGGTCCGCCGCCGTCCCAAAAGCGCTCGGCGAGCGGCGCGAACAGCGTCAAGAGATCGAGCACCGCCTCGCGCTGGGCCGGATCGAGTACGGCGAGCGCGCGTTGGACGCGGCTGCGCGGCCGATAGCGCCGGCGCCACGCCCAGTCTTCGATGTGCACGACGTTGTCCATGGTCGCTCTGCCGTTCGTCATCGCGGAAGTCAGGCCGCGAGCAAAGTGCAGGTCGGTTAAGAAACTTTCAACCTGGGCGCGATCCTGCTTTAGGATTACGATCCTCTCTCACGTTCCAACCGGATCCACCACGACATCGCGTGGCATGCTCCACCAAACGACGGCGGGATGCGGTGAGCCACGTCACTCGGGCGAGCGTTTTGCCTTGGCTGTGGCCGCGAGGTTACAGCCAGCACCGGTCGTCGGCCCGATGGGCGCAACCTCGCGGCGGCGGAGCGGCGCGGCCGCTCAATCGGCGACGAGACGGGCCAGTGCGGGCGGCGGGTCGGCGGCGTCGATGGCCGGATCCGAGGCGGGCACCCGCCGCCAGGCGTCGCGCTCGCGCCGGAGCCGCCGCAGCAGCGCGACGTGGAGGGCATGACCGCTGCCACGACCCTCGAAGCGACCGGCGATGGCGCCGGCGAGGTACAGGTCGCCGACGGCGTCCAGCGCCTTGTGCCGGACGAACTCGTCGGGCCAGCGCAGGCCCTCGGGGTTGAGGACGCCCCCCTCGCCGACCACGACGGCGTTGGCGAGCGAGCCGCCGCGGGCGAGCCCCCGCGCGCGCAGGCTCTCGACGTCGTCGGCGAAGCCGAAGGTCCGCGCCCCGGCGAGTTCCTCGGGAAAGCTCGCGGCGTCGACCTCCAGCGCCAGTCGCTGGCGGCCGACCCGGGGGTGGGCGAAGTCGATCGCCATGTCGACGGCGAAACCAGGATGCGGCCGCAGCGTGGCGGTGCGCTCGCCCTCGCGGACCTGCACCGGGCGCAGCACCTTCAACACCCGCCGGGGGGCGTCCTGGGTGACGATTCCGGCCGAGCCGAGCAAAAAGAAGAAGGGCTTGGCGCTGCCGTCCATCGCGGGGATCTCGGGGCCGTCGAGGGCGATCTCGACGTTGTCGATGCCCCAGGCGGCGAGCGCCGCCAGCAGATGTTCGACGGTGCGCACCCGGGTCCCGTCGGGGCCCGCGAGTTGGGTGCAGCGCGTGGTGTCGGCGACGGCGTCGACGCCGGCCGGGATCGCCGGTGCACCGGGGACGTCCTCGCGCTTGAACACCACGCCGAAATGGGCCGGTGCCGGGCGCAGCGTCAGCGCCACCCGCGCACCGGTGTGGAGCCCGGTCCCGACACACCCGATGGCCGAACCCAGCGTGCGCTGAGATGGCGTCGGCCGTTCGGCGTGCCGGGCGAAGCGGGGCGTCGGGGGCATGGCGTCGTCCTCGAGGCGGAGCGGGCGCGGGGCGCGCAACGGGAGGTCCGGCGCTCACCGGGCCCTCACCATCGAGGATGGCCTAGCGGCGCGGGGCGCGGGCTTCAAATCACCGTTCGTGTCGATTCTTGACACACAGCGTTGAAGCCCGCCCGCAAAGTTGCCGCTCAAGCGTCTGTTTTTTCTCGACGAAGGAAGTGCGGAAGCTCGCCGTCGGCGGACGGCTCCGCGGTCACGCGCGGCTCCTCGCCGGCGCGCGGCGGCCGCACGCCCTTGCGCGGCGCCTCTTCCGGCCGCTTGCCGTAGAGGCCCTGTGCCATGCGGCGGAACAGCGAGCGGTTGTGGCCCTCCTCGGCGGTCGCGGCCTCGACCGCCGCCGGTCCCTGGAAACCCTGATGGGACGGTCCGCCCGCGGCCTGGCCGGCCTCGACGCCGTCGTCGACGAGGCGGTGGACCTGACGCTCGCGCCGCGGCTGCGGCTGGCCGGCGCCGCTGTTGTTGGGATGCGGCAAGGGTTCGACCCGGTGCGGCTCGGTGCGAAAGCGCAGGCTGGAGAGCGGCGATACCGGCTCGGCCTTGCGCGGTTCGGGCTCGCGCGGCTGGGCGGCGTCGACGTGCGGCTCGCGCAGCGCCCGCGGCTGGCTCTCGATGCCGGTGGCGACGACGGAGACGCGCATCTTGCCCTCCATCATCTCGTCGAAGGTCGAGCCGAAGATGATGTTGGCGTCGGAATCCACCTCCTCGCGGATGCGGTTGGCGGCGGCGTCGACCTCGAACAGCGTCATGTCCTGACCGCCGGTGATATTGATCAGCACGCCCTGGGCACCGCGCATGGAGATCTCGTCCAAGAGCGGGTTGGAGATCGCGGCCTCGGCGGATTCGACCGCGCGGCGGTCGCCCTCGGCCTCGCCGGTGCCCATCATCGCCTTGCCCATCTCCGCCATGACGGTGCGGATGTCGGCGAAGTCGAGGTTGATCAGCCCCGGCATGACGATGAGGTCGGTCACCCCGCGCACGCCCATGTGCAGGACCTGGTCGGCGAGCTCGAAGGCGTCGCGCAGCGTCGTGCGCTCGTTGGCGATGCGGAACAGGTTCTGGTTGGGGATGACGATCAGCGTGTCGACGTACTGCTGCAGGTCCTCGAGCCCGGCCTCGGCGATGCGCATGCGGTGCGCGCCCTCGAACGAGAAGGGCTTGGTGACGACGCCGACGGTGAGGATGCCGCGCTCGCGCACGGCGCGGGCGATCGCCGGGGCCGCGCCGGTGCCGGTGCCGCCGCCCATGCCGGCGGTGATGAACACCATGTGCGAGCCGTCGATGTCCGAGAGGATCTCGTCGAGGGCCTCCTCGGCGGCAGCGCGGCCGACCTCGGGCCGAGCACCCGCGCCGAGCCCGTGGGTGATGGCGGTCCCCAGCTGAATCCGGCGCTCGGTCAGGCACTGCGAGAGCGCCTGGCTGTCGGTGTTGGTCACCACGAACTCGACACCCTCGAGATGCGAGGTGATCATGTTGTTGACGGCGTTGCCGCCGGCGCCGCCGACCCCGATGACGGTGATCTTGGGCTTCAGATCGTGATGGGTCTGGATGCTCAGGTTCAGGGTCATGTTTTCCTCCTCGACACCCCGTCTCTCATGCCCGAGGCCGCGGCCGCGCCGCGCCGCTCAGGCCACGCCAAGGCTCTCGCGCAGCCATTGGCTCAAACTCTCGAAGGGTCGGCCCAGCGGCCCGCGCGCGGACCGCTCGACCGTGTAGCCGAGCCCGCCGTCGTGACCGGCGGCGAGGGCGACGCCCCCGCTCGCCGCCGCGACCGGCGGCTCGTACCAGCCGTCGAGCACGCTCGGACGACCCAGCCGGACGCCGACGTCCAGCTGTTCGGAGGCGAGCTCGAGGAGCCCCTCCTGTTGCGCGCCGCCGCCGGTGAGCACCAGCCCACGGCGCGCGGCGACCTGCACCGTCTCGGGCGCTTGGCGCAGCTGCTCGGCGACGGCGCCGAGCATGGCCTCGCTCAACGGCTGCAGGATCTCGGTGAACCGCCCGCGCGGTACCTCGACGGTGTCGCCCGCCGAGGCGGCGTCGAGCGGTGCGATCTCGACCGTGTCGAAGGCGTCGCAGCTGCGTCGCACGACCGCCGCTTCGAGGTTCTTCAAGCGCTCGGCGGTGGCGCGGCCGACGTGCAGCCGAGCCTGGAGTTCGTCGGTGAGGTGCTCGGCCCCCTGCGGCACCGCGGCGACGTAGGCCAGCCGGCCGCGGTGGAAGACCGCGAGCGAGCTGGTCCGCGCGCCGCAGTCGAGTACCATCACCCCGCGTTCGGCCTCGTCGCGGCTGAGGCACGCCAAGGCCGCGGCGTAGCCCGCGGTCAGCACCGTGGTGGTGCGCAGATGACAGCGCTCGAGGCAGCCGACGAGCTGGGTCAGCGGCCGCGCCCGGACGCCGACGAGATGGGCGCGCACCACTAGCCGCTTGCCGATCATGCCGGTAGCGTCGCGGACCTCGGGCCCGCCGTCGAGGCGGTGGCCGAGGGCGAGGCCGTGGACGACGGCGAACCCCTCGGCGGTGGCGTGCCGCGCGGCGTGACCGAGCGCCAGGTGGATGTCGCGGCGGCGGACCGGGCGGCCGTCGAGGGAGACCTCGACCTGCACGTAGCCGCTCGCCGGCTCGCCGCCGGCGAAGACCAGGGTGATCGCACCCAGGCGCTCACCGGCCTGGCGTTCGGCCTCGTCGACCACGGCGCGGACCTCGGCCTCCGCCGCCGCGGCATGGACCACCTCGCCGCCGGCGAAGCCCTCCGCCGCCTGATGACCCGCGCCCAAGAGTTCGAAGGCGCCCCCCGGGTGGTGGCGCGCGACGTAACAGCAGAGCTTGCGCGAGCCGAGGTCGAGCACCCCGAACGGGCGCCCGTTCGCGCCGTCGTGGTCGAGCAAGGTGCGCCAGGCGGGGATGGGGGCGGCGGTCGTCATCCCGTACCCTCCCGCAGCAGCGGCGCCGGGGTCACCACCAGGCGGTCGGCGACCCGCAGGTCGACCACCGCCACCGCCCGGTCCAACAGTCCGGCGGTGGCGTGGTGGCGAACGAGCCGGCCCAGCGCGGCGGTGACGTCGCCGGGCGGGAGCTCGACCCGGACGCCGGGGTCCAGCCAGACCCGCCAGCGCCGGCCGTTCACCTGCTCCAGCCGCTGGAGACGGGCGAGGAGCTCGGGCCGCGCGGCGAGATGACGGAGGATCGGTTCCACCGCCGGCGGCGGCGCCGCCCCCACCAGCCGCGGCAGACCGGCGGCGGCGTTCTCCGTCGGCACCGGCAACATCTCGCCACCGCCCGCCACCAATGCCGGCCCGCCCGCGCCGAGCCAGAGCGCGCGGGGTTCGTGCTCGTCGAGGGTGACCACGAGGCGGTCGGGCAGCTCGCGGCGCACACTGGCGTCGTCGACCCAGCCCAGCGCCCGTACCCGGGCCCGCGCGGCGTCGAGGTCGGCGTCGAGGAGCGGCGTGCCGGGAGCGAGTTGGAGGGCGGTGCGCACGCGTTCGGTGTCGACCCGCGCGGTGCCGTGGACCTCAAGCTCGGCCAGCACCAGCCCGAGCTGGCGCTGCGCCGCCGCGCCGACGCGGTCGGCCGCCTCGTCCCACCACGGATGCGCCACGAGCGCCGCCCAGGCCGCCACCAGCGCGAGCCCGGCGAGCCCGGCTCGCACCACGCCGCGCCGAGGGGTCGCGACGTCGCGACGAAGGGCGCGGCGGGCGGCGCGGAGGTTCACCGGTCGCACGACGCGTCCTCCACCAGGCGTTGCACCAGCGCGTCGAAGTCGAGGCCGACATGGGCCGCCTGCTCGGGCACCAGCGAGAGCGGGGTCATGCCGGGCTGGGTGTTGACCTCCAGCAGGAAGAGCCCGCGCTCGCCGCGGCCGGGGTCGAAGCGGAAGTCGGCGCGGCTGACCCCGCGGCAACCGAGCAGCGCGTGGGCGCGCTCGGACCAGTCGCGGACCCGGCGGAAGACCGTCTCGGAGACCGGTGCCGGCACCAGGTGATCGGTGACGCCGGCGGTGTACTTGGCACGGTAGTCGTAGAAGCCCTCGCGCGGGCGCAGCTCGGTGACCGTCAGCGCCTCGCCGTCGAGCACCGCGCAGGTGAGCTCGGCGCCGGGGACGAAGGGCTCGACCAGCATGGTCTCGCCGGCGGCCTCGACCGCGTTCGGCGCGAGGCGGGGATCGCCCAGCTCTTCGACCACGAGCACGCCGACGCTCGAGCCCTCGGCCATGGGCTTCACCACCAGCGGCGGCGCCATGACCTCGCCCGCGGCGACCTCGGCGAGCGTGGCGAGGCGGCCTTCGGGCACGCGCAGGCCGGCGTCGGCGAAGAGCCCGCACGCCGTCGGCTTGTGCATCGCCGTCGCCGAGGCCAGCACGCCCGAATGGGTGTAGGGCAGGCGCAGAAGCTCCAGGAGCCCCTGCACGCAGCCGTCCTCGCCATAGCGGCCGTGAAGCGCGTTGAAGCAGAGATCGGGCGCGAGTTCGCCGAGCCGTGTGGCCAGGTCGGCGCCGACGTCGACGCGGCGGACCTCGTAGCCGAGCCGCTCGAGCGCTTCGGCGCAGGCCGCGCCGGAGCTGAGCGAGACCTCGCGCTCGGCCGAGAGCCCGCCCATCAGCACCGCGACGCGCCGGCTCATTCCGTCACCTCCGCGCCCGGCCGACCGACGCGCTTGATCTCCCAATCTAGGCGGACGCCGGTCGCGGCTTCGACGCGCGCGCGCACCGTCTCGCCGAGGGTCTCGAGGTCGGCGGCGGTGGCGTCGCCGGTGTTGACGAGGAAGTTGCAATGCTTGTCGCTCACCACCGCGCCGCCGACGCGCAGCCCGCGGCAGCCCGCCTCGTCGACGAGGCGCCACGCGCGCTGGCCTTCGGGGTTCTTGAAGGTGCTGCCGCCGGTGGCGACCGAGAGCGGCTGCGCCGCCGCGCGCTCGGCCTTGATCGCCTCCATGCGCCTCTTGATCGCCGCCGGCGCGTCGGGCTCGCCTTCGAAGGTGGCCTCGACCACGATCCAGTCCTCGGGCATCGCACTGCGGCGGTAGGCTAGGCCGAGCTCGCCCGCCGGGACCTCGTGAGCCGCGCCGCTGCGGTCGAGGGCGCGGATCGAGACCAGCCGCTCTTTGGTCTCGCCGCCGAAAGCGCCGGCGTTCATCCGCACGGCACCCCCGATCGTGCCGGGGATGCCGACGTAGAACTCCAGGCCCGCGATCCCCGCTTGGGCCGCCGCCACCGCGACGCTGCGATCGAGCGCGCCGGCCTCGGCGGTGAGCCGGGCACCGTCGGTCCGGATCGCCTTGAGCACGCCGCCGAGGCGGACCACTACGCCGGCGATGCCGCCGTCGCGGATCAAGAGATTGGAGGCGACTCCCACCGGCAGGACCGCCACGTCCGCCGGGGTGGCGGCGAGAAACGCCCGAAGATCGGCGATGTCGGCGGGGCGGAAGAGCACCTCGGCAGGCCCACCAACCCGCATCCAGGCCCAACTCGCCGTCGCGGCGGTAGCCGCGAGACGGCCGCGGACGGGCGGCAAGCGGTCGAGGAGCCCGCTCACCGTGCCGGCTCCCCGGCGAGCGCTTCGAGCTCGCCCGGCAGCGCCTGCGCCCACTGGGTGCTGCTGCCGGCTCCGAGGACGACCACCAGATCGCCCGCCGCGGTCAGCCCACGGACGGTGGCGGCGAGGCCTTCGGGCCCGGCGATGGCGCGGGCGTCGCGGTGGCCGTAGTCGTAGAGCCCCTGCACCAGCGCTTCGTGGTCGACCCCCGCGATCGCCGGCTCGCCGGCGGCGTAGACCGGGGCGACGAGCACCGTGTCGGCGCAGTTGAAGGCGGTGCAGAAGTCGTCGAACAGATCCTTGAGCCGCGAGTAGCGGTGCGGCTGGACGACGGCGACGACCTTGCCCGGGGTGGCCTGCCGGGCGGTGTCGAGCACCGCCTCGATCTCGACCGGGTGGTGACCGTAGTCGTCGACGATGGTGACGCCGTCGACCGTGCCGGTGACGGTGAAGCGGCGGTTGACGCCCGCGAAGGAGGACAGCGCGGCGCGGACGACCTCGATGTCGAGCTTGAGATGGTGCGCCACCGCGATGGCGGCGCAGGCGTTCTGGACGTTGTGGCGGCCCGGCATTGCCAGGCGCACGTCCTCGAGGATCTTGGCCTCGCCGCCGTTGCGGATGATGACGTCGAAGGTCGTGCCGAAGGGATCGACGCGGAGGTCGATCGCGCGGACGTCGGCCTGCGGGTTGAAGCCGTAGGTGACGACGCGGCGATCGGACAGCCGCCCCACCAGCCCCTGCAACTCGGGGTGATCGAGGCAGAGCGTGCAGAAGCCGTAGAACGGGATGCGCTCGAGGAAGGTCAAGAACGTCTGCCGGAGCGCCTCGAAGCTGCCGTAATGGTCGAGATGCTCGGCGTCGATGTTGGTGACGACCGCGATCGTCGGCGCCAGGCGGACGAGGGTGCCGTCGCTCTCGTCGGCCTCGACGACCATCCAGTCGCCGGCGCCGAGCCGGGCGTTGGTGCCGTAGGCGTTGATGATACCGCCGTTGACGACGGTCGGATCGAGGGCGGCGGCGTCGAACAGCGCGGCGACCAGCGAGGTCGTCGTCGTCTTGCCGTGGGTGCCGGCGACGGCGACCGACCATTTGAGCCGCATCAGCTCGCCCAGCATCTCGGCGCGGCGGACCACCGGCAGGCGCCGGGCTCGCGCCGCGATCAGCTCGGGATTGCTCTCCTTGATCGCCGAGGAGATCACGACGACCGCAGCGTTCTCCACGTTCGCGGCCGTCTGGCCGATGGTGATCGGGATGCCGGCGGCGCGCAGCCGCTTGACGTTGGCGTTCTCGGCGACGTCGGAGCCCTGCACCTCGTAGCCGAGATTGTGCAGGATCTCGGCGATCCCACTCATGCCGATGCCGCCGATCCCGACGAAGTGCAGGCGACCGACCTCGAGCGGCAGCACGTTCATGCGATCACCTCCTCGACCCGGTCGGCCAGCCGCTCGGCGGCGTCGGGACGTGCCAGGCGGCCGGCGGCATCGGCCATCGCGCCGCGCCGCGCCGGATCGTCGACGAGGTCGCCGACGACGGCGGCGAGCCGCTCGGCGGTGGCCTCGGCGGGGTCGACCGCGACCGCGGCGCCGGCGTCCGCCAGCGCGCGGGCGTTGGCGCGCTGGTGGTCGTCGGCGGCGTGGGGATAGGCCACCAGCACCGCCGGCCGGGCGGCCACCAGGATCTCGGCGACGGCCGACGCCCCGGCCCGGCTGATCACCAGATCGCACGCCGCCAGCCGCGCCGGCACGTCGTCGAAGAAGCTCGCCAGCTCGGCGGCGACGCCGAGCTCGGCGTAGGCCCGCTCGACCCGCGCCAAGTCTTCGCCGCGGCATTGCTGGACGATCGTGAGGCGCTCCCGGGTCTCGGCGCCGAGGCGGCCGATCGCCTCCGGCAGGACGTCCGAGAACACGCGTGCCCCCTGGCTGCCGCCGACCACGAACAGCCGCACCCCGGCGTGCGGCGGCGCCTGCGGGAGGTCGTGGAAGGCGGCGCGGACGGGGTTGCCGACGAAGTCGTTCGCCGTGCCCGCCGGAACGCCGCCCGTCTCCGGAAAGCTGGTGGCGACGCGCCGGGCGAAGCGGAGAAGCAGGCGATGGGCGCGGCCGAGCACCGCGTTCTGCTCGTGCAGCACCAGCGGCACCCGCAACAGCCCGGCGGCGACCCCGGTCGGCACCGAGGCGTAGCCGCCGAACGCCGCCACCGCCGCCGGCCGGCGCAGCCCCAGCCGCACCAGGCTGAGCGCGAGGCCGAGCCCGAGGGTGGCGAGGCCCCACAGGCGTCTCGGGAGCGATCCCGTCGGGCTCGCCGCCGGCACCAGCACGCGCGCCGCGTCCGCGGCCAGATAGCGCGTGCCGCGGCGATCGACGGCGTAGCGGACGGCGTGGCCGCGCCGGGCGAGGGCGTCGCCGAGGGCGGTGGCGGGGAACATGTGGCCGCCGGTGCCGCCCGAGGCGATGAGGATCGCGC
>JAAAPF010000199.1 GCA_009908425.1 Alphaproteobacteria bacterium
TGGCCAGGCTCTTCGGTCCCTCGTGGCGGGTCTTGAAGAACTTGGCCGAGACCTGCGGGAACTGGGCGTAGGTCAAGACGTCCTCGTCGCTGCCGTCGCAGCCTTCCAGCGCCGAGGCGGCGGCGCGCAGCTGCTCCCACTCCGGCTTCAAGAGGTCGGCCGGGCGGCCGGTGATCGCCGGCTTCTTCTGCTGCGCCTCGGCGGCCGCCAGCACCTCGGGGTCCTTGTCGCCAAGCGTGTCGCCATAATAGCCCAGCACCAGGTCGGCGAACTCGCTGGTGAGCGTCTTGTAGCGGCCCATCATGACGTTGAAGACCGCCTGGGTCCCGACGATCTGGCTCGACGGTGTCACCAGCGGGGGGTAGCCGCTATCGGCGCGCACCCGCGGCACCTCCTCCAGCACCTCCTGCAGGCGGTCGCCGGCGCCCTGGCCTTTGAGCTGGCTCTCCATGTTGGAGATCATGCCGCCCGGAATCTGGCTCTTGAAGATCTCGGTGTCGACGCCCTTGGAGCCGCCCATGAAGTGGGCGTAGCGGGGGCGGACTTCGGCGAAATGCTCGTTCACCGGGCGGATGCGCTCGAGGTCGACGCGCGTCTCGTAGCCCGTGCCCTCGAGCATCTCGACCAGGGCCTCGGTCGGGTTGTGGCCGGAGCCGAGCGACAGCGAGCCCACCGCGGTGTCGACGATGTCGGCACCCGCCTCGATCGCCTTCATGTAGGAGACCAGCGTGACACCGGTGGTGGCGTGGCAGTGGACGTGGACGAGGGTGTCTTCGCCGCACTTCTCCTTGATGCCCTTGACCAGGTCGTAGGCCGGTTGCGGCTTGAGGAGCGCCGCCATGTCTTTGATGCAGATGGAATCGACGCCCATCTCCTTGAGGCGCTGGGCCATCTCCACGAACGCCTCCGTGGTGTGGACAGGCGAGACGGTGTAGCAGATCGTGCCCTGGGCGTGCTTGCCGGTCTTGCGCACCGCCTCGATCGCGGTCTTCAGGTTCCGCAGGTCGTTGAGCGCGTCGAAGATGCGGAAGACGTCCATGCCGTTCTCGGCGGCCTTGTCGCAGAAGCGCTCGACCACCTCGTCTTCATAATGGCGGTAGCCGAGCAGGTTCTGCCCCCGCAGCAACATCTGCAGCCGCGTCTTCGGCATCAGCTTACGGAAGGTGCGCAGGCGCTCCCACGGGTCCTCGTTCAGATAGCGGATGCAGGCGTCGTAGGTCGCCCCACCCCAGCATTCGAGCGACCAGTAGCCGGCGTTGTCCAGATCGTCGCACACCGGCGTCATGTCTTCGAGCGCCATGCGCGTCGCGAGCAGGCTCTGGTGGGCGTCCCGCAGGATGAGCTCGGTGAGTTCGATCTGGCGAGCCATGGCGATGCCTCCCGTTTGTAGCGCCGCCGCAACCAAGGGCGAGGCAGCGTGCGTCTCCCATTGGCACCGGTACGGTGCCGCATCTAGGCCGACTTGCGTCGAGCGCGCGGCGATGATGGTACCCTTCCGCCCGGCGGTCGAGCGCGGAATGCGGCGTTCTTGCGACGGGCTGGACGGTCGGGCTGCCGGCGGCGGGCGTCGCCGCCCCGACGACCGACCGCCGGCGCGGCGGGGAAACCGAACCGTCGACGGCGGGAGTTGGCGCTGCCGCCTTCGACGAAGCTGACGCCGGAGGCCCCTCCGGGCGGCTCGGCCGACACCGACGGTGCTGGTGCCGGCCCGGATCACCTCGCGTGCTCTCGCCGGCGTGGCGATCTCTGGCGTCGACGCGGGCTGCGGCACTCCGCCTCACGGCGCCGGGTCGCGCCGCTCGCCGCGCCGATCCCGCGACCGTCCGAGCGGACCGCCACCCCGCCGTAAATTCGGTTTTGGAACTGTCAGACGAAACGCCAAGACGGCCGCCGGCGCCGGTTCGATTAAAGTCAACGTTGGCAGCTTCGAACATTTCAATCCGATGAACGGCGAGGAAGACCACCCATGGACAATATCCGTGCGACGCATCCGCGGGTGAGCTTCGCGCTTCCGCCGCATGTGGCGGCGGTCGTGGAGGCGGCACCGCGGGTCTACGTGGCCGAGAGCCGTGAAGACCTCCTGGACATGGCCTGCGGTGGGCCGGGCTGTGATCTGTTCGAGGTCGGCTACGAGACCCCCGGTCACGGCTGGGTCCTGGAGGCGACGGTCGCGCGCTGCCGCAACGGCGCCGCGGTCAACTACGTCGATCCCTACATGCGCCGACGCGACCCGAACAGCATGGTGGTCGCCGACGACGGCCCGTCCGACAAACCACGCTTCAAGGACCGCTTCGGCGTGCCGTTCACCGAGGCCCGCCAGCAGGTTCTCGACTGGCTCCAGGGCGAGGACCTCATCCTCGTCCCCTTCCGCTCGGGCCATGCCGACCACGGCTACGACAGCCTCTTCATCGGGCCCGCCAACGCCGGCTTCTTCGCCGGCGGGCTCGCCGACCTGCAGGGCCACGTCGCCGGCACCAAGACCGGCGACGACTTCCACCCCCAGGCCTTCATCTTCCTCGCCCCGCCCTTCCGCCACACCTTGTGCGACGGCAAGCAGGTCGTCGTGCACGACCGGCACGAGGGGCTGCACGAGATCTTCTCGCTCAACCTCTATCCGGGGCCGAGTGCGAAGAAGGGCGTCTACGGCATCCTCTTGAACATCGGCGAGAACGAGGGCTGGGTTACCAACCACGCCTCGACCGTGCAGGTGGTCACGCCCTACGACTACACCTTCACGATCATGCACGAGGGCGCGTCCGGCGGCGGCAAGAGCGAGATGCTCGAATATCCGCACCGCGAGCACGACGGCCGCCTGCGCCTCGGCACCAACACCGTCACCGGCGAAAAGCGCCACCTCGCCCTGCCCCACGCCTGCGAGCTGCACCCGGTCACCGACGACATGGCGCAGTCGCAGCCCGAGCTGCAACGCGCCGGCGGCAAGCTGGTGACGATGGACGCCGAGAACGCCTGGTTCGTGCGGGTCGACCACATCAAGACCTACGGCGTCGATCCGCATCTGGAGCGGATCTGCACCCAGCCCACCAAGCCGTTGATCTTCATCAACGTCGACGGCGTGCCCAACGCGACCTGTCTGATCTGGGAGCACACCCACGACGCCCCGGGCAAGCCGTGTCCCAACCCGCGGGTGATCCTGCCGCGCGACGAGGTGCCCAACATCCAGGACGAGCCGGTCGAGATCGACATCCGCACGCTCGGCATCCGCACCCCGCCGTGTACCCGCGACAAGCCGACCTACGGCATCTTCGGCATGATGCACATCCTGCCGCCGGCGCTCGGCTGGCTCTGGCGCCTCGCCGCCCCGCGCGGCCACGCCAATCCCAGCATCGTCGACACCGAGGGGCTGCAGAGCGAAGGCGTCGGCTCGTTCTGGCCCTTCGCCACCGGTCGCGTGGTCGACTTCGCCAACATCCTGTTGAAGCAGATCCGCGAGACCCCGGAGACCGACTTCGCCATCTTCCCCAACAGCCACATCGGCGCCTGGCAGGTCGGCTTCATGCCGCAGTGGATCGCCCGCGAGTACCTCGCCCGGCGCGGCGGCGCGCGCTTCCGCCGCGGCCAGCTCCAGCGCGCCGACACCCCGCTCTTGGGCTACGTGCTGCTGCAGATGCACGTCGAGGGCGCCAACATCCCGGACTGGTTCTTGCGGGTGAACCTCCAGCCGGAGGTGGGCGACGCGGCCTACCAGCAGGGTGCGGAGCAGCTGAAGGCCTTCTTCAAGCGCGAGCTCGAGCCGATCCGCAACGACCCGCGCCTCGACCCCCTCGGCAAGCGCATCATCGAGGTGCTCCACGACGGCGGTAGCCAGGGCCAGTTCAAGAACGTCTGGGCCGCCGCCTGAACCACGTCCCCGCCGCCCGGCCGCGCCGCTGCGAGCGACCGCGCGGTCGGGGCCGGGCGGGGTGACGTGGCCCCCCGATTTCGGACCGGGGGCTGGGTTGGAGCCGAGCCGCTCCGCCGGGTTGGACGAAGCGAGCGATGACGAAGCGGACGAGACGGAACATCGAGCCTGCGCTGAAGGCGAAGATCGCGCCGGAAGCGCTCCGCGGGCAGGCGACCGGGACCGGACCGGCGCAGCGCCGTCGGGTGCACCCGAACCAGAGCGACGCCGGGACGAAGCAACGGCAGGAGCGATCGTGCCCCGAGGCGTTCTGTGATTCCCCGGTCAAGGTTGGTTTCGCTCGGTCCGCGGCGGCCGGGCGGAGACGGCGCCGCTGGTCTTACAGCTTGAAGCTTGGCTGCGCGCCGAGCGCGACAAGCTCTCGCGCCACGCACCCGTCGCCACGGCCGTCGACTCCACGCTGACGCGCCGGGGCCGCTTCGCCCGCTTCCTCGCCGACGGCCGCTTCTGCCTCTAAAACAACGCGGCCGAGCGCGCCGCCTTCATGCCACCGCTGATCGAGACCGCCAAGCTCGCGGGCGTCGACCCCCAGGCCTGGGCGCCGACGTCCTCACCCGCAGCGCCGACACCCCGCTCAACCGCCTGTACGAGCGCCTGCCCTGGAATCGGCGGGCCGAGGGCCGGCCCACCGCCATGGCAGCCTGATCCCGGCCACCGGATCAACATCCACAGCCGTGGCCTCGGCCGAAGGCTTACCGCTCACCCTCCTGAGCCGCCGAATCTTGGTGAGACCGGCATCCTCCCTCCGGGCCGAGCTGCCGCATGGTGAAGGGTGGCACCATGGTCCCCGCGCGGCGTGCCGGGGCAGGGTCGGGGCGCGGCTGCCGAGCGAGGCGGCCGGCGCGAGCGCGGTGGCGCGGGTCGGACGGGACCACCGCCGGGGCGCCGGCGCGGCGGAGGCGGTTCAGGCGACCTTGAGGCGCTTTTGCAACTCGCTCGACGAGGTGGTGTACTGAAAGCGCAGCTTTTCGCCCGGCCGGGCGTGGTGGAAGGCGCCGTGAGAGGCCAGCGCCGCCTCGTGGAAGCCCGAGAGAATCAGCTTGAGCTTGCCGGGGTAGGTGTTGATGTCGCCGATGGCGAAGACCCCGGGCGTCGAGGTCTCGAACTTCTCGGTGTCGACCTTGATCAGCTTGCCGTTCTCGAGGTCGAGCTGCCAGTCGAGGATGGGACCGAGCCGCATGTCGAGGCCGAAGAACGGCAACAGCCGCTGGCAGACGAGGCGGACGGGCCCCTCCTTGGTCGAGACCTCGACGGCCTCCAGGGTGCCGTCCGGCGCCTCGAGCCCGGCGAGCTCGCCGAGGACGAAGCGCATCCGGCCGGCGTCGACGGCGGCCATGACCTCGGCGACGGACGCCGGCGCGGCGCGAAAGCGGTCGCGGCGGTGCACCAGCGTCAGGCTCGCGGCGGAGTCGAGCAGCGTGAGCACCCAGTCCATCGCGCTGTCGCCGCCGCCGACGACGACGATGTCGGTGCTGCGGAAGTCGTCCTTGCGGCGCACGGCGTAGTGCACGCCGGTGCCCTCCAGCGCGTCGAGCCCCGCCAGCTTGGGCTTGCGCGGCACGAAGCTGCCGCAGCCGGCGGCGATGAAGACGGCGGCGGCGTCGACCTCGACGCCGTCCTCGCTGACGACGCGAAAGCGGCCGTCGTCGCGCGTGGCCAGCGTGAGCACCCGCTGGCCCAGGCGGAAGGCGGGCTCGAAGGGCCCCGCCTGCTCCAAGAGACGGTCGGTGAGCTCCTGGCCCGACACCACCGGCAGGCCCGGGATGTCGTAGATCGGCTTTTCGGGATAGAGCTCGGCGCACTGCCCGCCCGGCCGGCTGAGGCTGTCGATCACCACGCTTTCCAGGCCCAAGAGACCGAGCTCGAAGACGGCGAAGAGGCCCACCGGTCCGGCGCCGATGACGACGACGTCGGTCGACAAGCGCTCGCGGATGGGGATCTCGGCGTCCTCGGCGGCTGCCATGTCGCGTCACCTCGTTGTGGTTGCGGCAGACGCATGGACCGCGCCCGCGCGTGCGGTGCAAGGATTTTTTGACGCAATGCGGTGGACGGCGCACCGCTCCAACGAAGCGGCGGCGCCGCGGCAGCGTGACCGCGACGTTCGACCACAGCCGTGAATTGCGCCGGATCAAAGCGGCTCGACCAATGTGGCGTTTTCTTCCCGTCTCCAACGGCGTTTCGCTGCGCTCGAACAATGATGCGTGCGGGAGGCGCCGAATGTTCGTCCCTATGTCCGAGGCCCGTCGCCGGTGACCATGTTCCAGGTCCGCCTCCACGGTCGCGGCGGTCAAGGTGTGGTGACCGCCGCCGAGATGCTGTCCATCGCGGCGTTCCTGGAGGGACGCCACGCCCAGGCGTTTCCGAATTTCGGCTCGGAGCGGATGGGCGCACCCGTCGTCTCGTTCTGCCGGATCGACGACAAGCCCATCCGCCTGCGCGAGCCGATCCTCGAGCCGGACGCCGTGATCGTGCAGGACGTCACGCTGCTGGGGGCCGTGCCGGTGTTCCAGGGCCTCAAGCCGAAGGGATACGTCCTGGTCAACTCGACCAAGACGCTGAAGGAACTCGGGCTCGCCGACGCCCTAGACAAGATGCCCACGGGCCACGTCCGGGTGGTGGGGGCGACCGAACTCGCGGTGCGTCACGTCGGCCGACCAGTGCCCAACGCCGCGCTGTTGGGTGCGTTCGCCGGTGTCACCGGGCTGTTGCACTTCGCGTCGGTGGAGGCCGCCATCCGCGACAAGTTCAAGGGGGCGGTCGGCGACGGCAACGTCAAGGCGGCACGGGCCGCCTTCGACGACGTCGCCGTGCCCGCCTGAGGAGGGATCATGCTCAAGCAGATCGAGGGCAGCCGGGCGGTCGCCGAGGCCGTGGCGCTCTGCCGCCCGGAGGTCATCTGCGCCTATCCGATCACGCCGCAGACCCACATCGTCGAGGCCTGTGGCGAGTTCGTGAAGACCGGTCAGCTCCAGAACTGCGAATACGTCAACGTCGAGAGCGAGTTCGCGGCGCTGTCGGTGGCGATCGGCGCCTCGGCGGCGGGTGCGCGGACCTACACCGCCACCGCCAGCCAGGGCCTCCTGTTCATGGCCGAGGCGGTCTACAACGCGTCGGGGCTCGGCCTGCCGATCGTGATGACGCTCGGCAACCGCGCCATCGGCGCGCCGATCAACATCTGGAACGACCACAGCGACGCGATGTCGATGAGGGACGCCGGATGGATCATGCTGTTCGCCGAGACCAACCAGGAGGCGCTGGATCTGCACATCCAGGCCTTCCGCCTGGCCGAGCAGCTCTCCTGCCCGATCATGGTCTGCATGGACGGCTTCATCCTGACCCACGCCTACGAGCGGTTGGAAATCCCCGACCAGGCGGCGGTCGACGCCTTTTTGCCGCCCTTCGTGCCGCGCCAGGCGCTCGATCCGGCCGATCCCTACTCGATCGGCGCGATGGTCGGGCCCGAGGCCTTCACCGAGGTGCGCTACCTCGCCCACGACAAGCAGCTGCAGGCGCTGGAGGTCATCCCGGAGATCCACCAGAGCTTCAAAGAGCAGTTCGGACGCGAATCCGGTGGCCTGTTCCACACCTACCAGGTGGAGGGGGCGGCCACCGTCGTCGTCACGATGGGCTCGCTCGCGGGCACGCTCAAGGACGCGGTCGACGAGCTGGCGCAGGAGGGCCCGCAAGTGGGCGTGATCTCGCTTTCCTGCTATCGCCCCTTCCCGCGCACCGAGCTGCGGCACGCCCTGGAGCACGCCCGCCGCGTCATCGTGGTCGAAAAGGCGGTCGCGCCCGGCGCCGGCGGGGTGGTGTCGATGGACCTGCGGATGGCGCTGCAGGGCGTCGACTGTTACGTCAAGACCGTCATCGCCGGGCTCGGCGGACGGCCGGTGACCTCGCCGTCGCTGCAGTCGATGCTCAGGCGCGCGCTCAAGGGCGAACTCGCCGATCTGCACTTTCTCGACCTCAACCGCGGCATGGTCGACCGCGAGCTCGCGCGCCAACGCCGCGGCATCGCCACCGGCCCCGTCGCCGAGAACCTGTTGAAAGACGCCGCCACCCACGGCGCCGATTGAGGACGCGTATGCCCCAGACCAAGCTCGACGAGCTTTCCGACCAGCAGAAGGTGAAATTCTACCAGAAGGGGACCTTCACCGTCGGCAATCGCCTGGTCGATCCCGACAAGCGCGACGTTCAGGCGAGCCAGGACCGTTCCAACGCCATCACCTCCGGCCACCGGGCATGCCAGGGCTGCGGCGAGGCGCTGGGCGCCCGCTTCGCCCTCGACGCCGCGATGCGGGCGGCCGATTCCAAGGTCATCGCGGTCAACGCCACCGGTTGCCTCGAGGTGTTCTCGACGCCCTATCCCGAGACCTCCTGGCAGTTGCCGTGGATGCACTCGCTCTTCGGCAACGCGCCGGCGGTCGCCACCGGCGTGCAGGCGGCGATGCGCGCGAAGGGCCGCGAGGACGTCCGCGCCATCGCCCAGGGCGGCGACGGCGGCACCACCGACATCGGCTTCGGCTGCCTGTCGGGGATGTTCGAGCGCAACGACGACGTGCTCTACATCTGCTACGATAACGAAGCCTACATGAACACGGGCGTGCAGCGTTCGAGCGCGACGCCGCCGACGGCGCGCACGGCCACGACGCCGGCGGTCGGCGACGCCCCCGGTAACGTTTTCGGCACCGGCAAGAACGTTCCGCTGATCGCCCTCGCCCACAACATCCCCTACGTCGCCACGGCCTCGGTGTCGAACCTGCACGACCTCGAGGCCAAGGTGCAGAAGGCGATGAGCCTGCGCGGCGCGCGCTACCTCCACATCTTCGTGCCCTGTCCGCTCGGCTGGGGCTCGGCGGCCGAGGACACCATCAAGGTGGCGCGGCTGGCCTCGGAGTGCGGGCTGTTCCCGTTGTGGGAGGGCGAGCTCGGCGTCGTCACCGGCTCCGACCCGATCCGCAAGAAGGTCCCGGTCGAGGACTACCTGAAGACGCAAAAGCGCTTCGCGCACCTCTTCAAGCCCGAGCGCGACGAGGAGCGGCTCGCCGCCCTTCAGCGCATGGCCGATCACAACATCGAGCGTTTCGACCTGCTCCGCGAGGACAAGGAGCCCGCGATATGAGCGCGCTGCACCCCACCGTCCCCTTCGCCATCACGCTCGACAGCGCGACCAGCCTCCAGAACAAGACCGGCTCGTGGCGCACCGAGCGGCCGATGTACGTCGACCGCCTGCCGCCCTGCAACAACGCCTGCCCGGCGGGCGAGAACATCCAGGCCTGGCTCGGCTTCGCCGAGGAAGGCGACTACGAGGCGGCCTGGCAGCAGATCATGGTCGACAATCCGATGCCCGCGATCATGGGCCGGGCCTGCTACCACCCGTGCGAGGGCGCCTGTAACCGCAAGTTCATCGACACCGAGGTCAATATCCACGCCGTCGAGCGCTTTCTGGGCGACGAGGCCATCAAGCAGGGCTGGACGCCCAAGTGGGAGACGCCCGACAGCGGCCAGAAGGTGCTGGTCATCGGCGCCGGCCCGGCCGGGCTCTCGGCAGCCTACCATCTGCGCCGGATGGGCCATCACGTCACGATCTACGAGGCGGGCCCGGTGCCGGGCGGCATGATGCGCTTCGGCATCCCGGCCTATCGGCTGCCGCGCGACGTGGTGACGGCGGAGATCGCCCGCATCGAGAACATGGGCGTCGAGATCGTCCTCAACCGCAAGGTGGAGGACATTCAGGCCGACATGAAGGCGGGCGGCTTCGACGCCTGCTTTCTCGCCATCGGCGCCCATCTCGCCAAGCGGGTCGACATCCCGGCCCCCGATGCCAGCAAGATCCTCGACGCCGTGGGCGTGCTGCGCGAGATGGAGACCTCCGAGAACCCGCCGATGCTGGGTCGCCGGGTCGTGGTCTACGGCGGCGGCAACACCGCCGTCGACGTGGCGCGCACCGCCAAGCGGCTGGGGGCCTCGGAGGCCATCATCGTCTACCGCCGCAACCGCGAGAAGATGCCGGCCCACGACTTCGAGGTCCAGGAGGCCCTAGACGAGGGCGTGGTGCTCAACTGGCTCTCGACCATCAAGGAGATGGACGACGAGGGCTCCTTCAAGGTCGAGAAGATGGCGCTCGACGAGGAGGGCTACCCCCAGCCCACCGGCGAGTACGAGACCATCGAGGCCGACACGCTGGTCCTGGCGCTCGGCCAGAACGTCGACACCTCCTTCGTCCAGACCGTCCCGGGCGTCGAGATCGGCAGCGACGGCGTCATCCAGGTCGATCGCCAGATGATGACCGGCTTCGAGGGCCTCTTCGCCGGCGGCGACATGGTCCCGGCCGAGCGCACCGTCACCGTCGGCATCGGCCACGGCAAGAAGGCGGCGCGCTGCATCGACGCCTATCTCCGCGGCGAGACCTACGAGCCGTTGCCCAAGCACGAGCTCGCCGACTTCGCCAAGCTCAACACCTGGTACTACACCGACGCCCCCGTCACCGTGCAGCCGACCCTCGACGAGGTCCGCCGCATGACCACCTTCGACGAGGTGCACGCGGGCCTCGACGAGACCAACGCGCTCTACGAAGCCCGGCGCTGTCTCTCCTGCGGCAACTGCTTCGAGTGCGACAACTGCTACGGCGTCTGCCCCGACAACGCCGTCTTGAAGCTCGGCCCGGGCCAAGGCTTCAAGATCGACCTCGACTACTGCAAGGGCTGCGGCCTCTGCGCCGCCGAATGCCCCTGCGGCGCCATCAAGATGGTCCCGGAGGACATCTGAGCGGGGCGCCGTCGTCGACACGGGCGCTTCGAGATCCGCTCGGCGTCTTCGGATCAGCGCGACGCGCGTGATGGCCGGCGCGGTGGCGGCGAGGATGGTCGCGACGGGCGACTGCAGTCGGGGCAAGGCATCGGCCGCCATGTCGGTCCGTAAGCCCGCGATTTCGCCGCTCCCGCCGGCGATCGCGGTGCGGAGTTACGGGCGCAACTCGGCGATCTGCACGTTCACGTCGGCGCACTCGAGCGCCGCGCACACTTCACGAACCGTCCTCATCACGAAAGGACGTGGCCGGGCGCCGGCCGCACCGTCAACGGTTTCCAGGGCGGGCGGCGCGCGCCGGTAGCAGCCCCCCGGGTCGAAGCGTGTCGGTGACGACGCGGACGTCCGACCACCCCAGCCAAGCCGCGGGCTCGGGCCACGGCGACCCGGCGGGCGCCGGCGTCGCCCTCGAGACAACGTCAGACGAGCGGCGGGGCCGCGGCGCGATTGATCTCCTCCGCGACCGCTGGTTGTCTGCGTCGGGCCATCGGAGGAGACGGCGATGACGACCTCGGCGGAGCTGGCGCGGCGGATCCGACAGGCGCGCGGGCTCGAGCCCGCCGATCTCGTCGTCAAGGGCGGGCGCATCCTCAACGTCGCCGACGGCACGCTGGCGGAGGGCGACGTCGCCGTCACCGGCGACACCATCGTCGGCACCTACGACGCCTACGAGGGCCGGCAGGTCATCGACGCCCACGGTCTCGTCGTCGCCCCCGGTTTCGTCGACACCCACGTCCACGTCGAGAGCTCGTTGGTCTCGCCTTTCGAGTTCGAGCGGCTGGTCCTGCCGCGCGGCACCACCACGGCCGTCTGCGACCCCCACGAGATCGCCAACGTGCTCGGCCTCGACGGCATCCGCTACGTCCTGGAGGCGGGGCGCGAGCTGACGCTCTCGCTCTTCGTCAACCTGAGCTCGTGCGTGCCGTCGAGCCCGCTCGAGACCGCGGGCGCCGAACTCTCGGCCGCCGATCTCGCCACGCTGCGCGACCAGCCGGGCGTGCTCGGCCTCGCCGAGGTCATGAGCTTTCCCGCCGTCCTCGCCGCGGAGCCGGGCGTGCTCGCCAAGCTCGCGACCTTCCAGGGCCGCCAGATCGACGGCCACGCCCCGCTGCTCGCCGGCCGCGACCTCTCGGCCTACGCCGCGGTGGGCATCCGCACCGACCACGAGGCGACGCTCCTTGAGGAGGCGCGCGAGAAGCTGAGGAAGGGGCTGGCGGTCCTGATGCGCGAGGGTAGCGTCGCCAAGAACGTCGCCACGCTCACGCCGTTGCTCGACGACGTCACCGCGGCCCGGATCGCCTTCTGCACCGACGACCGCCATCCCGCGGAGATCCTCGCCGAGGGCCACATCGACCACGCCGTGCGCACGGCGATCCGGGCCGGTGCGCCGCCGGTCGCCGCCTACCGCGCCGCCAGTCTGAGCGGGGCGGAGGTGATGGGTCTGCGCGATCGGGGCCTGGTGGCGCCGGGCTACCGCGCGGATCTGTTGCTCGTCGAGAACCTCGAGGCGGTGACGGTCGAGCGCGTGATCTGCGGCGGCCGGCTCTTCCGCGCCGGCGAGGGCCGCATCGAGACGACCGGTGTCGGGCGCGGCTCGGTCCGCCGGCGCGAGGTGACGCCGGCGGACCTGGCACTCGCCGGCGACGCGCCGGTGCCGACGATCGCCGTCCGCGCCGGCTCGCTGATCACCGACCGGCTGGAGGGCGACCCGGCGGATCCGGAGGTGCTCACCCTCGCGGTGCTGGAGCGCCACGGCAAGAACGGCAATATCGGGCGCGGCCACGTCGGCGGCTTCGGGCCGCTGGCGGGGGCGATCGGCTTCAGCGTCGGCCACGACAGCCACAACCTCTCGGTGCTGGGGCGCGATCCCGGCGACATGGCGGTGGCGGCGAACCGGCTCATCGCGCTCGACGGCGGCGCGGTAGCGGTCCATGGCGGCGAGGTGGTGGCGGAGTTGGCGTTACCGATCGCGGGCTTGATGAGCGATCGCCCCTACGAGGAGGTGGTCGCGCGGTGGACCGAGCTCGAGCGCGCGATCGCCGCGATGGGCGGGCGGCTCTCCGAGCCGCTGTTGCAGCTGGCGTTCCTGCCGCTGGTGGTCATCCCGCATCTCAAGCTGTCGGACCGCGGGCTGGTCGACGTCGACCGGTTCGCCCTGCTCGATCCGACCGCCGGCTGAGCGTCGGCGCGGGCGGCCGGGCGTTACGCGCCGGCGCGGGGCCGGCGCAGCACCAGGTAGAGCGCCCCGGCACCGCCGTGGCGGGGGCCGGCCTCGTGGAAGGCGACGACGTGCCGGTGGAAGGCCGGCTCCGCGAGCCAGCGCGGTACCGTCCGCTTGAGGACGCCGCCGCCCTCGCCCCCCCGGCCGGTGACGACGAGGACGTGGCGACAACCGCGGGCGCGGGCGCGCTCGACGAAGCGCAGCAAACCGGCGTGCGCGGTGCTCTGGGTGTGGCCGTGGAGATCGAAGCGGGCGTCGATGGCGATGCGGCCGCGCTTCAGGCGCTGGGCGGTGCGACGGTCGAGCGTCCCGTGGTCCGCAGCCGGCGCAGTGGCCTCGCTGCGCGCCGGCGGTGGCGCCGCCGTCGCTTGCGTCGGCGGGGATGCGGCCGGGTCGGTCCCGGCGGCGGGCGCGTCGGGCACGAGCGACCGGGCCCGCGCGTCGTCGAGCGGGGTCACTTGGCGCGCCACCCGCTGCCAGAGTTCCGCCTCTTCGGCGCTCAGTCGCCGCCGTCGCACCGCCACCCGGCTCCCGTTCCCCCGTCACCCGCCGTAGATGTGCGCTCGCGGCGGCGTTGAGAACCCCGCGGGCTCACGCCCGGGCGGGCGCCTCGGCGGTGGCGCGGTGGCCGCGGGCGAGCAGGAACATCTCCGAGCTGGCCTTGCGGGTGGCGGGCGGGCGGACGAACTGGACGTTGCGAAAACGCGGCAGCGCCGCCGCCCGGGCCGCCGGCTCGGCGCCCCTGACCAGCTTGATGAGCACGTCGCCGTCTTCGGCCAGGACCTCGTCCGCGAAGCTCAACACCAACTCGGCCAACTGCTCGGCGCGCAGGCGGTCGACCAGGCGCTGGCCGGTGGCGGCGGCCGCCATGTCGCTCAGGATAAGATCGGCCCGGCCGTCGAGCACCGCGCGCAGACGGTTGCGGACGGCCTCGTCCCGGAAGTCGCCCTCGAGGAAGGTGCAGCCGGCGAACGGCTCCACCGGTTCGGTGTCGAGCCCCACCACCTTGAGCCCCTTGCGGGCGCAGACCTGCGCCCAGCTTCCCGGCGCCGCGCCGAGATCGCAGACCTTGCGGCCGGGCTTCAAGATCTTGTGCTTGGCGTCGATCTCCAGGAGCTTGAAGGCGGAACGGGCGCGGTAGCCCTCGTCACGGGCGCGGTGGACGTAGGGGTCGTTGAGCTGGCGCTCCAGCCAGCGGGTCGACGCGACCGGGCGGCCGCGGGCGGTGCGCACGCGTTGCTTGGCTTGACGGGCGCGGCTCATGCGACGCTGGCTCCCGAAGGTGGGCCGAGCTGGCGGGTCAAAGCGGTGTCGAGACGTTCCCCCATCAGACTCGCGAGAATGCCTTCACGCAACCCCCGATCCGCGACCCTGAGCGCGGTGAACGGAAAGCGGGTGTAGAGCGCCTGCACGATCGCGGCGCCGGCGACGACCAGATCGGCGCGGCCGGCGCCGATGCAGGGATCGCGGGCGCGCGCGGCGGTGTCGCGCGCCCGGAGTTCGGCGGCGACGTCGGAGAGCGCGCCGGGCGGCAGCCACAGCCCGTCGACCTGGCGCCGGTCGTAGCGGGCGAGATGGAGGTAGAGGGCGGCGAGCGTGGTCACGGTGCCGGAGGTTCCGATCGCCTGCAGCCCCCGGCAAGCGCCCATTTCGGCGTCGATCCGGCGCACCGCGGGATGGGCGTCGAGGGCCCGCAGCAGCGTGTCCTGCATCGCCGCGTAGCCGGCGTCGTCGGGGTCGCTGCCGAAGCGTTCGGCGAGCGTGACCACGCCGACCGGCACCGACAGGTTGACGATCTCGGTCCGTCCGCGCTCGGGACGAAACCAGGCGAGCTCGGTGCTGCCGCCGCCGACGTCCATCATCAAGAACTGCTCGAAGCACCGATCGGCGAGCGCGAGGCAGCCCAAAAGCCCGAGGCGCGCCTCCTCCTCCTGGTCGAGGATCTCCAGCGCGAGCCCGCTCGCCAGCCGCGCGCGGGCGACGAACCCCTCGCCGTTGACGGCGCGGCGGCAGGCCTCGGTCGCGACGCAGCGTGCCTCCGCCACCTGGTGGCGTGCCATGATGCGCGCACAGATCCGCAGCGCGTGGATGGTGCGCTGGATCGACGCCTCGTCGAGTCGACCGGTGCGCTCCAGCCCCTCGCCGAGGCGCACGATGCGCGAGAAGCTGTCGACGACCGTCAGGCCGTCGCCGTCGACCCGAGCCACCAGGAGACGGCAGTTGTTGGTGCCGAGATCCACCGCCGCGACGGGGCGGCGCGTCACGTCGCCGAGCCCCTCGGTTTCGTTCGCGGACGGACTCGAAAACGCCGGGTCCTTCATACCACCAGCGTAATGACCCGGGACGCGACGACAACCGGTTTCGACGCCGCCTCTTGAAGCGTGATGCCGCCACCGATAGGTCGACAACGTCACGCAGCCTGGAGCAGCCGATGTCCGATCCCCAGATCGCCCAGAAGTCGCCGTTCGCCGTCGACGTCACCGCGGGCAAGACGTACATGTGGTGCGCCTGCGGTCGCAGCGCCAAGCAGCCCTTCTGCGACGGCAGCCACAAGGGGACGGGCCTGGCGCCCAAGCGCTACACCCCCGAGGCCGACGGCACGGTCCATTTCTGCGGCTGCAAACACTCGGGGGAGGCCCCGATCTGCGACGGCACCCACAGCACGCTCTGATGGACCCCCGGCGCGGGGCCGCCCTCGCCGTCGCCCTCGCGCTCGCCGCGTGCGGCGGCTCCGGCGCGGAGGAGGCGCTCTGGTGTCCCAACGTCGAGGCGGTCGCCGGCCTGGATCGCTTGGCGCTGCCCTACCCCGGCGCCGCCGAGCGGGTGCCGACCCGGCTCGACATCCTCGAGACGGCGTGCGTGGTCGACGACGACGACCTGCTGGTGGGCAGCGTGGTCGCGATCCGCCTCGGCGAGGGCAAGCCCGCCGGCGAGGTGCGGGTGCCCTACACCGTCGTGCTCGACACCCCCGAGGGGCCCGGTGACGCCCGCAACGACGTCGCGGTCGTGCCGGCGGGCGCGATCGGCACCACGGCCTATCTGGAGCACCGCTTCGCCGGCCTCGCCGAGCGCGACGACGTCGCCGTGCGGCTGCTCTACGCCCTGGTCGCCGACGACGACACCCGCGCCGAACTCGCCCGACAACGCCCGCCGCCTTGAGGCTGCGTCGTCGCGCCGCTCCGTGCCGGCGGACCGCCGGCCGGCGGCGCTGGAGCAGCGCCCCCTCCCGACCCCGCCATCGAAGCATGACAGGTTGCGCATATACGTGCATAATGCGCGGTCATGTCTCGCGATGGTTGATCGGGAGTGTTTCAAGGGAGGCTTGGCCATGTCGCGCGCGCACATCGTGGCGTCCTACGACGCCGATCTGGACCAGCTCGTCAGCGCCATCCTCGAGATGGGCGGCCAAGCCGAGACCGCGCTCGCCGGCGCGCTCGCGGCGCTCACCGAGCGCGACAACGCCGCGGCGGCGCGGGTCATCGACGACGACGCCCGGCTCGACGAGCTGGAGGAGACGGTCGACCAGCTGGCGGTGCGGCTGTTCGCCCGCCGCCAGCCGATGGCCGAAGACCTGCGGTTGATCGCGATGTCGCTGAAGATCTCCAACGACCTGGAGCGCATCGGCGACTACGCCGCCAGCATCGCCAAGCGCGCCAAGCGGCTGCCGCCGGCGTCGACGCCGCGCGCGACCGCCTCGCTCCGGCGGATGGGCGAGCGCATCCAGGAGATGCTGGCCGACGTTCTCGACGCCTACGACAAGCGCGACGCCCGCCGCGCGATGACCGTCTGGCACCGCGACGCCGAGGTCGACGACGTCTACGACAGCGTGTTCCGCGAGCTCCTCGCCGAACTCCAGGTCGACCCGCGCGCCACCTCGGCGGGCATCGACCTGTTGTTCATCGCCAAGAACCTGGAGCGCATCGGCGACCACACCACCAACATCGCCGAGCGGCTGCACTACGTCGTGCACGGCGACCGCATCAACCGGGTTCGCGGCGACGCCCCGCCACCCGCCGAGAGCGCACCTGCTGCCGCCTCCGATTAAGGCCGAGCCGCGCTCGCGGCGGCCCCTTGCGCCGGCGGTGGCGCGACCACGTCGGAAGCGGCGAGCGTGACCAGCTCGAGGGTGAGGCGTTCCCCCTTCGAGACGTTGATCCCCGCCACCGTGCCGAGGCTGCGGGTGCGGGCGTCGGCCTCGGCGACGGCGTCGTCGAAGGCGGGCCGCGCCGAGCCGGCCACGACCGCGACGCCGCAGCGGGGATGGGCGAGCAGGTGTTCGGCCGCGCGCCCACCGGTGCCCAGCACCGTGGTCGTGCCGAGGTTGAAGACGTTGCTGGGCTCGGCATAGCCGGCGACGGCGACGGGGATGCGGGCGCAGCCCTCGAGCGCGGCCACCCGCTCGGCCACGCGCG
>JAAAPF010000078.1 GCA_009908425.1 Alphaproteobacteria bacterium
GGCGGCGGCCCGGCGAGCTCGGCGAGGTGGTCGAGATCGAGGCCGGCCAAGGCCGCGCGCAGCGCGCGCAGCCGGCCCTCGGACGGTGCCGGCACGTCGGGGAAGAGCTCGGCGAAGGTGGCCCGATCGACCCCCCGCGCGATCCGGGCGCGCACCAGCTCGTGGCGCCAGTCGCGGGCGAGATCGAGCGCCATCAGCTTGTGCCAGACCAGCGCGTCGGCGCCGCTCCAGGGTTCGGGGCGGTGCCACAGGAGCCAGAACGGCGGTGGCAACAGCCGGGTTTGCGCCAGCTGCGCGTTGATCCCGGCGGCGTAGGCCTCGACCAGCCGGCGGTCGGCCGGCGCCATCGCCGCCAGGTTGGCGCGGGCGAGCTCGTGAAAGCGCAGCAGCCGCACGAAGCGGTCGATCTCCAGCCCGTCGCGGCCGATCAGCTCGGCGAGGCGGCCCTGGCCGATGCGCCGCCGCATCTCCAGCTGCCAGGGGCGGTCCTGGGCGTGCACCCAGCCCAGCGCGAAATAGCCGTCGGCCTCGCTTTCGGCCTCGATGTAGGGCACGCCGTGGGCGTCGCGGCGGATGGTGACCGGGGCGTCGAGCCCGTCGACGACGCGGGTGCCGGCGTGGTCCGGCAGCGAGCCGAGGACGACGCCGGCGACCACCGCCGTGGCGGCGCCCGCCAGCGTCAGCGCGACGATCGAGAGGCGAGCGAGCAGGGGCATGGCGCTGGGGACGACGACCGCGGAGGGGCTGCGAGCATGGCACGAAGCCGGGCGAACGGCTGCGGGCGAAACGTCGAGCCCGGCGCGTTGCCGGGCGCGCGCTTGTTCGCGGCGCGCCCGTTCTCTATAGCGTCGCGCGGACGCCGAGGAACGCGCGAGGACCGTTCGTGGATTCGACCATCCGTCTCGGCCTGCCGAAGGGGCGCATGCAGGAGGAGGTGCTGGAACTCCTGCACGACGCCGGCATCCGGCTGACCTTCGGCCGGCGGGGCTACCGCCCGCACATCTCGCTGGACGGCTTCGACGCCAAGCTGTTGAAGCCGCAGAACGTCGCCGAAATGCTGCACGTCGGCTCGCGCGATCTGGGCTTCGCCGGCGCGGACTGGGTCGCCGAGCTCGGCCTCGACCTGGTCGAGCTGATGGACACCAGGCTCGATCCCGTCCGGATCGTCGCCGCCGCCGATCCCGCCTTCGATCCGAAGGGCGGGCGCTTTCGGGTCGCCACCGAGTATCAGCGCCTGACCGAAGCCTGGCTCGCCGAGGAGGGCTACGACGGCCGGGTCGTGCGGACCTTCGGTGCCACCGAGGTTTTCCCGCCCGAGGACGCCGACTGCGTGGTCGACAACACCGCCACCGGCGAGACGCTGCGGGCCAACGGCCTGCACATCTTCGCCACGCTGATGCAGTCCTCCACCCGGCTCTACGCCTCGCCCGCCGCGCTCGAGGACCCGGCGAAGCGCCGCGAGATCGAGAACTTCGCGATGGTCTGCAAGTCGGTGCTCGACGCGCGGCGGCGGGTGATGATCGAGGCCAACGTCCCGGCCGACCGGCTCGACGCCGTCGTCGCCGTGCTGCCGGGGATGGGCTCGCCCACCGTCGCCACCCTCGCCGGCGGCGTGGGCTATGCGGTGAAGGCCGCCGTCGCCCGCAGCGAGCTGCCGACCCTGATCCCCAAGATCAAGGAGGCCGGCGGCAGCGACATCGTGGTCTTCCAACTCGCCCAGATCGTGGGCTGAGCCGTGACCTACGACGAGCCGCCGCCCCGCACCGCCGTCGTCGAGCGCGCCACCGCCGAGACCCGCATCGAGCTCGCCCTGGCGCTGGACGGCACCGGCCGTGCCCAGATCGACACCGGCATCGGCTTCTACGACCATCTCCTGAGCGCCCTCACCAAGCACGCCCGCTTCGACGTCGAGTTGCGCTGCGAGGGCGACCTGGAGGTCGACGACCACCACACCGTCGAGGACGTCGCGTTGGCGTTGGGTCAGGCGCTCGATCAGGCGATCGGCGAGCGCCGCGGCATCCGCCGTTTCGCCCACGCCTACGCGCCCTTGGACGAGGCACTCGCGCGCGCGGTCGTCGACCTTTCCGGGCGGCCGGCGCCGGTCGTCGATCTCGGCCTCGGCCGCGAGAGCCTCGGCCAGCTCTCCTGCGAGAACATCCCCCACGCCTTCGTCTCGCTGGCCATGGCCGGGCGCATGGCGCTGCACGTCGACGTGCTCAAGGGCGCCAACGACCACCACCGCGCCGAGGCGGCGATGAAGGCGACCGCGCTGGCGCTGCGCCAGGCCGTGGCGCTCGACGGCGGCGACGACGTTCCGAGCACCAAAGGGGTGTTGCTGTGAGTGGGCGCGCCGTCGTGGTGGTGCCCACCGGCACCGCCAACCTCGCCTCGGTGCGTGCCGCCTTCGAGCGGCTGGGCCGGCGGGTCGAGCTCGCCGCCGAGCCCGCGGTCATCGAGGCCGCCGAGCACGTGCTGCTGCCGGGTGTGGGCGCCTTCGGCGCGGCGATGGCGACGCTGCGGGAGAGCGGCGCGCACACCGCGCTCGAGCGGCGGATCGCCGCGGATGCGCCGACGATGGCGATCTGCGTCGGCCACCAGCTCCTCTTCGCCACCAGCGACGAGAGCCCGGGCGTGCGCGGGCTCGCCGTCGTCGACGCCCATATCGGCCGTTTCCCCGACGGCGTTCGCCGGCCGCAGTTCGGCTGGAACGAGATCACGCCGGAAGGCGAGGCGCGCTTCTTGAAGCCGGGCTTCGCCTACTTCGCCAACGGCTACCGCGCCACCGAGGCGCCGGGCTGGACGGTGGCGACGGCCGAGCACGGCGGCCGCTTCGTCGCCAGCATGGAGAAGGGCAACGTCGTCGGCTGCCAGTTCCATCCCGAGCTCTCCGGCGACTACGGCAAGGCGCTGTTGGAGGCGTGGCTTTCATGCTGACCAAGCGCGTGATCCCGTGCCTCGACGTCGCCGACGGCCGCGTCGTCAAGGGCGTGAAGTTCCAGGGCCTGCGCGACGCCGGCGATCCGGCCGAGCGGGCCT
>JAAAPF010000122.1 GCA_009908425.1 Alphaproteobacteria bacterium
GGCGCGCGCCCTTGAACGCGGTCGAGGGCTTCATCCGCCAGATCCTCGGCTGGCGCGAGTTCATCCGCGGCGTCTACTGGCGCCACATGCCGGACTACGCCGCGCGCAACGCGCTGGAGGCGCAGCGCCCGCTGCCGGACTTCTACTGGACGGGTGCTACCGAGATGAACTGCCTCGCCAAGGTGGTCGACCAGACCCGGCGCGAGGCGCACTCGCACCACATCCAGCGGCTGATGGTGACCGGCAACTTCGCGCTGCTCCTGGGCGTTCACCCCGCCGAGGTCAACGAATGGTACCTCGTCGTCTACGCCGACGCCTACGAGTGGGTGGAACTGCCCAACGTCACCGGCATGGCGCTCTTCGCCGACGGCGGCCTGTTCGCGAGCAAGCCCTACGCCGCCAGCGGCGCCTACATCGACCGCATGTCGAACTTCTGCAAGTCCTGTCGCTACGACGTCAAGAAGAAGAACGGTCCGGACGCCTGCCCCTTCAACTACCTGTATTGGAACTTCGTGCTGGAGAACCGCGAACAGCTGAAAGCCAACCCGCGGGTGCAGCCGGTGCTGCGCACGCTCGACCGCATGAAGCCCGAGAAGATCGAGGCGGTGAAGGCCGACAGCCGCCGCTTTCTCGAAGGCCTCTACGGCGAGGGCTCGCGCCATGCCGCGTGAGGTCGTCTGGGTCACCGGCGCCTCGGCCGGCATCGGCAAGGCCATCGTCGAGGCCTACGTCGCCGAGGGCGCCGTCGTCGCCGCCACCGCGCGGCCGAGCGAGCGTCTGGAGGGGCTGGCGCAGGCGCACGAGAACGTCCTCGCCTTTCCCGCCGACATCACCGACGCGACGGCCATCAAGGCCACCGTCGCCGCCATCGAGGAGCGGCTGGGGCCGATCGACCGCGCCATCCTCAACGCCGGCACCCACCACCCGGTGAAGGCCCAGGACTTCAAGGCGGACGATCTCCGCGCGCTCATGGAGACCAACCTCATGGGCACGGCCAACTGCCTCGAAGCGCTCCTGCCGGTCATGCTGCCGCGCCGAGGCGGGCAGATCGCGGTGGTCTCGTCCGTCGCCGGCTACACCGGCCTGCCGACCTCGGCCTATTACGGCGCGTCCAAGGCGGCGCTGTTCAACCTCTGCGAGTCGCTCAAGTTCGACACCGACAAGGCGGGCGTGGACCTGCGCGTCGTCGCCCCCGGCTTCGTCCGCACGCCGCTGACCGACAAGAACGAGTTCCCGATGCCGTTCCTCATGGAGCCCGAGGACGCGGCGAAGCGCGTCGTCAAGGGCCTCAAGGGCCGGCGCTTCGAGGTCACCTTCCCGCGTCGCTTCGCCTACCAGCTCAAGCTGCTGCGCTGTTTGCCCTACTGGCTCTACTTCCCCCTCGTCGCCCGGAGCACCAAGACCCGATGAGCGAAGCCCTCGACCGCTACGTCGCCGCCATGGAGGCGACGGGTACCACCAGCATCGACGACATCATGGCGTTCTTCGCCGACGACGCCCGCTTCAAGGACCCCTTCAGCGACGTCCGCGGCAAGGCCAAGATCCGCCGCGTCTTCGAGAAGACCCACGAAGACCTCGACGACCTCCGCATCTCCGTCACCGACCGGGCGAGCGGCGGCGACGCCCACTACATCCGCTGGATCTTCAAGGCGGCGCCGAAGGGCTTGCTGCGCCGCCAGGGCGAGTTCGTGATCGAGGGGATGACCGAGGTCCACATCAACGAGCACGGTCTGGTCACCGCCCATCTCGACTACTGGGACCCCACCCCCCACGTCTGGCAGCGCATCCCGCTCATGGGCACCGCGCTGGGCGCGCTCCGCCGCCAGGTCGGCGTCCGCTGACACGCGGCACGGCCGCGCCTCCCCCTGCCGCCGGCGCCGCGCCCGACGCCTCGAACCAAGCGGCGCGCCACCTACCGAGAACGCGCGCGAGCCGCCGAGCCGGCGCCCGAAGTCGTCCTTGACCGCGTCGCGGTTGCCGCCCTGGACCGGGAGAACGGCGTCCGCGGCGGCCGAGCGCGTGCAGGCCGAGGGGACGCCGGCGGCCGCCCGACGCCTGGATGTTGGCCGACCTTCGCCGCCGCCTCGCCGCGCTCGGCGACGGCTGAGGGCGGCGCCGCGGCCTCGACGTGCTAGGATGGTGCTGGACGGAGAGCGATGACCGAGCCGGCAGCGACACCGATGACCGCCGACGCCTTCATCGACCGGGCGATGGCCCAGCCGACGGGTCGTTACGAGCTCGTGGCCGGCGAGGTCGTGGCGATGTCGCCCGAACGGGCGGGCCGTGCCCTCGTCCAGGCGGACATCCGCGAAGCGCTGAAGGCGGCGGTCGGTAAGGCCGGCCTGGATTGCGAGGTCTACCCCGACGGCACGAGCGTCGTGGTCGACGACGCCACGGTCTACGAGCCCGACGCTCTCGTCCGCTGCGGCGCGCCGCTGGACCGCGAGGCCGTGCGCGTGCCGGATCCGGTCGTCGTGGTCGAGGTGCTGTCGCCGGCGACCCGAGCCGCCGATCTCGGCGGCAAGCTCGACGGCTATTTCCGGCTCGTCAGCCTGCGGCACGACGTGATCTGCAAGACGGCGACGCGCAGCGTCATCCACCACCGGCGCGACGACGCCGGCGATCTCCGCACCGCGATCCTCACCGGCGGCGCGCTCGCGCTCGACCCGCCGGGCCTGCGCCTCGACGTCGAGGCGCTGTTCGCGGGCCTGTGCGCGCTGGCGACGACGGCTGCGGAATGATATCCTAAGAGCCCGCTCCGACCGCGTGGAACGAGTCGCGTCGGGGCGCCGCCGGCGAGAGGCGAGCGCGCGTTCCCGGATGTGCCGAGCGAACCCAGATCGACGATTTCGCGTTCACCGTCAGCGGGTTATCCGGTCATCAGACGCGCGCCTGAAAAAACAAGGATGACTTTGGTGCCAAGACAACGCGCGGGTGCAAAGACAACGCGCGCCGGCCGGGTGGCCGACGCGCGTCCTAAAGGAGCTGGGGCCGAGGTCAGCCCAGAAGGCGGCGGGCGATGACCTGGG
>JAAAPF010000315.1 GCA_009908425.1 Alphaproteobacteria bacterium
CCGCTGTTGGCCGACTACCTGGCCGAGGGATTGTCGGCGTTCGGCGAGAGCGTCGAGGAGTAACCCCGGCGACGAGCCGGCACCGCGACGCCGACGCCCACCCCGCGACCTCGCGCGCGACCCCGCTCCCACCCACTTCGACGAAACGGACGGGTCGTCCTCGGCGACCCCTTTGTCGCCGTCCCCGCCGGCGGGCGGCGCGGCCACGACCGCGCGCTTCGACGCCCCGGCGTCCCGCCGCCCCGCCGGGGCGCGACGGCGCCGGCGCCGAGGGTGGGGCGCGATGACCACCCCGCCCGCCCCGTCGCACCCGCGCCGCGTCCGCGTCCACCGTCCCGGCGGCTACCACCGGCTGCGGCTGGAGGCCTTCACCGCGCCGGTACCCGGCCCGCGCCAGATCCGCGTGCGGACCGCGGCGAGCGGGGTCAACTTCGCCGACGCGCTGGTGCGGATGGGCGTCTACGCCCCCGCCCGGCGCTATGTCGGCTGGCCGATCACCCCCGGCTTCGAGGTCGCGGGCACGGTCGACGCGGTCGGCGCCGGGCTCGACGCCCCGGACTGGCAGGGCCGCGGCGTGCTCGCGCTCACCCGCTTCGACGGCTACGCCGAGGCGGTCGTCGTCGACGCCGATCTCGCCCGGCCGCTGCCGGCGGGCTGGTCGACGGCCGCGGGCGCCGCCGTCGCCGTCAACGCGCTCACCGCCCGCCACGCCCTCGCCCTCGCCGATGCGCCCGCCGGCGCCGCCATCCTGGTCCACAGCGCCGCCGGCGGCGTCGGCCACTGGCTGGTCCAGCTCGCGCGCGCCGCCGGCCTCGCCGTCACCGGCACCGTCGGCCGCGCGGCCAAGCGCGACGCCGTCCTCGCCGCCGGCGCCGAGCACGCGCTGGTGCGCGGCACCGCCGAGGACCGCGCCGACACCACCGCCTATCGGGCGATCTTCGACGCCCAAGGCCCCACGACCTGGCGGCGCTCCTACCGCCGCCTCGCGCCCACGGGTCGACTCGTCGTCTACGGCGCCCACGGCCTCACCGGCGGCGGCGGCTTTCGGGTCCTGCGCGGCGGCTGGCAGTACCTCACCCGCCCGCGCTTCGACCCGCTCGCGCTCTGCGCCGACAACCGCGGCGTGCTCGGCTTCAACCTCGCCTATCTGTTCGACCGCCGCGCGCAGATGCGGGCCGAGCTCGACGCCGTCGTCGCGCTGGTCGAGGCCGGCAGCGTGCGGCTGCCGCCGATCACCGCGCTTCCCCTCGACCAGGTCGCCGAGGCGCACCGCCGCCTGGAGAACGGTGCGACGATCGGCAAGCTGGTGCTGACCGCCGCCCCCTGACCGTCCCGCCGGAGGCGGCGGCTCAAGCGCCGCCTGCGATCAGGATCGCGCGGAAGTCGTTGACGTTGGTGAGCGTCGGTCCGGTCTCGACCAGATCACCCACCGCCGCGAAGGCCGAATAGGCGTCGTTGGCCGCGAGCGCCGCCGCCGGATCGACGCCCGCCGCGCGCATGCGCGCGAGCGTGTCGGGCAGGACGACCGCGCCGGCGTTGTCCTCCGAGCCGTCGATGCCGTCGGTGTCCGCCGCGAGCGCCGCGATCCCCGCGGCCCCGTCGAGCGCGAGGGCCAGGCCCAAGAGGAACTCGGTGTTGCGCCCGCCCCTGCCGCCCTCACCCCGCACCGTGACGGTGGTCTCGCCGCCCGAGAGGATGACCGCCGGCGCCGCCACCGGCTCGCCGACGCGCCGCGCGTAGCGCGCGATCCCGGCCATCGCCGTGCCGACCTCGCGGGCCTCGCCCTCGATCGCGTCGCCGAGCACGAGCGGCGTCAGCCCCGCGTCGCGCGCCGCCGCAGCGACGGCATCCAGCGAGGCCTTGGGCGTGGCGATCAGGTGTGTCTCGGCGCGGGCGAGCGCGGGATCGCCGGGCTTCGGGGTCTCGTTGGCGGGATCGTCCAACGCCCGGCGCGCCGCCTCGGGCAGGTCGAGGGCGTAGCGCCGCACCACCGCGCGCGCGTCGGCCAGCGTCGACGGATCGGCCACCGTCGGCCCCGAGGCCACCGCCGCCGGATCGTCGCCGGGCACGTCGGAGATCACCAGCGAGACGACGCGCGCCGGCGCGGCCGCCGCGGCGAGCCGGCCGCCCTTCACCGCCGACAGGTGGCGGCGGACGACGTTCATCTCGCGGATATCGGCGCCCGAGCGCAGGAGCGCCCGGTTCACCGCCTGCTTGTCCGCGAGCGTCAGCCCCGGCGCCGGCACGGTCAAGAGCGCCGAGCCGCCGCCGGAGATCAAGGCGACGACGAGGTCGTCCTCGCCAAGGTCCGAGACCCGCTCGACGATCCGCCGCGCCGCGTCGAAGCCGGCCTCGTCCGGCGTAGGGTGCGCCGCCTCGACGATCTCGATCCGCTCGCACGGGCACGCGTGGCCGTAGCGGGTGACGACCAGCCCCGCGAGCGGCCCGTCCCAGGCCCGCTCGAACGCCCGCGCCATCGCCGCCGACGCCTTGCCGGCGCCGACGACGACCGTGCGTCCTGCGGGCCGCGCCGGCAGATGCGCCGCCACGATGCGCGCCGGGTCGGCGGCCGCCACCGCCGCATCGAACAGCCGGCGCAGGAGCGGTCGCGGGTCGTCCATCGCTTCGCCTCCCGACAATCTCACCGGCGTCGTTGGAACGCTCGCAAGCGACCGCCAAGGCGGGTCGCATGTGATCGTCGGCGCATGCTGGACTATGCTCGCGCCTGAAGAGAGACGGCGTCCCGACGACCCCGAGGCCACCATGCCCGAGATCACCAACGAACTCATCTACGAGGTGTTGAAGGCGATCCAGGCCGACATCGCCGAGCTGAAGGAGCCCGTCACCAGCATCGAGCAGGCGCAGCTCGCCATGCGCTCCCATCTCGCGGGCCTGGTGACGAGCGATCTCGAGCGCGACGCCGACCTCGCCACCCTGCGCGCCTGCGTCGAGCGCATCGAGCGACGGCTGGAGCTGCAGGACTGACGCTGGCGCGGGCCACGCCCGTCCGTGGTCCGAGACTCCGACCTTGCGGCGCAAAACCCGGCCCGCAGCCGCTGCGACCACTTCCTGTCGATCACCGAAATCGCCATGTTGCAGTCCTTGGGCCGGGCCGACGGCCGAACGGAGAGCAGTCGAGATGGCGCGCCTGTACGAGACCGACTTCTACGCCTGGACGCAGGAGCAGGCCAAGCTGCTCCGCGAAGGCCGGTTGGCGGCGGCCGACGTCCGCCACATCGCCGAGGAAATCGAAGACATGGGCCGCACCGAAAAGCGCGAGCTGGTGAGCCGCCTCGAGGTGCTGCTGGCCCATCTCCTCAAGTGGCGTCATCAGCCCGACCGCCGCAGCAAATCCTGGCGGCTCACGATCGTCGAGCAGCGGCGGCGGTTGCGCCGGCATCTGCACGACAACCCGAGCCTGCGGGCCGTCCTCCCAGAAGCGCTCGACGACGCCTACGGCGACGCGCTCATCGCGGCCGCACGCGAGACGGATCTGGAGCCCGACACGTTTCCAGCGACGTGCCCGTGGACCGTCGACGAGATCATGGACGACGACTTCTGGCCGGAATGACCGGTGGCCGCGGCCGCGGCATCAAGAGGGCTGCGCCCGCGAGCGCCTGTGGACAAAATCCGGCCGCTGGGGGCTGCGCCCCCAGACCCCCAAGAGGTAAAGACGTAAAGACTCAAGGGGTAAGCGTCCTGGCGACCCGGAAGCCGAGGGTGAAGATCCGGTTGTCGCGCTTGAGCCTGAGGCGGTCCGCCGAGCGAAGGTCCTCCGGTAGAAAGTTCCAGGAACCGCCGCGGACAACCCGCCGCGAGCAATCGCCATCGTGACTTTGAAGCCACGCCGAGCCGTCTCGCGGGGCGCCCTCGTAATTGTCGTGCCAACAATCCTCGACCCACTCCCAAACGTTGCCGTGCATGTCGAATAGGTCCCAGTCGTTTGCCGCGCCCGAGCCGACGTCCCACGTGCGGCCGATATTCCGCCCGAAGTTGGCCTCTGCCGGCGAAAGCTCGTCGCCGAAGGCAAAGCGCGTCGTCGTCCCTGCCCGCGCCGCGTACTCCCATTCCGCCTCGCTCGGCAGACGGTAGGGCGCGCCGGTCGCCTCGCCGAGCCACTCGACATAGTCCTGCGCGTCCTCCCACGATACGTAGATGACCGGCCGCTCGCCGCGTCCCCAGCCCAGATCGTTCGGCCGTTCGGCGCACCCGCCGGCATCGACGCAGGCGTCGTATTGCGCGAACGTCACCTCGTACCGCCCCAGCGCGAAGCGCGCCACCCGCACCTCGCGCTGCGGTCCCTCGTCGTCGAAGCGCCCCGCCTCGTCCGGCGGCGAGCCCATGGTGAAGGTACCGGCCGGGATCACGAGCAGCTCCGGGCAGAAGCCGCAGGGCGCGCCGTCGGCGAGCGTGTCGGTGAAGGTGGCGAGGTCGGGCAGGTCTTTCGGGCGTGCCGCGTCGAGTGCCCGTCCGTCGGCGACGTCGGCTTCCGCGTCGCCAGCCGTGTCGGTCGGCGCGGCCGGCTCGGCCTCCATAGGCTCACCTTCGATCGAGGGCGGTCCGTCGGCGGGCGCCGGGACGACCACCTCGGCCACCTCGGGCCATTGCGTGATCAGGCCGAAGACGCCGCCGACGAGCACCACGATCGCGGTTGCGCCGGCGACGAGCTTCATCGGCGCGGGGCGCGCCAGCTCCGCCATCCGCATCCGGGCGATCTCGGCGAAGTTGCCGTCGGGGTAATGCTCCAGATAGTAGGCGTATTCGGCGCGCGAGGGCGGCTGCTTCGTGCTGATCGACCGCCAGAGCTCGGCCTCGGCGTTGGGCGTGCGGAGCCGCCGTTCCGCCTCCTCGTCGCTCTTCACCGGCGGGGCCACGAGCCCGAGCCGGGCCAGGACCACGTCCACGAAAGCGGCGAGGCGCGGATCGTCCGGCTCGCCGCGCCAGCCGCGAAGATCGAAGGTGTGCACGTCGTTGAACGGCAGCGGCAGCTCGGCGTCGTCGAGCCGCGCCGGGATGAGGATGCCGCGGTCGAGGGCGCGGCGCGCCTCCGCCCGCACCCAGTGGGATTGGACCGAGCGCTCGGACCACAGCACGACCGCCACGCGCGCGCTTGATAACGGCCATGATCTCGTCGGTGAAGCGGTCGCCCGGCAGCAGATCCACGTCCCACCAGACGTCGAGACCACGCCGCGTCAACCGCTCCGCCAGCACCTTGGCGTAGGCCTTGTCCTCGCGCTTGTAGGAAAGGAAGACGTCGGTCATCGCCCGCCGGTCCCGCCGTACCCGGCTCAGCTTGGCCGGCTCGCGGCGGCCGGGCAAGGCAACCGGAGCGCTCGCGACCTTCGTGGCCCCGCGCATTACAAGTGTTCTGTGCTAGTTTTCCTATCCGCGCTTCAGCCTCGCCGCCACGGTGCGCTCATCGGACTCGGGAAATGCCGAACGGACCCAGATCGCCGCTTTTTCGTTTCGCACCAACGCGTTATCGGCGCTTCAACGCGACGGGTCGGGGCCCGGCTGCGCCGGCGGCGAGGCGATGAGGTCCGGATCGTCGTTGCGGACGTTGTTGACGCGCTGGTCGACCGGGCGGAAGCGGAGCGTACCTTCGGGCGGCGGGCCGATCAGGGCGCGGGCGGCGTCGGGCTCGCCGGTGAGCCAGGCGTCCCAGCGCTCGGGGCCGAGCACCAGCGGCATCCGGGGGTGAAGATGGGCGATGTCGGCGCTGGCGTCCGTGGTGACGATCGTGCAGCTCCAGAGATCGCCGTTCTCGGGGTCGCACCAGCGCTCGAACAGACCGCCGAGCGCCATCGGCGCGCCGGCCGCCGGCTCCAGAACGTAGGGCTGCTTGCGACCGTCCTCGGTGCGCCACTCGTAGAAGCCGTCGGCCGGGATCAGGCAGCGCCGGGACTTGAAGGCGGCGCGGAAGGCCGGCTTCTCGTGGACGCTCTCGCCGCGGGCGTTGATCATCTTGGCGGCGATGGAGCGGTCCTTGGCCCAGGACGGCACCAGCCCCCAGTGCATGAGCGCGAGCCCGCGCCGGCCGTCCTTCACGCCGACGACCGCGACGCTCTGGGTCGGCGCGATGTTCCAGCTGGGCTGGAGGTTCGGCCGGCGATCGCCGAGCTCGAGCCCGAAGGTCCGCTCGAGGGTCTCGGTCGAGCTGTAGAGGAGGAAGCGTCCGCACATGGCGGCGAGGATGGTGCGTGGCGCCGTCGCTCACAAGCCCGCCCGGGCGTCCTCAGGCCCCCTTGCGCGCCCGGAACTGGAGGTACTCCCAGACCGGCAGCGCCACCAGGCCGCCCAGAAGCCCCGCCAGATAGGCCGGCATGGCGAAGCCCAAGAGCGCCTGCCAGGCGATGTGAAGGAGCCCGCTGAAGGCCAGCACGACCAGGATCGTGACGGCCAGGCGTTGCCAGAAGCCCATGGTTCGTCCTCCCGCGAGGTCACGACGTCGACCCGCCGTCTTGTGCCACGAGCGTCGCGCCGGGTCTCGCGGTTCCGTCGCCTATAGAGCGTCCCGTTCAAGTGGGCCGAGCCACCCGCACACCCCACCCGGCCACCCAGGGTATCGTGCTCGTGGGCGGCCGGGCGGGGTGTGCGGGTGGGTCCGCCTAAGCGGGACGCGCTCTAAAGAGCGACGACGGGCGGCGGCGGCGGGTGGTCGCGGCCGGCGCGCGGGGCCTCGGCGGCGAAGGCGACCAGGATCAGCGCCGCGACGGCGAGGAGACCGAGATGGACGAGGGAGGGCCGAGCCGGCCGGGTCGAGAACACGCGCAAGGATCGGATCTCCGCGGGGGTGGCCACCTCACCCTCGCGAGCGCAGGTTAACGAAACCTCAACGCGCCGCCGGGACCGTCCGTGACCGTCTTCTTCACCGCCGATCACCATTTCGGACAAAGCTCGGCCCGCGGCCTGTTCAAGCGGCCCTTCGCCGACGTCGCCGCGATGGACGCGGCGATGATCGCGCGCTGGAACGCGACGGTGGCGCCGACCGACACCGTCTGGCATCTGGGCGATCTGGCGATCCGCTTCTCGTCGGCGCGGGTCGAGGCCTTGCTGGCGACGCTCGCCGGCACCAAGCACCTGATCGCCGGCAACAACGACCCCGCCGCCACGCGCGAAGCCGCCGGCTGGGCCGGGGTCGGGGCGTTCGCCGAGCTCGAGGTGGACGGCACGCGGGTGGTGCTCTGCCATTACGCCCTGCGGGTGTGGAACGGCCAGGGCAAGGGGGCGTGGAACCTGCACGGCCACAGCCACGGCCGGCTGGCACCGCTCGCCCGCCAGGCCGACGTCGGGGTCGACGCCCGGGACTTCCGGCCGGTGACGCTCGACGAGATCAAGCGGGCCCGCCGCCGCGGCGGGCGCGGACGGGAGAGCGGAGGATGACGACGACCGGGGACCTCGCCGGCCGCACGGCGCTGGTGAGCGGGGCTTCGGGCGGGCTCGGCGCCCATTTCGCCCGGGTGCTCGCCGGCGCCGGCGCGCGGGTGGTGGTCGCGGCGCGGCGCGAGGCGCGCTGCCGCGCCGTCGCCGACGACATTCGCGCCGCCGGCGGCGAGGCGATGGCCGTCGCGCTCGACGTCACCGACACCGCCGCGATCGACGCCGCGCTCGACCTCGTCGCCGAGCGCTGGGGCGTGGTCGACCTGCTGGTCAACAACGCCGGCGTGGTCGAACGCGACCGCCGCCCGCGCGCCCTCGCCGACCACGGCTTCGCCGCGGTCGTGGGCGTCAACCTCACCGCCGTCTACGCGATGAGCCAGCGGGTCGCCGAGCGGCTGATCGCGGCCGGGCGGGCCGGCTGCATCGTCAACGTCGCGTCGCTCTTGAGCGTCGCGACGCGCGCCGGCGTGCCGGCCTACTGCGCCAGCAAGGCCGGGGTGGCGCATCTGACCCGGCAGATGGCGCTCGACCTCGCCCCCTACGCCATCCGCGTCAACGCCCTCGCTCCCGGCTACGTCAAGACCGACCTCAACCGCGAGATGCTGGAGAGCGCGGCCGGCGAGGCGCTGGTCGCCCGCATCCCCCAGCGCCGGCTCGGCCGCCCGGAGGACCTCGACGGTCCGCTCCTGCTGCTGGCGAGCGACGCCGGCCGCTACATGACCGGCGCGATCCTGCCCGTCGACGGCGGCCATCGCGTGGCGGGCGTCTAGCCGTGGCGCTCGCCGCCTCGCCCGCGCTCGGGGCGGCCCGGCGGCGCGGGAGCCGTCGGCGCCGGCAGGAGACGGAGGCCCGGCGATGACGACGCTGCCGGCGGACGCCGCCGCCCGCCTGGCGCCGTGGCTCGCCCGCACGCTCGGCGGCGCGGTGACGGTCACCGGGCTCGCGCGGCTCGGCGGCGGGGCGATCCAGGAGAACTGGGCGCTCGACGTCGAGGTCGACGGCGCACCGCGGGCCTGGGTGCTGCGCACCGACGGCGCCTCGGGCGTGGCGATGAGCTGGGGCAAGGTCGAGGAGTACCGCATCCTCGAGACGGTGCACGCGGCCGGCGTCACCGTGCCGACGCCGGTGGCGCTCTGCCCCGATCCGGGCGTGCTCGGCCGTCCCTTCTACGTCATGGCCCGCCGTCCGGGCGAGGCCCGCGGCCGGGTGCTGGTGCGCGATCCCGCGATCGACCGCTGGGGTCCGCCCCTGGCGCGCCGGCTGGCGGCGGAACTGGCGCGCCTGCACGGGCTCGCGGCCCCGCTCGACGGCCTCGGCTTCTTGCCGCTGCCCGACGCGCCGGCACGCTACCGCGTCGCCGAGTACCGCGGCCAGCTGGCGGCGATGGCGGTGACCAACCCGGTGCTCGCGCTCGCCCTCGACGTCCTCGCCGAGCGCGCGCCGGCGACCCCGCGGCGCACGCTCGTCCACGCCGACTTCCGCCTCGGCAACCTGCTGGTCGACCAAGGCGAGCTGAGCGCGGTGCTGGACTGGGAGTTCGCCGGCTACGGCGACCCGCTGGAGGACCTCGGCTGGTTTCTGGGCCGCTACTGGCGCTTCGGTCGCTGGCGGCTGGAGGCCGGAGGGCTCGCCTCCAAGGAAGCGTTCGTCGAGGCCTACGAAGCGGCCGCCGCCACCACGGTCGCGCCCGACGCCCTGCTTTACTGGCAGCTGATGGGCACCGTGCGCTGGGCGGTGATCGCGCTGCAGCAGGCGGCCCGGCATTACGTCGCCGGCGAGCCGAGCCTCGAGCTGGCGCTCACCGGCGCGGTGCTGCCGCAGCTCGAATGGGACGTTCTGGACCTGATCGAGGCGCTCGATGGAGATCGATGACCGCGCCGCCATGGCGGCGCTGCTCGCCACCGCCCGCGACGTCCTGCACCGGCGGGTGCGCCCGGCCCTCGACGGCGACGCCGCGCTCGACGCCGCGATGATCGCCAACGCGCTGGCGCTGGTCGTCCGCGCGCTCGAACAGCCCGGCACCGCCTGGTCGCGGCGCGGCGGCGCGCGCACGGGCAGCGTCGCCGAGCGCGTGCGCGCCCTGCGCCCCCAAGTCGCCGCCCGCCTGGCGGTGACCAACCCGACCTATCCGAACGAGATCGCGGACTCGCCCCCTTGAGCGGCAGCGTGCCGAGGCGCGCGGGGACGAGGCATGGTCGGAGCGGCGGGATTTGAACCCACGACCCCTTGTCCCCCAGACAAGTGCGCTACCAGGCTGCGCCACGCTCCGAACGGATCGAGATATAACCAGCCGCACCGCGCGGCACAAGGCGCGCCGAGCGGGGTCGCCGCCTACTCGGTCGCGGCCCGCAGACGATCGCGCAGCGCCGCCAGCTCGTCGCGCAACGTGCGCAGGCGGTCCGGGTCGTGGCCGGCCTCACGCTCGTGCTCGTCGAGGGCGTTCGCGATCTCGCCCGGCGCCGGCGGCTGGCGGCGGGTGCGCAGCAGCTTCTGCACGCCCTTGATGGTGTAGCCTTCCTCGTAGAGCAGGCCGCGGATGCGGCGCAGCAGCTCGACGTCCTCGGGGCGGTAGTACCGCCGCCCGCCGCCGCGCTTGAGCGGCTTCACCTGCGGGAACTTGCTCTCCCAGAAGCGCAGGACGTGCTGGGCGACGTCGAGCTCGTGGGCGACCTCGCTGATGGTGCGAAAGGCCGCCGCCGACTTGCCGCCGCGGCCGCCGTCGCGCCCCTCCTCGGCCCGCCCGCCGTCGGCGCGGTCGGCCGCGGCGTCGGCGCGCGCCGTCGTGCCGCTCACGAGGCGGTCTCGGCGAGGTGCGGATTGATCCGCTCCTTGAGGACCTGCGAGGGCCGAAAGACGACCACCCGACGCGGCAGGATCGGCACCTCGTCGCCGGTTTTCGGGTTGCGCCCGACGCGCTCCCCCTTGGTCCGCACCACGAAGGTCCCGAAGGATGAGACCTTCACCATGCCGTCGTCGTTCAGCGAGCGGCTGACCTCGTCCAGGATGGAATCGACCAGGGTCGCGGACTCGCTCCGCGACAATCCCACCTCATGGTAGACCGCTTCCGCCAGATCGGCTCGGGTGACCGTACGCTCGCCCATCCGCCTCGTTCCCCTCGCTGCGTCAAAAACCTAACCATTCCAAGCGGTAAGGTCAACGCAAGAGGGTCGACGACGAAATCGCCCGGCCAAACCGTCACGCTGGCGCGCGGGCGCCGGCCGGACTACCAGCGCAGAGCGACGGCGCCCCAGGTGAAGCCGCCCCCCATCGCCGTCGCGACGACCAGGTCACCGCGCCGCAGCCGACCGTCGGCGGCGGCCAGATCCAGCGCCAGCGGGATCGACGCCGCCGAGGTGTTGGCGTGGCGGTCGACCGTCACCAGCACCCGCTCGGCCGCCACGCCGAGCCGCTTGGCGACCGCGTCGAGGATGCGCTTGTTGGCCTGATGGGGCGCGATCCAGGCGACCTCGTCGAGGGTGAGTCCGGCGCGCCGCAGCACCTCGGTCACCGACGCCGCGAGCGCCGCCACCGCGTGGCGGTAGACCTCCTGGCCGTTCATCCGGAGATGGCCGGTTGTACCGGTGGTGGACGGACCGCCGTCGACGTAGAGGTCGTCGTAGTGGCGACCGTCGGCGGCGAGATGGCTCGCCAGCACCCCCCGCGGCGCCGGCTCGGCGGTCGCCGGTTCGGCGGCGAGCACCAGCGCCCCGGCGCCGTCGCCGAACAGGACCGAGGTGCCGCGGTCCGACCAGTCCATCAGCCGCGAGAACGTCTCCGCCCCGATCACCAGCGCGGTGCGCGCCTGCCCCAGCCGGAGGAACTGATCGGCGACGGTGAGCGCGTAGGGAAAGCCGGCGCAGACCGCCTGCAGGTCGAAGGCGATGCCGACCGGGCAGCCGAGCTTGCGTTGCACCGCGGTCGCCGTCGCCGGAAAGGTGTGGTCGGGGGTCGAGGTGGCGCACACGATCAGATCGACGTCCGCCGCGGTGAGACCGGCGCGGGCCAGCGCCGGTCGGGCGGCGGCGACGGCCAGATCGGAGGTGAACTCGCCGGGCGCCGCGACGTGGCGCTGACGGATGCCCGTGCGCGAGCGGATCCAGTCGTCCGAGGTGTCCATGTCGCGGGCGAGTTCGTCGTTGGTCACGACCCGCTCCGGGACGTAGCCACCCCAGCCGCGGATCACCGCCCGCCACGGCGTCGCCACGCTCACGACGCCGCCTCGCTCACGGGCTGGGCGTATTGCGCCAGCTCCTCGCCGATGCGGCCGTTGGCGCTGCCGTTGACGAGGTCGACCGCGACGTTGATCGCGTTGGCGAAGCCGGACGCGTCGGCGGAACCGTGGCTCTTCACCACCACGCCGCCCAGGCCCAGGAACATCGCGCCGTTGTAGCGCTGGGGGTCGAGCTTGGCCTTGAGCCGGCCGAGGCTGCGCCGGGCCAAGAGGACGCCGAGCTTGGCGGCCCAGCTGTCGGCGAGGGTGTCGCGGAAGCGGTCGATGATGAGGCGCGCGGTCCCCTCGGCGACCTTGAGCGCGACATTGCCGGTGAACCCGTCGGTCACCACCACGTCGACGCTGCCCGCCATCAGGCCGGTGCCTTCGACGAACCCCTCGAAGCGGATCGGCAGCTCACCGGCCCTCAGGCGGTTCGCCGCCTGTTGGACCACGTCGTCGCCCTTGAGCGCCTCGGTCCCGATGTTCAACAGCGCCACCGACGGCTCCTCCACGCCCAGCACGGTGCGCGCGAAGACGGAGCCCATCAGCGCGAACTGGACGAGATTGGTGGCGTCGCACTCGGCGTTGGCGCCGAGGTCGAGGATCACCACCGGCCGTTTGGCCGCCGGCATCACCGAGGCGATCGCCGGCCGGTCGATCCCCGGCAGCGTCCGCAAGAGCACCTTGGCCATCGCCATCAAGGCGCCGGTGTTGCCCGCCGAGACCGCGGCGTCGGCCTCGTGCTGGCGCACCGCGTCGACCGCGAGCCGCATCGAGGACGCCCGCGCCTGGCGCAGGGCGGTCGTCGGCTTGGCGTCGTCGGCGACGACCTCGTCGGTGTGGCGCAGTTCGCTGCGCGCCCGCAGCCGCGGATAGCCCTTCAGCAGGGGCTCCAGGATCGCGCCGTCGCCGAACAGCCGAAACCGGACGTCGGGATGATCGTCGAGGGCGCGATCGGCGCCGGCGACCACCATCCGCGGCGCCGCGTCCCCGCCCATCGCGTCGAGCGCCAGGGTGATGGCGCCGGCCGTCACCGGCTCAGGCCGCGTCGTCGTCGGCGTCGGTTTCCGGCTTGGCCGCGACGACCTCTCGACCGTCGTAGTGACCGCAGGCGCCGCAGACGTGGTGGGAGCGCTTGAGCTCGCCGCAGTTCGGGCACTCGGTCATGTTCTGGGCCACGAGCGCCAGATGCGAGCGCCGCTTACCGCGCCGCGCACGCGTGACCTTCTTGCGAGGGACCGCCATCTGTCTCTGATCCTTGTTCGGCTGTGCTGTCTAGGACGCGACGCGCTTGCGTGCAAGCACCGCGAAGGGACGCCGCGCCGGGGCCGCGTCGGTGGCTTCGTTCGACGCCGCGAGCACCGCGTCGGCGTCCGGTGCCCGCGGATAGGGGTCCAAGGCGAGCGCCAGCTCCTCGACGGCGATGGCGCCGACGTCCACCACCGGCTCGTCGAGATGGTCGACGTCGCGCTCGTCGGGTTCGACCTCGATCGCGCTCTCCGTTGCCGGCGCCGCGCCGACGACCAGATAGCGCTCGAACGGCGCGACGACGTCGGCCACCACCGGCTCGCCCGTCACCACGCAGGCCTGCACCACCCGCGCCCGCACCTCCCCGCGACAGCGAAAGACGCCGTCGACGGTCTCCAGGCGCGCCTCGAGGGCGAGCGTCTCGACCCCTTCGATCGCCAGCTGCGCCGTCACCGCCGCCAGCTCCGCCGGCTCGGCGACGCGGGCCGTCATCGGCCGGGCGTCGGCGCCCGGCTTGAGGGCGAGGCGGTGCGAAAACACGGTGTCGGTGTCGGGGGTCATGAGCCGGCTCGCAGTCGTCACGCGGTCGCGGGCGGACCCGGGTGTATAGGGTCGACATCGCCGAGACGCAACGCGTCGAGCGCGACGCCGGCCCGCCTCTGCGCGGCGAGGGCGGCGTCGACACGAAGAAGGTAGGCCGCCAGCCGGCGCGCGTCGTCCGTCCCTGCGGCGCCGTCGTAGACGTTGTCGCCGAGAGCATCCTCGAGGGCGGCGGCGTCGGCGTGCTCCAGCGCCGGCTCCAGCGCGGTGGCGCGGGCGTAGAACTGCTGGCCGATCTTCTTGACCCACTTGCCGACGGAGAGGTCGCCGACGCCGCCTTCGCGCAGCGAGCGGTCGAGGTCACGGAAGAAGGCGTCGAACAGGGCCTGGCCCAGGGCGCGGCCCTCGTCGCCGCCGCGCTGCAGCCGCCGCAAGAGTAAGATGACGTGGAGCTGGACGAGTTCCAGGCGCCCGTCGTGGGTGTCGGCGACGCCGAGATCGGTGTAGAAGCCCGGATGCCGGGCCTGGGCCACGGCGGCGTCGTACAGCTGCGCGGCGACCGCGCGGCGTCGGCGGGTGGCGCGGTCGGGCGCCAGCAGGCGTCGCCCGCGCCGCGCCCAGCGGCCCCAAAAAGAGGTGTCCGTCGACGGGAGTTCCACGCTCACGATGCCATCCGTTCCCTACGTCACGCTCGCCCTCGCCCTGGTGCTGGGCGCTTGCTCCACCACCGTCGAAACCCACGGCCACCGCCTCGACGACGAGCGCGTGGCGCAGATCCGCCCCGGCAGCTCGTCGCGCGGCGACGTGGCGTCGATGCTGGGATCGCCCTCGACGCTCGCCAGTTTCGACAGCCGCACCTGGTATTACGTGGGACGTCGGGTCGAAGAACAAAACTTTTTCGACCGCGATGTCGCCGCCCAGGACGTCGTCCGGGTGCGTTTCGACGAAACCGGGATGGTCGAACGGGTCGACCGCTTCGCGCTCGCCGACGCCCGTGCGGTGGAGCCGGTGGACGACGAGACCCCGACCGGCGGCAACGAGCTCAACGTCGTCCAACAGTTCATCGGCAATATCGGGCGCTTCAACACCGCCACCGAGCAAGGAGCGGACACCGGCTTTCCCGGGCGGTGAACGGTCGGGCGCCGACGGTTGCGCGCTCGGTCGGCCGCGCCCCACCGCAGCGGTCGGTCAGACCGCGCCGGCGGGGTCGCGGCGCGGCACCGCCAGCTCAACCGCGGCCGAGCGTTCGAGAGCGCGCGCAAGGCCGGCGGCGTCGGCGTCGCGCCGCCCATTCCGCCGCAACATCTCGGCGGCCAACTGCAAGAGCGCGGCGCGATGGCTGCGCCGGCGGTCGTCGGTCTGCATCGGCATCACCTCCGGATTTTGCTCGTTATACGACCGCCGTCCGCGACCGGATCGCTCACTCGACGTTCAACCGCGCCCGCACGCGCCGGCGGGCCTCGCCGCTGTCGCGGTCGCTCACCGCCAGCAGCCCCGCCAGCCGGCGCAACAGGTTGGCCTCGTGGTCGTGCAGGACGCCGTCGGTGTAGACCACCTCCCAGGCCATCTCCAGCAGCTCCAGACGCTCGTCGAAGTCGAAGCCCTCCTTGATGGTCTGGGTGAAGCCGTGGAGATCGACGCTCGCGATGGCGAGCGCCTCGGCCTCGGCCAACAGCCGGTGCGCGGCGCCCTCGTCCAGATCGAAGCGCCGCGCCAGCAGTTCCTGGATGCGGACGCGCTCGGCGTCGTCGAAGATGTCGTCCATCGCCGCGGCGGTGACCAGCAACGCCGCCGCCGCCAGGCGGGTGCGCTCCTCGCCTTCCGCGGGCGCGGCCTCGGCTTCGCCGCGAAAGCCTCGAAACAGTCGTTCGAGCATGGTGCCCTCCCCTCGCGCGCGATCGCGCGGTCGCCTGCCGTCAACATGGCGACCTCACCGCCGGCCGCAAGCGGCGCGCCCTGGCGTCACCGCCGCCGCCGCGCTAACCCCGCGCCATGGCGCTGCGTTTCGTCCATACCGCCGACTGGCAGCTCGGCCGACCCTTCACCCGCTTCGCCGACGACCTCGCCGGTCGCCTGCGCGCCGCGCGGCTCGACGCGATCGACCGCCTCGCCGGCGTCGCGCGCGCCCACGGCGCCCCCGACGTGCTGGTGGCGGGCGACGTCTGGGACCAGGAGACCCCGAGCGACGCGACGCTGATCCAGCCCCTCGATCTGATGGCGCGCGCCCCCGACGTCACCTGGTGGCTGCTGCCGGGCAACCACGACCCGGCGCGCCCCACCGGCCTGTGGCAACGCCTGGCCGGGCTCGGTCCGCCCGCGAACGTGCGCCTCTGCGTCGACCCGGCGCCGCTGCGCCTGGGGGAGGAGGCCTGGCTCCTGCCGGCCCCGCTCACCGCCAAGCAGGCCGAGGGTGATCCGACCGCACCCTGGGACGCGCTCGCGACCCCCGCCGGGGCGCTGCGGATCGGCCTCGCCCACGGCTCGATCATCGACTTCGCCGATGCCGGCGAGGCGGGCGCCGTGATCGCCCCCGACCGCGCCGCGCGCGCCGGCCTGGCCTATCTGGCGCTGGGCGACTGGCACGGCCGGCTCGCGGTCGACCGCCGCACCTGGTACGCTGGCACCCCCGAACCGGACCGCTTCGCCGCCAACGAGCCGGGATGGTGTCTCGTCGTCACCGTCGCCGACGCCCACGGCCCGCCGACGGTGGAGGCCGTGGCGACGGCGCAGTTCCGCTGGCACGACGCCCGGCTGACCCGCGTGCCGGGGATGGATCTGGACGCGCTCGACGCGCTCGCCGGCGATCGCGACGTACCGCCCTCGCGCACGCTCGCGCGCCTGACCCTCGCCGGCACCGTCAAGCTCGCCGAACGCGCCCGGCTGACCGCGCGGCTGGAGCAGCTGGCGCGCCAGCTCGCCCATCTCGAATGGCGCGACGACGACCTCGCCACCCTCGCCGACGCCGCCGACCTCGACGCCCTCGGCGAGACCGGCGGGCTGCGCGCCGCCGCCGAGGCGCTCGCCGCCCGCGCCGCGGCCGAGCCGGCGGCGCGGCGCGCCCTCGATCTGCTCTACGGCTGGGCGACCCGGCCGTGAAGCTGAGGGCCCTGCGGCTGCGTCACGTCCGCCGCTTCGGCGCCGACGGGGCCGCCGTCGACGGCATCGCCGACGGCGTCAACGTCCTCGCCGCGCCCAACGAGTTCGGCAAGAGCACGCTCGTCGACGCGCTGCGCGCCGCGCTCTTCTTCAAGGCGTCCTCGAAGCACCGCGACGTCACCGCCCTCGTCCCCGACCCCGGCGGAGGCGCGCCGGAGATCGAGATCGACCTCGATCACGGCGGCCAGGGGTTCCGTCTCCACAAGCGCTTCGGCGGCGGCGCCGCGGCGCGGGCGCGGGTGAGCGAGCGCGCGGGCGACCGCACCGTCGCCACCGGCGACGCCGTCCAGGACTGGCTGCGCGAGGTGCTCGGCACCGACCGCCGCGACGCCGGCCCGCCGGGGCTGTTGTGGGTCACCCAGGGACGGTCGCTGGAGCCGCCCGCGGCCGGCGACGACACCCTGGAGAGCCTGCTCGAGCGCGAGGTCGGCGACGTCGTCGCCGGCGAGCGCGCGCGCACGGTGCTGGAGCGCGCCCGCGCCGAGCGCGAGCGGCTGGTGACCGCCACCGGCAAGCCGAAGGCGCGCGGTGACTACGACGTCGCCCTCGCCCGCAGGCACGACCTCGACGCCGCGGTGGCGGAGCTGGAGGCGAAGGCGGCGGCGAGCGAGCGCACCCGCGCCCGTCTCGCCGAGATCGACGCCCGTCTCGGCGAGCTGGACGACCCGGCGGAGGCCGCGCGCCTGGCCGACGCCCTCGCCGCCGCCGAGCGCGGGCTGGAGGCGGCGC
>JAAAPF010000146.1 GCA_009908425.1 Alphaproteobacteria bacterium
CCTGACGCCGTCGTTCTCGGCCGAGGAGGGCCTGCGCCGGTTGCCGGCCCTCGGCATCGAGGCGCAGGCGCGGCATTATATGAACTACCTGCTCGCCGAGCCGATCGCCGCCGCCGTCGTCTACCGCAACGGCGTGCTGGTGCAGATCCCGCGCCCCGAGCGTTACGCGGTCCACAAGCTGATCGTCGCCGACCGGCGGCACGAGGGCCCCGACGCGCTCGCCGCGCGCAAGGATCGCGAGCAGGCCGCCTTCCTGATCGAGGTCGTGGTCGAAGACCGGCCGGATGATCTCGCCGAGGCGCTCGACGACGCCCGAAACCGCGGCCCGCGATGGCGCGAGCGTCTGGAGCGAAGCCTCCGGCGCCTGCCCGCGATCGCCGGCTCGCTGGCTCGATTGCCGTCCTGACGACGCCCGTCCGTCGAGGCGGGTGACCCGGCGCGCGCGGCGCCGCGAAAGCCGCGGAGGCGCGCCACTCGCCGCTCATCGACAGCTCCGGTGCCGTCCGCCCACTTCGCCTCGACGTCGCCAGCTCGACTCCAAGACGGCCGTCACCGCTTCGACCGCGATAGGCCGATTTCGCCAACGCCAGGGAGCCGGCCTTACGCCGCTTCCCGGCGCCCCGCGGCCCTCGCCCCTCGCCTTGCTACCCGTCGCGCTCGGTGACGTAGGCGATGCGGAGCATGTTGGTGGCGCCGGGGGTGCCGAAGGGCAGGCCGGCGGTGACGACGAGGGCCTGGCCGGCGCTGGCCATGCCGGCGCGCACGGCGGTGGCGCGGGCCTTGGCGATCATGTCGTCGAGGTCGCGGGCGTCGTGGCAGACGATCGCGCGCACCGCCCAGACGACGCTGAGCCGGCGGGCGGTGCCGAGGCGGGTGATCAGGCCCAGGATCGGCTGGTCGGGGCGCTTGCGGGCGGCGCGCAGCGCGGTCGCGCCGGAGGTGGTGTAGGTCACGATGCAGGCGGCGTTGAGCGTGCGCGCCACGCTCGCCGCCGCCTGGGTGATGGCGTCCTCGGCGGTGTGCTCGGCCTCGGCGGCGTAGGCGGTGACGTAGGAGCGGTAGAGCGGGTCGCGCTCCACCCGGTTGATGATCCGGTCCATGATGCCGACCGCCTCGATCGGATAGGCGCCGGCGGCGCTCTCGCCCGACAGCATCAAGGCGTCGGCGCCGTCGTAGCAGGCCGTCGCCACGTCGGAGGCCTCGGCGCGGGTGGGCGCCGGCGCGGTGAGCATGCTCTCCAGCATCTGGGTGGCGACCACCACCGGCTTGCCGGCGGCGCGGGCGGCGCGGACCATGCGCTTTTGCAGCCCCGGCACGTCCTCGGGCGGCAGCTCGACGCCGAGATCGCCGCGCGCGATCATGATGCCGTCGGCGAGCTCGATGATGGCGTCGAGATGGTCGACCGCGGTGGGGCGCTCGATCTTGGCCATCAGCGCGGCGCGGCCGGCGACCAGGCGGCGGGCCTCGGCGACGTCCTCGGGGCGCTGCACGAAGCTCAACGCCACCCAGTCGAAGCCCTGGTCGAGCCCGAAGCGCAGGTCGTTGCGGTCCTTGGGCGTCAGCGGCGACATCTGGAGCATCGCACTCGGGACGTTGACGCCCTTGCGGTCGCGCAACACGCCGCCGACCTGCACGCTGGTCTCCAGGTAGTCGCCGCCGCTGTGCTCGACCCGCAGCCGGAGCTTGCCGTCGTCGAGCAGCAGCTCGGTGCCGCGCTCGACGGAATCGAAGACCTCGCGGTGCGGCAGCTGCACCCGTTCGAGGTCGCCCGGCGTCGGGTCGAGGTCGAGGCGAAAGCGGTGGCCGGGCTCGAGCCGCACCGGCCCCTCGGCGAGGGTGCCGATGCGCAGCTTGGGGCCCTGCAGGTCCATCAGCGCACCGACCGGCCGGTCGAGCTCGTCCTCGATCTCGCGCAGGGCGTCGAGGCGGCGGGCGTGGTCGGCGTGCTCGCCGTGGCTGAAGTTGAAGCGGAAGACGTCGGCGCCGGCCTGGACCAGCGCGCGGATGTGTTCCTTGGTGTCCGACGCCGGCCCCAGCGTCGCGACGATCTTGGTGGAGCCTTCCCGCCGCATGCGTGTCCCTCCCGCGAGCGACGCTCTGCTCGCACGGGTCCGCGGCGGATACAACCGCCGTTGCCGGACGGGAGCGTTGCCGCCACCTTCGCGACCACGTCCTCGCCGGGAGCCCTCGATGTCGCGGATCGTCGCCCTCGCCCTTGTCGTCCTCGTCGCCGCCCTGGCCGCCGCTCCGCCCGCGGCCGCGCGCGACACGCTTCGCATCGGGGTCGGTCAGTTCCCTTCGACGCTGCACCCCAGCATCGATTCGATGCTGGCCAAGACCTACGTCCACGGCATGACGCTCCGGCCGTTCACGGCCTTCGACCACGACTGGGAGCTGACGTGCATGCTGTGCACCGAGCTTCCCAGCTTCGAGAACGGCCGCGCCGAGCGCATCGAGCGCGCCGACGGCACCACCGGCGTGAAGGTCCGCTACACCATCGAGCGGGAGGCGCGCTGGGGCGACGGCACCCCGGTCACGACCGCCGACGTCCTCTTCGCCTGGCGCTTCGGCCAGCACCCCCAGAGCGGCGTCACCGCGCGCGAGACCTACACCGACATCCTCGACATCGAGGTCCACGGCGAGAAGAGCTTCACCCTCGAGCTGAAGGACCTCGAATACCGCTACGACGCCATCAACACCTTCCAGCCCCTGCCGGCGCATCTGGAAGAGGAGGTCTTCGCCGAGGACCCGGCGACCTACCGCAACCGCACCCTCTACGACACCGACCCGACGCACCCGGGCCTCGCCCTCGGCCCCTACCGGCTCGCCGAGGTCGCCACCGGCGACTATCTCGTGCTCGAGCGCAACCCGGAATGGTGGGGCGACGCCCCGCATTTCGAGCGCATCGTCGTCGAGGTGGTGGAGAACACGGCGGCGCTGGAGGCCAACCTGCTCGCCGGTGAGATCGACATGATCGCGGGCGAGCTCGGCCTGCCGCTGGACCAGGCCCTCGCCTTC
>JAAAPF010000253.1 GCA_009908425.1 Alphaproteobacteria bacterium
GGCGAGTGCGACCCATCCCGAGACCGCCCCCGGCACGGTGACGCTGTCGGGCCCCAGCTCCGGCATCGCCGCGCGCTCGGCGAAACGGGCCGGCTTCCACGCCGCCGGCGCCCGCCCCGAGGCGTTGAGGCCGTGCAGGCGGCCACCGTCCCAGACCAGCGCGAAGGCGTCCGCGCCGAGGCCGTTGCCGGTGGGCTCGACGACGGTGAGGGTGATCGCGGCGGTGAGCGCGGCGTCCACGGCGTTGCCGCCGCGCGCCAGCGCCCGCACCCCGGCCTGCGCCGCCAGCGGTTGCGAGGTCGCGACCAGGTTGCGGGCGACCACCGGCGAGCGTCGGGTGGCGTAAGGTTGCTCCGGATCGAAGACCGCCATCGAATTCCTCTGTCGTCGACGCGGTCGGAGCTTAGCGCGGCGCCCGCGCCGACCCGAGCGCCCGCGTCTGTGACCTTCGTCACCGCCGCGGCCCGGCCGCGCCTCCAAAGCTCGGCGCGCCGCCGTCATTGACGGGGGCGCTCGCGGTGGGCACATCGCGCGAGCTTGGAGATGTCATGAGCCGCCTCGACACCAACATCGCGCGTCTGGTCGCGCAGCGCGCCTGTCTCGACGCTCTCGCCGACGCGCTCGCGGCGGTTCCGGGACCCGTAGTCGAACTGGGTCTCGGCAACGGTCGGACCTTCGATCATTTGCGCGAACGTCTACCCGAGCGCGAGATCTTCGTGTTCGAGCGGCAACCCACGGCGCATCCCGACTGCCGGCCCGACCCCGAGCACCTGATCGAGGGCGACTTCTACGACACCCTGCCGGACGCGCTCGACCGCCTGCCCGCCCCGGCCGCCCTCCTGCACGCCGACATCGGCACCGGTGATCGGGCCCGCAACGCGCGGCTGGCGGGTTGGCTGGCGGGCGTGATTCCGCCGCTCGTCGCCCCCGGCGGCTACGTCGCCTGCGATCAGGCGCTCGCCGACGACCGCCTGGTGCCGCTGTCGCCGCCGCCGGAGGTGGAAGCCGGGCGCTATCACCTCTACTGGCGGGCGGCCTGAGCGCGCATGGTGACCTCCCCGGCTCACGACGAGGCCGATTTCACCGTCCGCTTCTGGGGGGTGCGCGGGACGGTGGCGACGCCGGGTCCCGAGACCGTGCGCTACGGCGGCAACACCGCCTGCATCGAGGTGCGCTGCGGCGCCGAGCGGCTGGTCTTCGACGTCGGCACCGGCGCGCGCGTGCTCGGCAAATGCGTCGAGGACGAGGGGCCGTGCGACGCCCACATCTTTCTCACCCACACCCATCTCGACCACGTCGTCGGCTTTCCGTTCTTCCGGCCGGCCTACTGCGCCGGCAACCGCTTTCATCTCTGGGCGGGCCATTTGCGGCGCCAGGGCCTGAGCCTCGAGAGCACCCTCGCCGACCTGATGCGCAAGCCGCTGTTTCCGGTCCCGCTCGACGTCATGCAGGCGGCGCGCGAGTTCCACGACTTCGACGCCGGGGCGGCGCTCAACCTCGCCTCCGGCCTGGTGATCCGCACCGCGGTGCTCAATCACCCCGGCGGCGCCACCGGCTACCGGGTCGACTACGGCGGCCGTTCCTTCGCCCTCGTCACCGACACCGAGCACGTCCCCGGCAAGCCCGACGACAACGTCCTCGGCCTGATCGAGGCCTGCGATCTGGTGGTCTACGACGCCACCTACGACGACGACTCGTTTGCGCGCTTCGAGGGTTGGGGCCATTCGACCTGGCAGGAGGGGTTGCGGCTGTGCGAGGCCGCCGGCGCCGGCCGGCTGGTCACCTTCCATCACGATCCCGACGCCGACGACGGCGTGCTGGCGGGGATCGATCGCACCCTCGCCGCGCGCCGACCCGGCTCCTGCGTCGCCGCCGAGGGGTTGGTGCTGGAGCCTTGAGCCGGCTCGCCAAGGCGCGCCGGCGGGCCCGTGTCCGCGGCCTGCAGCGCCGGATCGCCCGCGGCGTCGAGCCCGCCGGCAGCTTCGTCCCGCACCGCCGAGCAGGCGGCGGCGACAGCGCGAGCGTGGCGTTGCGGGCGACCTTCGAGGCGGCGCGGCCGGCCTTCGCCGCGCTGGCGCGGCGGCTGGAGAGCCACGGCGACGCCTTCGCCCGCTTCGGCGGCCCGCCACCGGCGCCGCGCTTCGCGCAGGACTGGTTCACCGGCCTCGACGCCGCGGCGCTCTACACCCTGGTGCGCGACGCCCGGCCGGCGCGGATCGTCGAGATCGGCTCCGGGCACTCGACCCGGATCAGCGCGCGCGCCGTCGCCGACGGCGGGCTCGCGAGCGAGATCCTCGCCGTCGACCCGGCGCCCCGTGCGGCGCTCGCCGCCCTGCCCGTACGCTGGCACCGGCGGCCGGTGCAGGAGCTCGATCCGGGCGTCGTCGACGGGCTCGCGAGCGGCGACGTGCTGTTCGTCGACTCCAGTCACGTCCTGGTGGCGGGCAGCGACGTCGCCTTCCTGTTCACCGAGTTGATCCCGCGCCTTCGCCCCGGCGTGCTCCTGCACGTCCACGACGTCTTCCTACCCGAGCCCTACCCGGCGGCCTGGGCCTGGCGCGGCTACAACGAGCAACAGGCGGTGGCGGGGCTGCTCGCCGGCGGCTTCGCGCTGGTCTTCGCCAGCCGCTGGGTGCGGCGGCGGGCGCCGGACCTGCTGGGCCCGGTGGCGCGCGCGCTGCCGGTGCCGGCCGGGGCGTACGAGACCAGCCTCTGGCTCAGGCGGACCTGACGCGTCTCACTCCGGGAAACTGGTTTCTAAAAAGGCGCGGGTGAGCATCCGCGTTTGCGGTTCCGCGAATACGTTGTGCCCCGCGCCGGGGAGGATGGCGACCGTCGCCGCGTCGTGTAGCCGCAGGGCACCGCCGCAGTGCCCGACGATATCGTAAGGCGTGTTCTGTGGATTTTTCCTGGAAAAGTAGGGATCCTGGTCGGAGACGATGTTCAAGACTGGAGTTGTGCTAGGCGCTCCCACCAGCGCGTATTCGACATAGTAATTGAGCTCACAGGACCAAGA
>JAAAPF010000190.1 GCA_009908425.1 Alphaproteobacteria bacterium
CACCGATGCGGCGGCCGAGCGGTCACGCGACGCCGCGGGACGGCCGGGTCACGCATCGGTGCTCTCGGGAGACGGGCCGGCGCGGACCTCGCGGAAACCGCCGTCGCGCGGAAAGCCCTGCGGAGCGTTGCGGCCGACGGTGGCGCGCGCCCCGCGCCAGGGGCCGAGGTCCTTCTCGTGGCGGCGGCGGCTGCCGCTCGGCCAGGAGAGGCCCTGTTCGGCGTTCAGGCTCATGACGTCGTCGAGCGTGCCGTCGCGGTATTTCTGCAGGATGACGCCCTTGCCACGCGCCATCTCCGGCAGCTCGCCGGCCGGGAAGACGAGCAGCTTGCGGTTGGTGCCCAGCACCGCGACGCTGTCGCCGGCGAGCGGCGCCACGGCGCGGAGCCTGTCGCTGCCCGAGACGTTGAGGACCTGCTTGCCGGCGCGGGTCTGCGCGGCGATCTGGTCGGCCTGGACGGCGAAGCCGCGGCCCGCCTTGGTGGCGAGTACGAGCTTGGCCTCCGGCTCGAACACGCGCACCTCCACGATCCGGGTCTGCGCGTCGACGTCGATGAAGAGGTTCATCGGCTCGCCCAGGCCCCGCCCGCCCGGCAGCTTGTCCACCGGCAGCACGTGGGCGCGGCCGTCGTCGCGGAAGATCAGCAGCTTGTCGGTCGATTGCGCCGGGATCAAGAAGCGCGGCCCGTCGCCCTCCTTGAACTTCAGCTCCTTGGCGTCCTGCACCGTGCCCTTCAAGACGCGCAGCCAGCCCTCTTGCGAGCAGACGACGGTGACCGGCTGGCGCTCCACCGGCACCTCGGCGTCGAGGTCGACCGGCGCCGGCGGCGCGCCGAGGCTGGTGCGGCGCGGATCGGTGCCGAAGCGCTCGCGCATGTCGCGGACCTCATGGGCGAGCCGGCCACGCCGGCGCGCCTCGTCGGCCATGAGCCCCTCGAGGTCGCCGCGTTCCTCCAACAGACGGTCGCGCTCACCCTTCAGCTCCATCTCCTCGAGCTTCCTGAGCTGGCGCAGGCGCAGGTTGAGAATGGCCTCGGCCTGGCGGTCGGTGAGGTCGAACGCCTCGATCAGCACCGGCTTGGGCTGGTCGTGGTCGCGGATGATCCGGATGACCCGGTCGATGTCGAGGAAGGCCTTGAGATAGCCGTCCACGACCTCGAGCCGGTCCGCGATCTTGGCGAGGCGAAAGCGCGAGCGGCGCTCGAGCACCTCCATGCGGTGCGCGAGGAAGGCCTCGAGCGCCTCCTTCAGGCTCATGACCCGCGGCACGCCCTCGGAATCGAGGACGTTGAGGTTGAGGCTGGCGCGGACCTCCAGCTCCGTCATCCGGAAGAGCTGCTCCATCAACAGCTCCGCCGGCACCGTGCGCGCCCGCGGCACCAGCACGAGGCGGACCTCGTCGGTGCTCTCGTCCCGGACGTCGCCCAGAAGCGTCAGCTTCTTCTGGGTCAGGAGATCGGCGATGCGCTCGATCAGCCGGGCCTTGGGCACGTTGTGGGGGATCTGGTCGACGACGAGCTGGTACTGGCCGTAGCCCAGGTCCTCCTTCGCCCAGCGCGCGCGCACCCGAAAGCCGCCGCGGCCGGTGCGATAAGCGGCGAGGATGGTGTCGCGGTCCTCGACGAGATGGCCGCCGGTGGGAAAGTCGGGCCCCTGGATCGGCGCGAGGACGGCGTCCTCGTCCGCCTGCGGGTCGTCGAGCAGGACCAGGAGCGCGTCGGCGAGCTCGCCCAGGTGATGCGGCGGGATGCTGGTGGCCATGCCGACGGCGATGCCGGCGGAGCCGTTGGCCAACAGATTCGGAAAGGCCGCCGGCAGCACCGCCGGCTCGTCGTCGCTGCCGTCGTAATTCGGGCGGAAGTCGACGGTGTCCTGATCGAGGCCGTCCATCAGCGCCATGGCGGCGTCGGTCAGGCGGCTCTCGGTGTAGCGCATGGCCGCGGCGTTGTCGCCGTCGACATTGCCGAAATTGCCCTGACCGTCGACCAGCGGGTAGCGCTGGGTGAAGTCCTGGGCGAGGCGCACCAGCGCCTCGTAGACCGCGGCGTCACCGTGGGGGTGGAACTTACCGATGACGTCGCCGACGATGCGCGCGCACTTCTTGTAGGCGCCGTCCGGGTCGAGCCGCAGCTCGCGCATGGCGAACAGCAGCCGCCGCTGGACGGGCTTGAGACCGTCGCGGACGTCGGGCAGCGAGCGCGAGGTGATGGTCGAGAGCGCGTAGGCGACGTAGCGCTTGCTCAGCGCCTCGCGCAAATCGATGGGGCGGACCTCGCCCTCGTCGGTCGGCTCAGGGGTCGACGCCACCGCGCACGTCCTCCTCGTCGGGTTGCAGGGCCTCGATCGCCTGCCGCGCGAGCCGCTCGCGGGCGGCGGGGGCGGGCCGGTCGATCATGTGGTAGAGTTGGCGCTCGATGAAATGGCCCGTCAAGCGCAACCCCTGCGCGAAGCCGGCCGCGTCGGGCTCGTCGCCCGTCACCAGCGCCGCCGGCAGCGGCAGAAGGCGATCCTCGTAGTCCGGCGCGGCGCCGCGCGCCACCGCTCTACCCGTCCGCGGGGAGACGAGGGCGAGGCCCTCGGCGGCCCCCGTCACCGCGCAACGATCGAGCGCGAGCGCGAAGCCGGTGTCGGCGAGGAAGACCAGCTCGAAGCGCAGATAGGTGCCGCGCCAGGGCCCGCCGCCCGCGAGCGTGCGCAGGAACGCCACGAGCGCGGCGTAGAGCGTGGGGTGCGCCTCGCGCTCGGCGAGCCCGCTTTCCACCAACGACAGCGCCGACTGCATCGCGGCGAGCCGGGCGTTGTCGTCCAGGAGCTTGGCCGGGAACATCTCCGCCGGCTCGGCCGAGAAGCGGCCCAGATGCTCGGGCAATCGCGCCTGCCAGCGCAGCTCGACCCGGTTGCCGGGCTCGAAGGTGGCGCGCTGCTTCGTGCTCGCGCCTCCCGGCACCCAGCCCGGATGGCGGCCGTGCTCGAAGGTGAAGCACGAGACC
>JAAAPF010000214.1 GCA_009908425.1 Alphaproteobacteria bacterium
GGCGCCGCTGCACCCGGCGGCGGCGCACTGGTTCGCCGCGCACGGCTGACCCGCCGCGCGGCTCGGATTGCTTCGCGCGTCGGCTTTGCTAGCCTGCGCCGGCGCATGAAGCCGGACGCGCCCCGCTGGTCGGCGTCGTTCGGGGAGGAACCGCCGTGGTCGACCGTGTCTGCCGGGCGATGGCCCTGGCGGTCGTCGCCGTCATCGCCTTGACCACCGCGCCGAGCGCTCCCGCGGTCGGCCAGGAGCAGTTCGTGCCGCTTTTGGTCTACCGCACCGGCGCCTACGCCCCGAACGGCATCCCCCTGGCCGAGGGTCAGCGCGACTACTTCGCCATGCTCAACGCCCGCGACGGCGGCATCGGCGGCGTCGAGCTCGTCGTCGAGGCGTGCGACACCGCCTACAACAACGACAAGGGCGTGGAGTGCTACGAGCGCTTGAAGGACCGCGGCCCGACCGGCGCCGCCGCGTTCTCGCCGTTTTCCACCGGCATCAGCTACGCCCTGATCGAGCGTGCCACCGCCGACGAGATCCCGCTCTTCACGATGGGCTACGGCCGCACCGACGCCGCCGACGGCACGGTCTTTCCCTACGTCTTCACGATGCCCGCGACCTACTGGTCGCAGGCGACCTCGATCGTGCGCTACATCGAGGCGCGGGAGGGCGATCTCGCCGGCAAGGACATCGCGCTGGTCCACCACGACAGCGCCTACGGCAAGGAGCCGATCGCGACCCTCGAGGTCCTCGCCGCCGAGATGGGCTTCGAGCTCCACCTCTTCCCGGTCGCCCATCCCGGCCTGGAGCAGAAGGCCACCTGGCTCGACGTCGGCCGCCGGCTGCGCCCGGACTGGGTCTTGATGTGGGGCTGGGGGGTGATGAACTCGACCGCCATCAAGGAAGCCGCCGCGGTCGGCTATCCGATGGCGCGCTTCATCGGCAACCACTGGTCCGGCGCCGAGGTCGACGTGCGGCCCGCCGGCGACGCCGCGGTGGGCTATCTCGCCGCCAACTTCCACGCCCCGGGCCGCTTCGACGTCCACGCCGAGATCCTCACCCACCTCTACGACCGGGGCCGCGGCGCGGGTGACCGCGAGCGCGTCGGCGAGGTGCTCTACAACCGCGGGGTGGTGAACGCCGCCATCACCGCCGAGGCCATCCGCGTCGCCCAGGGCATCCACGGCGCCCGTCCGCTCACCGGCGCGGAGGTCCGCGACGGCTTCGAGAACCTGGAGCTCACCAGCGAGCGCCTCGCCGAGCTCGGCCTCGACGGCTTCATGAACCCGCTCGAGGTCTCCTGCGCCGACCACGAGGGCGGCGGGTCCATCTTCATCCAGCGCTGGGACGGCGAGAGCTGGCAGCGCGTCTCCGACTGGATCCCGCCGATGACCGACGTGGTGCGGCCCCTGATCGAGCGCTCGGCGGCGGCCTACGCCGCGGAGACCGGCATCACCCCGCGCGACTGCGGCGAGGGCTGAGCCGATGGCGACGGCCACGCTCGAACCCGACGGCCCGGGCGCGGCGTCCGACCGGGCGCCGCTGCTCGGCGTCGACGGCATCGAGGTGGTCTACGACCACGTCGCGCTGGTGTTGAAGGGCGTCTCGCTGGCCGTGCCGAAGGGCGGGATCACCGCGCTCTTGGGCGGCAACGGCGCCGGCAAGACGACCACGCTCAAGGCGATCTCGAACCTCCTGAGCGCCGAGCGCGGCGAGGTCACCAAGGGCCGGATCACCCTCGCCGGCCGGGACGTGGCGCACCTCACGCCCGACCAGCTGGTCAAGCGCGGGGTGGTGCAGGTGATGGAGGGCCGGCGCTGCTTCGAGCACCTCACCGTCGAAGAGAACCTGCTCACCGGCGCCTACACCCGAAAGGACGGTGCCGCCGCGATCCGCGCCGACCTCGAGCGGGTCTACGGCGACTTTCCGCGCCTCGCCGACCGGCGGCGCGCGCAGGCGGGTTACGTCTCGGGCGGCGAGCAGCAGATGTGCGCCATCGGTCGCGCCTTGATGGCGAAACCGACGGTCATCCTGCTGGACGAACCCTCGCTGGGCCTGGCCCCCCAACTCGTCGAAGAAATCTTCGCCATCGTCGCTCAGCTCAACCGCGAGGCCGGGGTCACCTTCCTGCTCGCGGAACAGAACACCAACATCGCCTTGCGTTACGCGCACGAGGGTTACATTCTGGAAAACGGACGTGTCGTGCTGGAGGGGACGGCGGGCACGCTGCGCGACAACGAGGACGTCAAGGAGTTCTATCTTGGCCTCAGTTCCGCGGGGCGGCGGAGCTTCCGCGACATCAAGAGCTACAAGCGCCGCAAACGTTGGCTTTAGCCCCGCCTACGCGGCGCCCGTCCGCGTCGAGGGGTCGTCGAACTGGGGAGACGTGATGGTCGAGAACGGCGGCGAGTTCTACGATCGCCAGGAGGTGCGCGAGCCCGAGCAGCGCGCGGCGCAGATGTTCACCGCCCTGCCCGGCCTGATCCGCCACGCCATCGACAACGCGCCGGGCATGGCCGCCCATCTCGACGGTGTCGACGCCGCCACCGTCACCACCCCCGAGGCGCTCGCCGAGCTGCCGGTGCTGCGCAAGTCCGAGCTCTTCGCCAGACAGGCCGCCGAGCCGCCCTTCGGCGGGCTCGCCGCCACCCCGATCGCGCGGCTGTCGCGCGTGTTCGTCTCGCCCGGGCCGATCGCCGAGCCCGAAAGCGTGCGCACCGACTACTGGCGTCTGGCGCGGGCGCTCTTCGCCGCCGGCTTTCGCACCGGCGAGCTGATCCACAACGCCTTCTCCTACCACCTCACCCCCGCCGGCATGATGGTCGAGGCCGGCGCACGCGCCCTCGGCTGCCCGGTGGTGCCGGCGGGCACCGCCCCGACGCCGCGCCACCTGGAGGCGATCGCCCGGCTCGCGCCGGCCGCCTACACCGGCACGCCGTCGTTCCTGCGCACCCTCCTGGACGAGGCGGCGGCGAGCGGCCGGCCGGCGCCGTTCGCGCGCGCCCTGGTCACCGGCGAGGCGCTCGGCGAGGAGGAGCGCGCCCGGTTCCGCGAGCGCCACGGCGTCGAGGTCTTCCAGTGCTACGCCACCGCCGATCTCGGCCTCATCGCCTACGAGAGCGAGCCCCGCGACGGGCTCATCGTCGACGAGGCGGTGATCGTCGAGATCGTCAAGCCGGGCACCGGCGACCCGGTCGGCCCCTACGAGGTCGGCGAGGTGCTGGTCACCTCGTTCAATCCGGACTATCCGCTGATCCGCTTCGCCACCGGCGATCTCTCCGCCTTCGTGCCCGGCGCCAGCGCCTGCGGCCGCACCAACCGTCGCCTGCGCGGCTGGCTCGGCCGCGCCGATCGCTCCGCCAAGGTCCGCGGGTTGCTCGTCCACCCGCACCAGGTCGCCGAGGTCCTGGCGCCCCACGGTCTCGCCCGGGGTCGCCTGGTCATCGAACACGCCGGCGGCGACGACCGCCTGCGCCTCGTGGCGGAAGCCGGGGCCGCCACCGCCGGCCTCGCCGAGGCGCTGGGCGACAGCCTGCAGGAGGTGACCTCGCTGCGCGGCGAGGTCGAGCTCGTCCGCCCCGGCAGCCTCGGCGACGACGACGAGGTGATCGACGACCGGCGTGGTTGAAGCCGAGGCGGCCGCGGCCGCGGCGCTGGTCCGGGCGACGGCGCTGGCCTGCCGCCGCGTCGGCCGCGAGATCTTCCGCGACGTCGACCTCGAACTCCGCGCCGGCGAGGCGCTGGTGCTGCGCGGCCCCAACGGCAGCGGCAAGTCGTCCCTGCTGCGCGTGCTCGCCGGCCTGCTGGAGCCGGCGGGCGGGACGTTCACCCTCCCGGCCGCGGCCGACGGCGGCCCGGGCTACCACTATATCGGCCACGCCGACCCGCTGAAGCCGGGGCTCACCGTCGAGGAGAACCTGGCCTTCGCCAGCGCGCTCACCGGCCGCGGTGACGTCGAGGCCGGCCTGCGGGCTTTCGGGCTCGGCCGCCTCGCCGACGCCCCGGCGCGCCAGCTCTCCTCCGGCCAGCGCCGCCGCCTCACCCTCGCCCGGCTCGAGGCGGTGGCGAAGCCGGTCTGGCTCCTGGACGAGCCGGCGGTCGGGCTCGACGCCGCCAACCGCGGCCGCCTCGAGGCGTTGATCGACGACCACCGCCGCGCCGGCGGCGCCGTTCTGGCCGCGACCCACGGCGACATCGCCATCGCCGACGCCGGGTTGTTGGACCTCGGGCGATGACCGCCGCGGCGGCGCTGTTCGCCCACGAACTGCGCCTGGCCTTCCGCTCGGGCGGCGAGATGGCGCAGGGGCTGGTGTTCTTCCTGCTCGCCCTCTCGCTGTTTCCGCTGGGCGTCGGCCCGGGCCCGGCCACCCTGGAGCGGATCGGCGTCGGCCTGATCTGGGTGCTGGCGCTCTTCGCCGTCACCCTCACCCTCGAGCGCCTCTACGCCGAGGACGCCCGCGACGGCACGCTCGACCTCTACGGCGTCTCCGGGCTCAGCTTCGAGGTCGTCGCGCTCGTCAAGGCGGCGTCGCACTGGCTCACCAGCGGCCTCCTGCTGGTGCTGTTCTCACCGCTGATCTGCCTGCTCCTGGGCCTGCCGGCGGAAGCCTACACCGCGGTGCCGGTGGTGCTGCTGCTGGGCACCCCGACGCTCACCCTGATCGGCGGCATCGGCGCGGCGCTCCTGGTGCAGAGCCGCCGCGGCGGCCTCTTGCTGGCGCTGATCGTGCTGCCGCTCGAGATCCCGGTCCTGATCTTCGGGGTCTCGGCCATCGAGGGCTGGGTGTCGGGGCTCGGCGCCTCGGCGCAGCTGTCGATCCTGGGCGCGATGCTGTTGGGCGCGCTCGCCCTCGGCCCCTTCGCCACCGCCGCCGCGCTGCGCCTGGCGTTGGAATGACCGCCGCCGCCACCCCGGCGGTGGTGGCGCTCGCGGTCCTCGCCTTCGTCGCCCTCGGCCTGCCCGACGCCGCCCTCGGCGTCGCCTGGCCCGGCATCCGCGACGCCTTCGCCCGGCCGCAGAGCGGGCTCGGCCTGATCCTCGCCGCCACCGCCCTCGGCTTCCTCGCCGCGAGCAACGTTGCGGCGTATCTCGTGGAACGTCTGGGCCCGGGTCGGCTCGCCGCCGCGGCGACGGTGCTGTTGGCCGCGTCGGTCGCGGGCCAGGCGGCGGCACCGGCCTTCGTCGGCGTGCTCGCGGCGGCGGCGCTGTGGGGCCTCGGCGCCGGCGCGATCGACGCCGGGCTCAACGGCTACGCCGCGCGGCGCTTCTCGCACCGCCACATGAACTGGCTGCACGCCGGCTACGGCCTCGGCACCGCCGTGGCGCCCTTCGTCATGACCGCCGGCCTCGCGCTCGGGACCGGCTGGCGCGGCGGCTACGCCGCGATCGCCGCGCTGCTGGCGGTGCTCGCCGCCGTCTTCTGGGCGCGACGCGCGCGGTGGCCGCCCGCGCAGCCGGCGGCGAGCGGCACGACCGGCGCCGCGCACGGTGGCCTCGGCATCGCCGCGGGCCGGCACCTCGCGGCGTTCTTTCTCTACACCGGCGTCGAGGTCACCGCCGGCCAGTGGGCCTTCGCGGTGCTGAGCGAGGCCCGCGGCCTCGCCGCCGAAGCCGCGGGCGTCTGGACCGGCCTCTACTGGACCAGCCTGTTCGGCGGCCGGCTCGCGATCGGCTTCGTCGCCGACCGCCTCGGCACCGAGGCGTTGATCGCGGTGGGTACCGCCGGCGTCGTGGCGGCGGCGGTGGCGTTCTGGGCGCTGCCGCTCGCCGGCGGCGCGCCGGCGCTGGTGCTGCTGGGGCTCGCCGCGGCACCGGTCTTTCCGATGATGATGGCCCGGACCGCGGCACGCTTTAAGCCCGCCGTCGCCCGGCGGCTGTTCGGTCTGCAGGTGAGCGCGGCGATGCTGGGCGCGGTGGCCCTGCCGGCGGCGGCCGGCGCGCTCGCCGATCTGCGGGGGCTCGCCGCGGTGCCGGCCTTCCTCGCCGCGACGGCGGCGACCCTCGCCGTCACCGTCGCCGCCGTCCTGCGCGACCGGCAGCCGCAAGCGACCTAAGTGCGGCGCGCCGTCCCCCTCGCATTCACCGACACGACGCCTATACAGAGCGCATGCACTATTTCGCCAACCCGCTGCGCTTTCAGCGCCTCGCCGACGCGATCTTCCCCTACGCGTTGATCGCGACGCTGGCGGCGACGGCGGTGGGGCTCTACGGCGGCCTGGTCACGGCGCCGATGGACTACCAGCAGGGCGACGCCTACCGCATCATCTTCGTCCACGTCCCGGCGGCGTGGATGGCGCTGTTCGTCTATCTGACGCTGGCGGTCGCCGCGGTGGTCTCGATCGTCTGGCGCCACCCGCTCGCCGACCTCTACGGCCGCGCCGCCGCGCCGGTGGGCGCCGTCTTCTGCTTTCTGGCGCTGGTGACGGGCGCGATCTGGGGCAAGCCGATGTGGGGCACCTGGTGGGTCTGGGACGCCCGGCTCACCTCGATGCTGATCCTGTTCTTCCTCTATCTCGGCTACTCGGCGCTGGCCGACGCCTTCGACGACCCCCAGCGCGGCGCCCGCGCCGCCGCCATCCTGGCGTTGGTGGGCTCGGTCAACCTCCCGATCATCAAGTTCTCCGTGGACTGGTGGAACACCCTGCACCAGCCCGCCACCGTCATGCGGTTCGACGGCCCGCAGATGCACCTGTCGATGCTGTGGCCGTTGTTGACGCTCGCCCTCGCCTTTAAACTCTACTTCGTGACCGTGGTGATCCTGCGGGTCCGCGCCGAGATCACCGAACGCCGCATCACCAACCTGCGTCTCGCCGCCGAAGCGGGAGACGACTGAGCGAGGACCACCGCCGACCGTCGCGCGGCGCACCGGCGTCGGCCGGCCTCACCAAGCAAGGAGAGCATCGTGGCGATCACGGGTTCCGATACGCTGGGTGTGCGCCGAACGCTGAACGTCGGCGACCTGGCCTACGACTACTTCTCCCTGCCCGAGGCCGAAAAGCAGATCGGCGCCGTCGACCGGCTGCCGTTTTCCCTCCGGGTGCTGTTGGAGAACCTGCTGCGCTACGAGGACGGGCGCAGCGTGACCACCGACCACGTCCAAGCGATGGCGCGCTGGGTCGACCGGCAGCGCTCCGACACCGAGATCGCCTACCGCCCGGCGCGGGTGTTGATGCAGGACTTCACCGGCGTGCCGGCGGTGGTCGACCTCGCCGCCATGCGCCAGGCGATGCTCGACCTCGGCGGCGATCCCAAGCTCATCAACCCGCTGAACCCGGTCGACCTCGTCATCGACCACTCGGTCATGGTCGACGCCTTCGGCAGCCACGACGCCTTCAAGACCAACGTCGAGCGCGAGTACGAGCGCAACGCCGAGCGCTACGCCTTTCTGCGCTGGGGCAGCGAGGCCTTCGACAATTTCCGCGTGGTGCCGCCGGGCACCGGCATCTGCCATCAGGTCAACCTGGAATACCTCGGCCAGGTCGTCTGGACCGGTCGGGACGGCAACACCAGCGTCGCCTATCCGGACACGCTGGTGGGCACCGACAGCCACACCACGATGATCAACGGCCTCGCCGTGCTCGGCTGGGGCGTCGGCGGCATCGAGGCCGAGGCGGCGATGCTCGGTCAGCCCGTCTCGATGCTGATCCCCGAGGTCGTCGGCTTCAAGCTCACCGGCGCGCTTCCGGAGGGGGCGACCGCCACCGATCTGGTGCTCACCGTCACCCAGATGCTGCGGCGCAAGGGCGTCGTCGGCAAGTTCGTCGAGTTCTACGGCCCGGGCCTCTCCAACCTGCCGCTCGCCGACCGCGCCACCATCGGCAACATGGCGCCCGAATACGGCGCCACCTGCGGCTTCTTCCCGATCGATCAGGTGACGCTCGACTACCTCGAGCTCACCGGCCGCAAGCCCGAGCGCATCGCGCTGGTCGAGGCCTACGCCAAGGAGCAGGGTCTGTGGCGGCACGACCACACCCCGGACCCGCTGTTCTCCGACACCCTCGAGCTCGATCTGGGCGACGTCGTGCCCTCGCTGGCGGGCCCGAAGCGGCCGCAGGACCGCGTCGCCGTCACCGACGCGGCGACGGAGTTCAAGCAGGTGCTGCCGCAACTCGCCGGCGACACGCCCTTGGACGCGACCGCGCCGATCGAAGGCACCGATCTGGAGCTGCGCCACGGCGACGTCGTGATCTCGGCGATCACCTCCTGCACCAACACCTCGAACCCGGGCGTCATGGTCGCCGCCGGCCTGGTCGCCAAGAAGGCCCACGAACTCGGCGTCAAGCCCAAGCCGTGGGTGAAGACCTCGCTGGCGCCGGGCTCCAAGGTGGTGACCGACTACCTCGACAAGGCCGGCCTCACCGAGCACCTCGACGCCATCGGCTTCGAGCTGGTGGGCTACGGCTGCACCACCTGCATCGGCAATTCCGGCCCGCTGCCCGACCCCATCGCCAAGGCCGTCGACGACGGCAAGCTGGTGGTAACCTCGGTGCTGTCGGGCAACCGCAACTTCGAGGGCCGCGTCCACCCGCAGGTCAAGGCGAACTACCTCGGCTCGCCGCCGCTGGTCGTGGCCTACGCCCTTCTGGGCTCGATGCAGAAGGACATCTGGACCGAGCCGTTGGGCCAAGGGAAGGACGGCCCGGTCTACCTCAAGGACGTGTGGCCCGACCCGCACGAGGTCGACGAGGTGGTGCAGGCGTGCGTCCAGCCGGGCATGTTCGTGGAGTCCTACAAGGACGTCTTCACCGGCGACGAGCGCTGGGCGGCGATCGCCGGCGACGCCGCCGGCATGACCTACGACTGGGATCCCGACAGCACCTATGTCCGGCTGCCGCCCTATTTCGAGAACATGTCGCCGACCGCCCCCGAGACCGTCTCGGACATCAAGGGCGCGCGCGTTCTCGGCCTCTTCGGCGACAGCATCACCACCGACCACATCAGCCCGGCGGGCTCGATCGCCAAGTCGAGCCCGGCCGCCGAGTACCTGATGAGCTATCAGGTGCAGCCCAAGGACTTCAATTCCTACGGCTCGCGGCGCGGCAACCACGAGGTCATGATGCGCGGCACCTTCGCCAACATTCGCCTGAAGAACCAGATGGCGGACGGTAAGGAGGGCGGCTGGACCAAGCTCATGCCGGACGGCGAGGTCATGTCGATCTACGACGCCGCCATGGAGTACCAAAAGCGCGGCCTACCGCTGGTGATCTTCGGCGGCAAGGAGTACGGCACCGGCTCCTCGCGCGACTGGGCGGCCAAGGGCACCAACCTGTTGGGCGTGAGGGCCGTGATCACCGAGAGCTTCGAGCGCATCCACCGCTCGAACCTCGTCGGCATGGGCGTCCTCCCCTGCAACTTCACGAACGGCGAGACCTGGCAGTCGCTCGGCCTCGACGGCTCCGAGGTGGTCGACATCACCGGCCTCGAGCAGAAGCTCGAGCCGCGCATGAGCCTCGGCTGCAAGATCACCCGGGCCGACGGCAGCGTGAAGGAGATCGAGATCCTGTCGCGGCTCGATACGGTCGACGAGGTCGACTACTACCGCCACGGCGGCATCCTGCACTACGTGCTGCGCGACCTGCTCGCCAAGAGCCCTGGGGTCGGCAGCGCCTGAAGCGACGCGACCGGCGGGTGTGGGCGCGGCGCCCGCACCCGCCGGTCGTCGACGCGCCGCCGCGACGTCGTCGTCTTCGACGACACGCACCGGATCGTCCTTCGAACTTCGCGGCAAAAGATCAACGCGGCGCTGGATCGCGCCGCCGCCCGCCCGCACGAGCGCTGAGCCGAGCTTCCAGGAGCCGCTCGACCTCATCCGCGTCTTCGTCGCCGAGGTCGACCGCCGCGACGACAGTCCCATCACCGCCCACATCGCGATCGGCGCCTTCGGCCACGACCAGCCGGCGTGGGCGGACCACGTCCTTACCTGAACGATCGCCCGCGCTCGGCGGCGCGCCGGCGCGGCCGTCGAGGTCGTCCTCGCCCATCATGAGAGTGGCCGTCTCGAACGGTTTACCGCCAACGTCGCCGACGGGGTCGCGGTGACGGTCGCCGTGGCGCTGCTCGTCGTGGCGGCGATCCTGATCCTGGGCGGCGAGACGGGCGTGCGGGCGGTGCTCACCGGCGTGCTCGACGCCGTCTCGCCGTAAGACCGCTCAAAACGGCATGCGGTCGCTTTCGCCGAGGCGGCGGACGGCGTTGGCCATCGGGCCCATCGGGCCGTCCTCGTGGGCGCGGCTGACGATCACCCGCGTGCCCTCCTCGAGCTCGCGCATCGCCAGGCCGTGCAGCACGTTCTCGGTGAAGTAGAGCTCGATACCCTCGCCCACCTGGACGAAGCCGTAGCCCTGGTGCGGGAACAGCCGGCTGATACTGCCGATCTCGTGGTCGGCCGTGTGCGCTTTCACCTGTCGCTTGGTCCGCGCGACCGCGGCGTCGAGTTGGTGCTCCATGGCGTCGAAGACCCGGGTGACGAGGTTGCCGGTGTTGTCCTTGACCTCGCGGATCTCCTCCTCGCCGTGGCTGGCCAACAGCTGCCCGGGGATCTGCACCTCCAGCGTCAACGCCAACGGGTTCTTGGCACTCGCCGGCGCCTTGTGGCCCTCCTCGACCACCACCCGGCAACCGATGATGCCGTGGTGGAAGCGCTCCAGCCGGCCGATGCGGTCGCGGATGCGCCCCTCGAGCGCCGGCGACACGTCCGTGTTCTTGAAGGTGATTTCCGGTTCCTGCTGCATCGCGCATTCCTTCGCCGCTTTGCCCTACAACAGCCGAGAGGGCGCAGGCGTTGCGCCGGGCCTTGCGGCGGCGCGTCGAACCGCCGATGTTGCCGCGGCGGGCGACAGGAGGCATCGAGGACGTGGGATGACGGACGGCTGGCGCATGCGCACGCGCATGATCCACGACGGCGCCGAGCGGACACCGCTCGGCGAGACCTCCGAGGCGCTGTTCTTGACCTCGGGCTTCGTCTACGAGCGCGCCGAAGACGCCGAGGCGCGCTTCGCCGAGCGCGATCCCGGCTACCAGTACAGCCGGGTCGCCAACCCCACCGTCGACGCCTTCGAGCGGCGGATGGCGCTGCTGGAGGGGGCCGAGGACGCCGCCGCCACGGCCACCGGCATGGCCGCGGTCCACGCCGCCTTGATGAGCCAACTCGAGGCCGGGGACCGGGTCGTCTCGGCACGGCTGCTGTTCGGCTCGTGTCATTGGATCGTGACCGAACTCCTGCCGCGCTTCGGGGTCGAAGTGGTCCTGGTCGACGGCACCGACCTCGACGCCTGGGCGCGCGCGCTCGCCGAGCCGACCCGACTGGTCTTCTTCGAGACCCCGGCCAACCCGACGCTGGAGCTGGTCGACATCGAGGCGGTGAGCGCGCTCGCCCACCGCGCCGGCGCCAAGGTCGTCGTCGACAACGTCTTCGCCACACCGGTGCTGCAAAAGCCGCTCGCCCTCGGCGCCGATATGGTGGTGTATTCCGCCACCAAGCACATCGACGGCCAGGGCCGCTGTCTCGGCGGCGTCGTCCTCGCCGACGCCGCCACCCGCAAGCACGTCCTGCAGCCCTTCCTCAAGAACACCGGGCCGAGCCTGAGCCCGTTCAACGCCTGGGTGCTCTCCAAGGGCCTGGAGACGCTGGAGCTGCGGGTGCGCGAGCACGTCGCGGGAGCCGAGCGCGTCGCCGCCTTTTTGGAGCGCCACCCGGCGGTGAAGGAGGTGCTCTACCCGGGATCGCCCTCGTTCCCGCAGCACGACCTGGCTCGACGCCAGATGGCGGCGGGCGGCAACCTGGTGGCGTTTCGGGTGCACGGCGGCCGTAGCGAGGCCTTCGCGGTGATGAACGCGCTGCGGCTGGTCAAGCTCTCCAACAACCTCGGCGATACCCGCTCGCTCGTCACCCACCCGGCGACGACGACGCATTCCCGTCTCCCCGAGGCCGAACGCACCGAGCTCGGGATCGGCGCCGACCTGTTGCGGCTCTCGGTCGGGCTCGAGGACCCCGAGGACCTCGCCGACGACCTCGACCGCGCCCTCGACGCCGGCGTGCCGGCGGCGCTGCGGGCGGCGTAAGGCTCCGCCCGCCGGCCGGCCGCGAACGGCGGGCGGTCAGCCGCGCGCCAGCCGCAGCCGCAGGCGCGCCCGCAGATACTCGCGGTAGGGCCGGCTCGGCGAGCGTTCGAGTTCCACCAGCAGCGCCCGGCCCGCGCGCAGGCCGTCGAGGAACCGCCGCTTCCACCGCGCCGCACGCTCCGAGCCGCGCGCCGCCCGCACCACCGTGTCGAGGTCGGCGAGCGCGACGTCGGCGCCGTGACCCAAGGCGTCGATATAGGCCCGGGTCAGCGCGCAGAACCGATCGTCGGTGAAGGGTGCGAGGAACAGGGGCGAGTGCAACGCCTGCCGCCAGCGGGCGTAGAGCCGGCGCCGATCGTCGCCGGCGAAGGCGGTGTCGCCGAAGGAGCTGCCGCCGCCGAAGCGCGAGACGTCCTCGGGCAGCGCCGCGTCGCGCAAGCGCCAGCGGCCCGCGAGGTCGCGGCGGAACCCGTCGTCCTCCTGCCAGCGCCACAACGGCACCACCTCGTCCACCGCCGCCGGCGCGTCCAGCGCCGTCGTCAACAGCGCCTCGATGCCGTGGATCTGATGAAAGAAGCGAAACAGGTCGACGTAGTCGTGGGTTTTGGTCCGCCACGCCAACGACGCCGCCGTGTTGACCGGATCGCGCAGGAACACGATCTGTCGAACCCTCTTGGTGGTCCGCGGCGCCAGAAATTCGCGGTTCCAGCGGTCGATGTTGAGGGGCAGACGCCCCTCGAAATTGAGCACGGTGAGAAGCGGAAAGGTCGTGAGCAGCTCGAGCGGCGAGCGCTTCAACGCCGCGTCGGTCGTCGTCAGGTCGGCGTGGGCGACGCGCGCGTGTCGAAGGCGCGGCCGCGAGGTCGGCCAGACGTTGTTGAAATAGACCAGCGGGCGCGGGGCGTGGTTGCAGAACCAATTGATGAAGGCGTGATGCGCCGAGCGCTTGGAGGCGACGACCTCGACGAGGTCGACCGAGGGCGGGTCGGGTTCAGGCATCGCGCCCGAAGCACCCGAGCAGGAACGCGAACTCCTCGGCGCGCTCCTTCAGCTCGTCGTAACGCCCCGACGCGCCGAAATGACCGGCGTCCATGTTGGTGCGCAGCACCAGCGGGTTGGCGTCGGTCTTGGTGGCGCGGAGCTTCGCCACCCATTTCGCCGGCTCCCAGTAGGTCACGCGCGGATCGGCGATGCCGGCGCGCACGAACAGCGGCGGGTAGGCCCGGGCGGTGACGTTGTCGTAGGGGCTGTAGGCGAGGATGGTGCCAAACGCCGCCGCGTCCTCCAGCGGGTTGCCCCATTCCGGCCACTCGATCGGGGTCAGCGGCAGGCTCGCGTCCATCATCGTGTTGAGCACGTCGACGAAGGGCACCAGCGCCAGCGCGCAGCCCCAGAGGTCGGGGCGCTGGTTGAGCACGGCGCCCACCAGCATGCCGCCCGCCGAGCCGCCCTCGATCGCGATGCGGCCGGCCGAGGTCCAGCCGTCGGCGACGAGGTGCTCGGCGCAGGCGATGAAGTCCGAAAAGGTGTTGGGCTTCTTCGCGAGCTTGCCGTCCTCGTACCAGCCGCGGCCGAGCTCGTCGCCGCCGCGGACATGGGCGATGGCGACCGCGAAGCCGCGGTCCAGGAGCGACAGCCGCGCCGTCGAAAAGCCCGGATCCAGCCCCATGCCGTAGGAGCCGTAGCCGGTGAGCAGCAGCGGCCCGGAGCCGTCGCGGGGGAAGTCGACCGGGTACACCAGGGAGATCGGCACCCGCACGCCGTCCGCCGCGGTCGCCTCCAGCCGTTCGGTGCGATAGCGCGTCGGGTCGTAGCCCGACGGGATCTCCTGGACCTTGAGCGTCTCCATCCGCCCGTCGTCGGGGTGGAAGTCGATCACCGACGCCGGCGTCACCATCGAGCTGTAGCGCAGCCGCACGCGGTCGGTGGCGTATTCGAGGTTGTTGGCGAGCCCGGCGGCGTAGGTCGGCTCCGGCCAGGGCACCGCGACCACGCGGCCGTCGTCGTAGTGCAGGCGGATCTGAACCAGCCCGCGCTCGCGCGTGGCGATCACCACGAAGTCGCGAAAGCCGACGACCCCCAGGAGGTAGACCGCCTCGGAGCCGGCCATCAGCTCGCGCCACTCGGCCTCCTCGGGTGCCGCCACCGGCGCCTCGACGAGGCGGAAATTGCGGTGGCGGTCGTTGGTGGTGATCAGGAACCGATCGCCGCGCTGGGCCACGCTGTACTCGTGGCCGGCGCGGCGGGGTGCCACCACGCGCGGCGCCGCCGTCGGCTCGGCGGCGGGGATCAGGTGGATCTCGGAGGTGACGTGGTCGCCCGTGGCGATCAGCACGAAGTCGTCGGTGAGCGTCTTCGCCACCGCGACGAAGAAGCCCGGATCGGCCTCCTCGAAGACGATCGGGTCGTCCGCCGGGTCGGTGCCGAGGGCGTGGCGGCGGACCCGAAACGGCCGCAGCTGCTCGTTGAGCTCGCAATAGAAGAAGGTGCGGTCGTCCGCCCAGACCGGCGTTCCCGAGGTGTTGGCGACGCGGTCGTCCAGGGCACGCCCGGTCGCCGGCTCCAGCACCTCGACGACGTAGCGCTCGCTGCCGTCGCGGTCGGTGGCGTAGGCGACGAGGCCGTGATCGGGCGACGGCTGGAGGGTCCGGAGATCGAAATAGGCCGCCCCCTCGGCGAGGCGGGGCTCGTCGAGGAAGACCTCGTCGCCGCCCCCGCCGTCGCGCGGGCGCCGGTACCACTGGCGGTACTGGGCACCGGGCTCGAAGCGCCAGCCGTAGAGATACGGCCCGTGCGGGGTGGGCACGCCGGCGTCGTCGTCCTTGAGGCGGCCCTTTAGCTCGGCGAACAGCGCCGCCTCCAGGTCGCGGCGGGGCGCGAGAACGGCGTCGGCGTAGGCGTTCTCGGCCTCCAGATAGGCCAGGACGTCCGGATCGGTGACCTCGGGATAGCCCGGATCGCGCAGCCAAGCGTAGTCGTCGACCAGGGTGGTCGCGAAGACCTCGCGCCGGCTCGGCCGGCGGGCGGCCTGCGGCGGTTCGGGCGGGGCGTGGTTCATGGCGTCTCGGGTCCCGGCGCGGCGCGAGCCCCGGCTTGGCGAGATGGACGGCGGACGTCAACCACGCCGCGCCGGTTGCCGGCCATCTCGCGCGAACGCGGGAGCCGTACCCGAGCGCTTCACGCCAGGGTGGAACCGCGAACGTGGACGGTGTATAAGTCGTAAAGATTATCGCGTCGGCGTCATCCCCGGGGCGACGCCGAAATTACTTGGCGAGGCTGCGGCCGTGCGATTGTTCTCGAGGGTCGGACGTCGGCGCATCGCGACCGCGGTCGCGTTGGGCGGGCTCTGGTTTCTGCTCTGGCGGCTCGCCGACGTCGTGGGCGTGCTTCATCACGCGAGCCTGTGGTACCCGCCGGCCGGGCTCACCTTCGCGCTGGCGCTGGTGCTGCGACGGGCGCAATGGCCGGTGCTCGCGGGCGCCGTGCTGGTCGGCACCGCCTTGGCGCGCGACTGGACGGCGGTGCTGGCCGAACCGGCGGCGCAGGCGTTGCTCATCGTCGCCCAGGCCGGCGCCCACGCCTTGCCCCTGGTGCTCGCCGCGGTGTTCCTGCGTCGGATCGCCGCCATGCGCTTCGTCACCGATGCCACGCCGGCGCTCACCATGCTCGCGGTCTGGCCGCTGGCGGCGGCGGGCTCGGCCGCACTCGGCGTGGCGGTGGTCGTCGCCGCCGGCGGGGTCGCGCCCGGCGGCGCCGTGGCGCTGTTCCTGCCCTGGTTCACCGGCGATCTGGTCGGTATCGCCACCACCGCTTCGTTCTTCGCCCTGTCCCTCGCTCCGGTGCTGCACCGGCTGTTGGGCCCCGGCGCCGTCGTCCGCGACGACGATCCCGCCCCGGTCCGGCCGCGGCCGGCGACGGTGGGGCTGCTCCTCGTCGCCGCCTTCGGCGTCGTCGTCCTGATCCGCACCCCCGAACTGAGCCAGATGGCCGGCGGCGTCGCGGTCGCCAGCTACGGCCCGATGCTGGCGCTCCTGCTCATCGCCCGCCTGGCGCCGGCGGCCCAGACCCACACCGCGCTCGTGGTGCTGGTGGGCGCGACGATGATCGTCGCCGAGCCGGCGACCTCCACCAGCGGGCACCCGCAGATCCTGGCCCTGGCGCTCGCCGCGGTGGCGCAACTCGGCGTCGCGCTGCGGGGTCTCGCCCACCTCAGCGAGCGCGATTCGCTCACCGGCGTCGCCAATCGCCGGGCTTGGCTCGCCGGCGCCCGCCGACGCCTGCAGCGGCCGGGGCCGGCGACGGTGGTTCTGGTCGACCTCGACCACTTCAAAGCGATCAACGACCGCTTCGGCCACGGCGTCGGCGACGACGTCCTGCACGCCGCGGCGACCCAGCTGCACGCCGGCGCCGGCGACGACGCCTGGTTCGGGCGCATCGGCGGCGAGGAGTTCGCCGCGCTGGTCCCCGGCGACGCCGACGAGGCCGAGCGCCGCGCCGAACGCATGCGCCGCGCCCTGCGCCGGGTCCCCGCCCCGGCGGGCGCGCGGGGTCTGGTGGTGCGGGCGAGCTTCGGCATCGCGCCGGTGGCGACGGCGCTCGACCTGGCCACCGCGCTGCGGGCCGCCGACCAGGCGCTCTATCGCGCCAAGACCGGCGGGCGCGATCGGGTCGCCCACGCCGGCACCGCGGTCGCGGCGTGACCTGGCGGCGCCGCCGCTTCGCCGTCGCAAAAAGTGCCCCTTGTGGCTTTTTCCGCGGTGGTTTTATCCGGCCCCGTACTGGAGGCCTGCGCTTGACCGCCGATTCCCCCACGCTTCCCGCCGACCCGACGACGCTCGGCGCCCGCACCACCGCCTTTCTCGGGCGCAGCTTTCTCCACCGCCTGGACGAGCTCGCCGGGCAGACCTTCACGATGGCGCCGCCCGACGAGCCGAACCGCAGCTTCGCCGAGTTCCGGCTCGGTCTCGTCGCCGATCCGCGCCGCGTCGTCGAGGCGCAGGCCAAGCTGTGGCGCGACAGCTTCGCGCTCTGGCGCAACGTGCTTCGGGGCCGGCGCGGGGGCGGTCTCGAGCCGC
>JAAAPF010000013.1 GCA_009908425.1 Alphaproteobacteria bacterium
CTGGCGCGCTTGGCACGACCGCCAACCCTACGATCCCGCCAAGCATCAGGCCGCCCTCAAAGTCGCCTGAACCAAAAGGGGTGGACACGGGGTGTCTCAGGGGCGAACACGGTGGCGGCCGACGGATGGCGCCGGCGATCGTGGCGGCGCCGAGCGTGCCGTGGTCGTCGCCCGTGGGCGTGCCGATCATCCCGCAGGCGACGCTCGACGCGGTGCCGGCGAGCGAGGTGGTCGTCGTCACCGATCTGGCGATGACGCCGGAGACCGGTCTCCGCGGCCGCTGGCCGGCGGAGGCGGCCTGGGTGCGCCGTCGCCGCGCCGAGGGCGCGGTGGTGTGCTCGGTCTGCACCGGCTCGGTGTTCCTCGCCGAGGCCGGGCTGCTGGAGGGCCGCGAGGCCACGACGCACTGGAGCGTGCACGACCTGTTCGCGCGGCACTATCCGGCGGTCCGCCTCCACCCGGCCCGCATCCTCTGCCCCGCCGGCCCCGAGCACCGCATCGTCACCGCGGGCGGCGTCGCCTCCTGGGAGGAGTTGGCGCTGCACCTGATCGCCCGCTTCGTCGGCAACGCGGAGGCGGTGCGGATCGCCAAGCTCTTCGTCCTCGGCGACCGCAGCGAGGGTCAACTGCCGTTCGCGGCGATGGGCCGGGCGCGGCGCCACGACGACGCGGTCGTCGCCCGCGCCCAGCGCTGGCTCGCCGAGCACTACGCCGAGCCGCACCCCGTGGGCGCGATGGTCCGGCTGTCGGGGCTCGCCGAGCGCACGTTCAAGCGCCGGTTCCGCGCCGCCACGGGCTACGCCCCGGTCGATTACGCCCTGGCGCTTCGGATCGAGGAGGCCAAGCAGTTGCTCGAGCGCGAGGAGGTCCCGGTCGAGGCGGTCGCCGCGGAGGTGGGCTACGCCGATCCGGCCGCCTTTCGGCGCCTGTTCAACCGGCGGGTCGAGGTTTCGCCGGCGCGCTATCGCCGCCGACTGCAGGATCTCGTGCGACGCACGGGCGCGCTTTGAGAGCCCTCACCCCGACATCGCCTTGGCGCGCCGGCGCGCCACCGAGGAGGGGATGCCGAGGCTCTCGCGGTATTTGGCGACGGTGCGCCGCGCCAGCGCCATACCCTTGTCCTTCAGCGATTTCACGATCTGGTCGTCGGAGAGGACGGCGTCGGCGGTCTCGCGGTCGACCAGCGCCTTGATCTCCTGCCGGATGGCCTCGGCGGCGTGGGCCTCGCCGCCGTCCTCGCCGCCGACCGCGTTGGAGAAGAAGTACTTGAACGGCACCACGCCCGAGGGCGTGGCCACCAGCTTGCCGGCGGTGGCGCGGCTGACCGTGCTCTCGTGCAGCGCCGTGCCCTCGGCGACCTGGCGCAGCACCATCGGCTTGAGCGCGCTGACGCCGGACTCCAGAAAGGCCTTCTGCTCCTCGACCACGTACTCGGCCACCTTGAGGATGGTGCGGGCGCGCTGGTCCAGCGCCTTCACCAGCCAGTTGGCCGCCTGGAAACGCTCGGCGAAGTACTGCCGCACGCTCGGATCCAGACCCGGCCCCGCGACCTGGGTGTAGTAGTCGACGTCGACCAGCACCCGCGGCAGCGTCGCGGTGTTGAGCTCGACCCGCCAGCCGCCGCGGTTGGGGGTCACCCACAGATCCGGCACGGCGCCGGCCTCGGGCGGCGGCGCGAAGGCCAGCCCCGGCCGCGGGTCGAGGGCGCGGATCTCGTGGATCATGTCGGCGAGATCGTCCTCGTCGACGCCGCACAGGCGCACCAGGCTCTTGCGGTCGCCCTTGGCGAGGCGGTCGAGATGCGCGAGCAAGCGCGCCATCGCCGGATCGAGGCGGTCGCGTTCGCGCAGCTGCAGCGCGAGGCATTCGGCGAGATCGCGCGCCCCGACCCCGGTCGGGTCGAAGCGCTGGAGCTCCGCCAGCACCCGTTCGACCCGCGTGCGCTCGACGCCGAGCCGGGCGGCGGTCTCGGCCAGGTCGGCGCGGCAATAGCCGGCCTCGTCGACGGTCTCGATCAAATGGAAGCCGACGACGCGCTCGCTCGGATCGTCGACCGCGAGATGGAGCTGCTCGATCAGATGGTCGTGCAGGCTCTTGGGTTCGGCGAAGCGCTGTTCGAGGTCGGGGAGCTCGTCGTCGAAGCCGGCCTGGCGGCCACCGCCCACCTGGACGAGCTGGTCGCTGGCGGGCGGGCCCTCGGGCTGGTGCCAGCCGCCGTCCCAACGCTCGTCGAGCGGCGCCTCGCCGGTGCCGACCGCCGCCTCGACCCCGTCGGCGCCGGCCTCGGAGCCGCGGTCACCGTCGAGGAATGGGTTCTCGGCGAGTTCCTGGTCGACGTAGCCGCCGACTTCGAGGTTGGTCATCTGGAGGAGCTTGATCGCCTGCTGCAGCTGGGGCGTCATCACCAGCTGCTGGCTCTGCTTGACGTCGAGGCGGAGACCGAGGCTCATGGACGTGGTTTAAACTTGAAAACCTTCGCCGAGGTAAACGCGCCGAACGTCGGCATCGCGGACGATCTCCGCCGGCGTGCCCTCCTTCAGCACCTGACCGTCGTGCAGGATGTACGCGCGATCGCTGATCCCGAGCGTATCGCGGACGTTGTGGTCGGTGATCAACACCCCGATGCCGCGGTCCTTGAGATGCGCCACCAAGCCGCGGATCTCGGCGACGTTGATCGGATCGATGCCGGCGAGCGGCTCGTCCAGCAGCATGAAGCGCGGCTTGGCGGCGAGCGCCCGGGCGATCTCCACGCGCCGGCGTTCGCCGCCGGAGAGCGAGGTCGCCGCAGCCCGGCGCAGATGGCTGAGCGAGAACTCCGAGAGCAGGCGCTCGAGCGCCGCCTCGCGCTCGGCGGCGTCGCTTTCGGTCACCTCGAGCACCGCGCGCAGGTTGCGCTCGACGTCGAGGCCGCGGAAGATCGAGGCCTCCTGCGGCAGATAGCCGACGCCGCGCCGCGCCCGGCGGTACATCGGCAAGCGGGTGACGTCGACGCCCTCGAGCTCGACGCTGCCGCGGTCGGCCCGGATCAGCCCCATCATGACGTAGAAGCAGGTCGTCTTGCCGGCGCCGTTGGGACCGAGCAGCCCGACGGCCTCGCCGGGGGCGACGTGCAGGCTGACGTCCCGCAACACCTGTCGGCCCCGAAAGCTCTTGCCGAGATGGTGCGCGGCGAAGGCGGCGGCGTCGGGGCTCGCCTGCGGCGTCGGGCGAAGCGGCAGGACGCGGGCGGCGTTGGCGGCATTCATCGAGCGGGCTCCGTCGGGGCGAAGCGGGCGCGCACCCGGCCGTCCTCGCCGGCGGCCTGCAGCCGCGACACCCCGCTCGCGAGGTCGATCGCGAGCCGGTTGCCGCGCAGCACGTTGTCGTCGCGGGTGAGCACGACGTCACCGGTGAGCGTGATCCGCCCGGCGGCGACGTCGTAGACGCCTTCGGAGCCGCGGGCGATCTCGCGCGGCGAGCTCACCACCACGTCGCCGCGGGCGACGGCGCGCCGGATCTCCCCTAGACCCGCTCCGCCGGCGTCGGCGTCGGTGTCGTCGCCGGCGCCCTCTTCGCCGTAGAAGACGTCGAGGCTGCGCGCACTCAAGGTGAGGTCACCCTGCACGGCGTCGACGTCGCCGGTGAAGGTGGCGACGTTTTCACGCTGGCGGACCTCGAGCCGGTCGGCCGTGATCTCGATCGGCGCGGAGGTGTCGTGACCGGCGAAGCCGGCCGGCTGCGCCCATGCCGCCGCCGGGACCAGCAGGGCGAGCGCCGCGATCGGCCGCGCACTCACGACCCGGCTCCCGGCGCGTCACCGCGCTCGCCGTCCGGGCCGTACAGACGCAGCCGGACATTGCCGGTGAACCGCAGGACGTCGCCGCGATCGGTCACCTCGAGCCGGTCGGCGGCGAGCACGCCGGCGGGCCCGTCGCCCGCGACCGGCGCGTGTGTCCTGAGGCGACCGGCCTCGATCTCGATCTCCGCGGCCTCCGTCTGCAGGCGGTAGCCGTCGTCGGTGACGACCTCGATACCGCCGTCCAGGTCGAGGACGGCGCGCTCGCGGTCGTAGACGGCGTGCCCGGCTTCGACCGCGATGTCGCGACCGCCGCGGGCCGGCAACTCCGCGTGCATCCGCTCCAACTCGATGCGCCGCGGCGCGGTCGGGTCGACCCGCGCGGCCTCGGCCTCGACGGTGAACCCGGGCGTGTCGGCGCCCTCACCGACATAGCGGGGATGGTCCAACCGCACCCGCCCGTCGCGTTCGAGATCGACGCCGTCGGCGGTCGGGGTGACGACGTCGCCCTCCGGACCGTGCAGGCGCGGCCACGCCAGCAGCACCGCCAGGAGCGCCACCGCCCCGACCGGTAGGGCGATCCTCATCGCCCGCACGAAGCGGCTGTAGCGCCCAGGGGGCCGCATCAGGCCACGCCCGCGTGCAGGCAGTCGTGGAGATGGACGACGCCGACGGGGGCGGCGTCGTCCCCGCGGGCGACGACGAAGAGCTGGGTGACGTGGGGCTCGCCCTCCGTCATCTGCGCCACCGCCTCGGCGGCGAGGGCGTCGGCGGTGATGGTGCGCGGCGTGCCGGTCATCACCTCGCCCACCGGCCGCGCCAGAAAGGCCTCTTGGCCGAGATGGCGGCGCAGATCGCCGTCGGTGACGATCCCGACCAGGCGGCCGGCTTCGACCACCCCGACGCAGCCCAGTCGCTTGGCGGTCATCTCGACGATGGCCTCGCTCATCGGCCGCTCCGGGGCGATGAGCGGCATCGCCGCGCCGGCGTGCATGACGTCGCGCACCCGCACCAGCCGGGCACCCAGCTTGCCGCCGGGGTGGAACACCGCGAAATCGTCGTGATCGAAGCCCTTGGCCGCCAACACCGCGCCGGCGAGCGCGTCGCCCATGGCCATCATCGCGGTGGTCGAGGTGGTGGGCGCGAGCCCCATCGGGCAGGCCTCCTCCAACCGCGGCAGCACCAGCGCCACCTCGGCCTGATCGGCGAGGGTGCTGGGGGCGCGGCCGACGAGACCGATCAGCGGCAGCGAGAAGCGCCGGGTGTAGGTGATGAGGTCGCCGAGTTCCGGGGTCTCGCCGCTGTTGGAGAGGGCGAGGACGACGTCGCCGCGGGCGAGCATGCCGAGATCGCCGTGGCTGGCCTCGCTGGGGTGGACGTAGAAGGCGGGCGTGCCGGTGGAGGCGAGCGTCGCCGCGATCTTGCGGGCGACGTGCCCGCTCTTGCCCATGCCCGTGGTCACCACCCGGCCCTGGGTGGCGAGGATGCGCTTGCAGGCTTCGGCGAAGGCGTGATCGAGGCTCGCGGCGCAGGTGTGGAGCGCCGCCGCCTCCAGCTCGAAGACGCGGCGGCCCATGCGGACATGGCCGGCGCTCGCGAAGCCGAGGGTCTCGCTCGTGTCGGTCGCGCTCGCGGGCGAAGCGGCGGTGCTCATGCGGTTCCTTCGAAAACGTCGGGCCGCCGGTGCGAACGCGTGCGGCGGTTCATGGCAGATCCGTCAGCAAAGCTCGTGCCACGCCGGAGCGCACTATGGGGCACCCGGTACGCTCGGTCAACGCGAGCCGAGCCTCCGATTGCGGAAACTCAATGTGCGAAAATGTCGACGTCCGCCCAGCCCGCGAGGTCGAGCTCGGCCCGCGTGGCCACGAAGCCGAAGCACGCCGCGGCCAGCGCGCTGCGGCCTTCGCGCACCAGCATGGCGTCGAGCCGCGCCTTCAAGGCGTGCAGATGGAGCACGTCGCTGGCGGCGTAGTGGCGTTGGGCCTCGCTGAGTTCCTCGGCGCCCCAGTCCGAGCTCTGCTGGCCCTTCTGGACGTCGATCCCCAGCAGCTCGCGGCAGAGATCGCGCAGACCGTGGCGGTCCGTGTAGGTCCGCACCAGCTTGGAGGCGATCTTGGTGCAGTAGAGCGGAGCCGTTTTGGCGCCCAGGTCGTGGCGCATCAGCGCGACGTCGAAGCGGGCGAAGTGAAACAGCTTGAGGGTCGCCGGATCCTCCAGCATCGCCGCGAGGCGCGGGGCGCTGCGTTGGTCCTTGGCGATCTGAACCAGATGGCAGACGCCGTCGCCGCCGGAGAGCTGGACGAGGCAGAGGCGGTCGCGGCCGTGGACCAGGCCCATGGCCTCGGTGTCGACGGCCACCACGGGTCCGAGCTCGACCTCCCCGGGAAGGTCGCCGCGATGGAGATGGACGATCGGCGCCGACTCGCTCACGCCGACGTCACCGGGGCCGGGATCACGGCTCGGGCCGCGGCCGGGACTGGTGCCCAGGAGAGGACTCGAACCTCCACCCCCTTGCGAGGACAGGTACCTGAAACCTGCGCGTCTACCAATTCCGCCACCTGGGCCGCAGCTCGCGCTCGCCCTAAGCCCGCGCGCGCGTCGCGTCAACCGATCCGCGCTCCGCCCTCGCCGCGGGTGCGGTGCACGGAACCACCCTTGGAGGGCGCGGTTGGCCTGCCTATAAGGCTCGCGCCGTCGCGCCCACCGCCGGGAGACCACCATGCGCAACGACGTCGTCACCGTGTTCGGGGGCTCGGGGTTTCTGGGCCGCTATGTCGTGCGCCGTCTCGCCAACGCGGGGGCGCGGGTGCGCGTGATCTGCCGCTACCCGCACAAGGCGATCCACCTCAAGCCGATGGGCGAGGTCGGCCAGATCACGCTGGAGCGCGGCGACGTCACCAAGCTCGACGACCTGGCACCGTTCGTCGAAGGCTCGCGCCGCGTCGTCAACCTGATCGGTATCCTCTTCGAGAAGGGCGATCAGCGCTTCGACGTGGTCCAAGCGGAGACGCCGGCGCGCATCGCGGCGGCGGCGAGCGCGGCCGGGGTCGAGCACATGGTCCAGCTCTCCGCCATCGGCGCCGATCCCGAAAGCCCGGCCGCCTACGGCCGCACCAAGGCGACGGGCGAGACGGCGGTGCGCGAGGCCTTCCCCGCCGCGACGATCCTGCGGCCGAGCGTGGTGTTCGGACCCGAGGACGACTTCTTCAACCGCTTCGGTCAGATGGCCCAGATCAGCCCGTTCCTGCCGCTGATCGACGGCGGCGAGACCCGCTTTCAGCCGGTCTACGTCGACGACGTCGCGCGCGCGGTGGTGGTCGGCCTCACCGACCCGGCGACCGCGGGCAAGACCTACGAGCTCGGCGGGCCCGACGTGTACACCTTCCGCGAGCTCATGGAATATCTGCTGGGCGTGCTGAACCGTCGGCGCCTGCTGTTGAACCTGCCGTCCAACATCGCGTCCATCCAGGCCCGGTTCATGGAGTTCCTGCCCAAGCCGCCGCTCACCCGCGATCAGATCGCCTTGCTGGCGAGCGACAACGTGGTGAGCGAGGATGCACTCGGCCTCGCCGATCTCGGCATCGAGCCGACGCCGCTCGAGGTCATCGTGCCGAGCTACGTCCAGCGCTACGCCAAGCGCCAGCCCCGCGCCGCGTGACCACCGGCCGCGGAACGCCTCGGCTCTCCGAAGGTTGACTCGATCATGGCGACGGCGGGGCGGGCCGCCGTCGCCGAGTCGGGGCGAGCGCAGGAGAGAGCCGCGATGTACCGCAGAATGATGGTGCCGGTGGACCTCGAACACGTCGGCGCGCTCGACAAGGCGCTGTCCACCGCCGCCGGCCTCGCCCAGCAATACGGCGCCGCGGTCACCTACGTCGCGGTGAGCACCTCTGCCCCCGGCGCGGCGGCGCACGACCCGGAGGCGTTCTCGGCCGCGCTGCGGCGCTTTGCCGAAGAGCAGGGCCAGCGTTACGAGATCGAAACCGCCGCGCTAACCCGGGTCGACCACGATCCGACGGCGGACCTCGACACCGCCCTCTTGGACGCCGCCGAGGAGATCGACGCCGATCTGGTCGTCATGGCGTCCCACGTGCCGGGCGCCGTCGAGCACCTCCTTGCCTCGCACGCCGGCTACCTCGCCGGTCACGCCAAGATGAGCGTGTTCGTGGTCCGCTGAGGCGGCCATCTCGATCGCCGGCGGCGGCCGCCCTTCGCCTGCTGGATCCACCGCCCGTTCACGTGTTCGCAGGTCGACTTGCATACCACCTGCCGGAATGGTTTCACTGAGGCGGCTCTATCGCCCAAAATCATTGGTCAATGCCTTGTCCGAACCGTCATCGCCGTCCGGCGACTTTTCACTTTTCGAGAGCTTTGTCATTAGAGATACATTCTTTGCAAGCGAGCCGGAACTGCGGCGCGACGTCGTCGCGGCGGCGCGGTTGCGCACGCTGGAGGACGGCGCCCGCGCCGGTACGGTCGGCGACCGGGAGCGCTCGATCACCGGTGTGCTCGACGGCAATCTCGTCGTCTGGTTGCCGCTCCAGGACGGCTCGATGCGGCCGTTACACGTCCTGCGCGCGGGCAGCTGGGTGGTGTCGTTGCCGCTGCTCAGCGGCGAGCCGCGGCGGGCCGATCTCGCCGCCTCGGGTCGCACCCGCTTGCTCCATCTCGACGAGGCCGCGGTGGACCGTCTGGTCGCCGCGCATCCGGTGCTCTGGCGCTGGTTCAGTCGGGTCGCGGCGGAGCATCTCGACCGGGCGCTGCAGGTTTGCGCCGGGCTCCTCGCCGACCGGCCGTTGCCCCGCCTCGCCGGACGTCTGCTCGCGCTCGCCGGCGAGTGCGCGGGCCCCAACGCCGCCATCGAGCTCAAGCAGAGCGATCTGGCGCTGTTGAGCGGGCTGTCGCGCAACACCGTGAGCCGCACCCTGGGCCAGCTGGAGGCGGTGGGCCTGATCGCGCGGGGTTATCGCCGGCTGCGGGTGCTCGACCGCCACGGCCTGGCGCGGATCGCCGCGGGCGCGGACCCGGCTCAGGGTCAACCGTAGGCCAGCGCCAGCAGGATCACGCCGAGCAGCACGCGGTAGACGACGAACGGCGTGAAGCTCGCGTGCCGCAACCAGCGCATCATCGCGATGATCGCGACCAGCGCCGAACCGAAGGCGAGCGCGGCGCCGAGCAGGGCGTCGCGGGTGAGCGCGAGTTCGCCCAAGCGGACGAGTTCGACGCCCAGGAGCAGCCCGGCGGCGGCGATGGTGGGGATCGAGAGCAGCATCGAGAAGCGCGCCGCATCGGTGCGGGCGAGACCGAGTGCGCGTGCCGCCGTCATCGTGATGCCGGCGCGGCTGGTGCCGGGCACCAGCGCCAGCACCTGGGCGCAGCCGATGGTGAGCGCACCCGCCACGCCGAGGGCCTCCAGCCGGCGGTGGGCCCGGCAACGCTGGTCGGCGAGCCACAGCGCGACGCCGAAGACGAGCATGGTCCAGCCGATGACGTCGAGCCGGCGCAGGCCGTCGAGCATGCCGCCGACGACGGCGCCGACGACGACCACCGGCATCGTGGCGATCGCGACGAGGACGACGAGCCTTCGACCGGGCTCGCCCATCGGTCCCGCCCCTCGCCGAAAGGTGCCGGCGACCATCGCGCGCAGGTCGCCGGCGAGATAGACGACGACGGCGCCGAGCGAGCCGACATGGACGGCGACGTCGATCATCAGGCCCTGGTCGGGCCACGCCGACAGCAGCGGCACCAGCACCAGATGGCCCGACGAGCTGATCGGCAAAAACTCGGTGATGCCCTGGACGACCGCGAGGACGACGAGCTGCAGGAAGTCCATCGACGCCTCCCTCGATCCGGCGCGGCGGGCCGCCGGCGACGCCGGCACGGGCCCGCCCCGGCGATGACCATCTCGACGTAAAAGTCGTCCCGATCCGGGACCAACTGCCCACGCCGCCCTGGACGCCCGGGAACGCCGTCGCTATACACGCCGGCGTTCCGCGCATCATTGAGAAAACGCGGGTCGTGTCGCGAACACCGGCCCCCTCCTTCGTCGACCCGCGCGGAGCCTTCCAACCGAGAGCAGCCGGGGGGACGTGCCCATGGCCTCCAAGATGATGCGGTTCGTCTCGACTCCGCAGGCCATGCCCGACAAGCGCCGGGTCGACACCCGCCGCGGGGACTTCGACGAGATCTACGGTCGCTACCAAAAGGCGGCCGCCGAGGAGCAGGCCGCGCGCTGCGAGCAGTGCGGCGTGCCGTTCTGTCAGGTGCACTGCCCGTTGCACAACAACATCCCGGACTGGCTCAAGGCCACCGCCGAGGACCGCCTCGAGGAGGCCTACGAGCTCGCCTCGGCGACCAACAACTTCCCCGAGATCTGCGGGCGAATCTGCCCGCAGGACCGGCTGTGCGAGGGCAACTGCGTCATCGAGCAGTCGGGCCACGGCACGGTGACGATCGGCGCGGTCGAAAAGCACATCACCGACACCGCCTTCGACATGGGCTGGGTGAAGCCCACCAAGCCCACCCGCGAGCGCCCCGAGAGCGTCGGCATCGTCGGCGCCGGCCCGGCCGGGCTCGCCTGCGCCGACCAGCTCCGCAAGAAGGGCTATCAGGTCACGGTCTACGACCGCTACGACCGCGTCGGCGGGCTGATGATCTACGGCATTCCCGGCTTCAAGCTGGAAAAGCCGATCGTCCAGCGCCGTCACGAGCTGCTCACCGAGAGCGGCGTCGCGTTCGTCTTGAACTGCGGCGTCGGCGAGGACGTGAGCTTCCACGAGCTGCGCGAGCGCCACGACGCGGTCTTCGTCGCCACCGGGGTCTACCAGGCGCGCGACGTGCAGGCGCCGGGCGTCGGCCAGGACGGCATCGTGCCGGCGTTGGAGTACCTCACCACCTCCAACCGCCAAGGTCTCGGCGACGCCGTCCCCGAGTTCGACAACGGCCGCCTCGACGCCGCCGGCAAGAACGTGGTCGTGGTCGGCGGCGGCGACACCGCGATGGACTGCGTGCGCACCGCGGTGCGCCAGGGGGCGAAGTCGGTGCGCTGCCTCTACCGCCGCGACGAGGGCAACATGCCGGGCTCGACCCGCGAGGTCGCCAACGCCAAGGAGGAGGGCGTCGAATTCGTCTGGCTCTCCGCGCCGGAGGCGTTCCTCGGCGACGGCCATGTGACCGGCGTGCGCGCGACCCGCATGCGCCTCGGCGCCCCCGACGCCACCGGCCGCCAGTCGCCCGAGCCGATCCCGGGCTCGAGCTTCACCCTCGACGCCGACATCGTCCTCAAGGCGCTCGGCTTCGATCCCGAGGACGTGGTGCACCTGTTCGAGGAGCCGCAGCTGCCGGTGACCCGCTGGGGCACGATCAAGGTGGACTGGACCACGATGATGACGCCACTGGACGGGGTCTTCGCCGGCGGCGACATCGTCCGCGGCGCCTCGCTGGTGGTGTGGGGCGTGCGCGACGGTCGCGACGCCGCCGCCGGCATCCACCACTATCTGCGCGCGAAGGCCAAGGGCGAGCACGACGCGCCCGCCCGCCACCAGTTCGCCGCTTCCTGACGGGAGGGTCGCCATGACCGAGATGGACCCCCGCGCCCTGGCCCAGCAGGCGCGCGTAGACGCCCTGACCGCGGCCGGTCTCTACGATCCGAGCCAGGAGCACGACGCCTGCGGCGTCGGCTTCGTCGCCGCCATCGACGGGCAACCGCGCCGCGACGTCGTCCTCAAGGGCATCGACGCCCTCAAGGCGGTGTGGCACCGTGGCGCGGTCGATGCCGACGGCAAGACCGGCGACGGCGCCGGCATCCACGTCGCCATCCCGCAGGACTTCTTCCGCGCCCAGCTCAAGGGCTCGCGCACGATCGAGGGCCCGATCGGCGTCGGCATGGTGTTTCTGCCGCGTACCGACTTCGCCGCGCAGGAGACCTGCCGCACGATCGTCGAGACCGAGATCCTCGCCTTCGGCTACGCCATCCTCGGCTGGCGCCAGGTGCCGGTGGACATCTCGGTCATCGGCGACAAGGCGATCGCCACCCGCCCCGAGATCGAGCAGATCATGATCGGCAACCCGCACGGGGTCGATCCCGAGGTCTTCGAGCGCGAACTCTACGTCATCCGCCGCCGCATCGAAAAGCGCGTGCTCGCGGAGAACATCACCTCGTTCTACATCTGCTCGCTGAGCGCGCGCTCGCTGATCTACAAGGGGCTGTTCCTGGCGGAGCAGCTCTCCAACTTCTATCCCGACCTGATGGACGAGCGGTTCACCTCGAGCTTCGCGATCTTCCATCAGCGCTATTCGACCAATACCTGGCCGTCCTGGCAGCTGGCGCAGCCCTTCCGGGTGCTCGCCCACAACGGCGAGATCAACACCGTGCGCGGCAACACCAACTGGATGGCGAGCCACGAGACGCGCATGGAGAGCGACCTCTTCGGGGCGCACAACGAGGACGTGAAGCCGATCATCCAGAAGGGCAGCTCCGACAGCGCCGCACTCGACGCGGTGTTCGAGGGGCTGGTGCGCGGCGGCCGCGCCCTGCCCTTGGTGAAGACGCTGCTGATGCCGCCGGCCTATTCGCGCAAGATGGCGATGCCGCCCGCGCACCGCGATCTCTTCGCCTACTGCAACTGCGTGATGGAGCCGTGGGACGGGCCGGCGGCGGTGGTCGCCACCGACGGCCGCTGGGTCATCGCCGGCATGGACCGCAACGGCCTGCGGCCGATGCGCTACGCCCGCACCAACGACGGGCTGATCGTCGCCGGCTCTGAGACCGGGATGGTCCCGCTGGCCGAGACCGGCATCGTCGAGAAGGGCCGGGTCGGGCCCGGCGAGTGCGTCGGCGTCGACATGCACGCCCAGGCGTTTTACCGCGACCTTGAGCTCAAGGACCATCTCGCCGCGCAGAAGCCCTATTCGCGCTGGGTGCAGAACATCACCCATCTGGAGAGCCTCGGCGCCGAGCCCGGCGACGCCGCCCCCGCCCTGGAAAAGACCGAGCTCCGCCGTCGCCAGAAGCTCTACGACTGGAGCGTCGAGGATCTGGAGCTCATCCTCGCCCCGATGGTGCTGGACGCCAAGGAGGCGGTCGGCTCGATGGGCGACGACACCCCGTTGGCGGTGCTGTCGTCGAAATATCGCGGCCTGCATCATTTCTTCCGCCAGCAGTTCAGTCAGGTCACCAATCCGCCGATCGACCCGCTGCGCGAATGGCGGGTGATGAGCCTCAACACGCGCTTCGGCAATCTCGGCAACATCTACGACGAGGCGCCGGAGCAGACGGCGATCCTGCAGCTCGAATCGCCGATCCTGCTGTCGTCGGAGTACGCCACGCTCACCGACTATTTCGGCGATCGGATCGTCGAGCTGGACTGCACGTTCCCGATCGACGGCGGGTCGACGGTGCTGCGGCGCGAGCTGGAGCGGCTCCGCCGCGAGGCCGAGGACGCGGTGCGCGGCGGCTGCGAGAACCTGGTGCTGACGGATCGCCGGATCGGCGCCGACCGCGCGCCGATGCCGATGATCCTCGCCACCGGCGCGGTCCACAGCCATCTGGTGCGCCAGCAGCTGCGCAGCTTCAGCTCGATCACGGTGCGGTCGGGTGAATGCCTCGACGTGCACTACGCCGCGGTGCTGATCGGGGTCGGCGCCACCGCGGTGAACCCCTATCTCGCCGAGGCCACGATCGCCGACCGCCACGCCCGCAAGCTGTTTCCCGGTTTCGACCTCCGGCAGTGTCTCGAGCGCTACAAGGAGGCGGTGGCGCAGGGCCTTTTGAAGATCATGTCCAAGATGGGCATCTCGATCATCAGCTCCTACCGCGGCGGCTACAACTTCGAGGCGGTGGGGCTGTCGCGCTCGCTCTGCGCCGAGTACTTCCCGGGCGTGACGACGCGGATCTCCGGGATCGGCCTGCGCGGCCTCACCAACAAGATCCTGCACCTGCACGACGAGGCCTTCGACGAGGACAACGTCCTCGCCATCGGCGGCTTCTACCGCTACCGCCGCGGCGGCGAGACCCACGCGCTCGAGGCGCACGCCATCCACCAGCTGCAAAAGGCGGTGACCTCGAACTCCTACACCGCCTACCGGCAGTTCTCGGAGATGATGTACGAGGCGCAGCCGGTGACGATCCGCGACCTCGTCGACTTCGACCGCCCCGCCAAGGGCCTCACGGTCGACCAGGTCGAGAGCATCACCGAGATCCGCAAGCGCTTCGTCACCCCGGGCATGTCGCTCGGGGCGTTGAGCCCGGAGGCACACGAGACCCTGTCGATCGCGATGAACCGCATCGGCGCCAAGGCCGACAGCGGCGAGGGCGGCGAGGGCACCGAGCGCTTCCACCCGCGCGCCAACGGCGACAACGCGAACTCGGTCATCAAGCAGGTCGCCTCCGGCCGCTTCGGCGTCACCGCCGAGTACCTCAACGCCTGCAAGGAGATCGAGATCAAGGTCGCCCAGGGCGCCAAGCCCGGCGAGGGCGGCCAGCTCCCGGGCTTCAAGGTCACCGCCGAGATCGCGCGGCTGCGCCACGCCACCGAGGGCGTGACGCTGATCTCGCCGCCGCCGCACCACGACATCTACTCGATCGAGGATCTCGCCCAGCTCATCTACGACCTCAAGCAGATCAACCCGGACGCGCGGGTGTGCGTGAAGCTGGTCTCCGAGAGCGGCATCGGCACGGTCGCCGCCGGCGTCGCCAAGGCCAAGGCCGACGTCATCCTGGTCTCGGGCCATTCCGGCGGCACCGGTGCGAGCCCGCAGACCTCGATCAAGTACGCCGGCACGCCCTGGGAGATGGGCCTCTCCGAGGTCAACCAGCTCCTCACCTTGAACGACCTGCGCCACCGGGTGACGCTTCGGACCGACGGCGGCATCAAGACCGGCCGCGACGTCGTCATCGCCGCGCTCCTGGGCGCGGAAGAGTTCGGCGTCGGCACCGCCAGCCTCGTCGCCATGGGCTGCATCATGGTCCGGCAGTGCCACTCCAACACCTGCCCCGTCGGCGTCTGCACCCAGCGCCCCGACCTGCGCGACCACTTCACCGGCACACCCGAGAAGGTGGTGAACCTGTTCACCTTCATCGCCGAGGAGGTGCGCGAGATCCTGGCGTCGCTGGGGCTCAAGTCGCTCGACGAGGCGATCGGTCGGACCGATCTCCTCAAGCAGGTGAGCCGCGGCTCGCCCGATCTGGACGACCTCGACCTCAACCCCATCCTGGCGCAGGTGGACAGCAGCCATCCCCGCTTCTGCGTGATCGAGGGCAGGAACGAGGTCCCCGACACCCTCGATGCCCAGATGGTCAAGGACGCCGCGCCGATGCTCGAGGACGGCGAGAAGATGCAGCTCGCCTACAACGTCCGCAACGTCGACCGCGCCGTCGGCACCCGCCTCTCGGCCCACATCACCCGCAAGTTCGGCATGGACCGCTTGAAGCCGGGCCATCTGACCGTGCGCTTGCGCGGCTCGGCGGGGCAATCGCTCGGCGCCTGGGCGGTGCAGGGGCTCAACATCGAGCTCTTCGGCGACGCCAACGACTATGTCGGCAAGGGGCTCTCGGGCGGCACCATCGCCATCCGGCCCCTGGTCTCCTCGCCGATCGTCCCACACGAGAACGTCATCATCGGCAACACCTGCCTCTACGGGGCGACGGGCGGCAAGCTCTTCGCCGCGGGCCAGGCCGGCGAGCGCTTCGCGGTCCGTAACTCGGGCGCCGTCACCGTGGTCGAGGGCTGCGGCGACAACGGCTGTGAGTACATGACCGGCGGGGTCGCCGTGATCCTCGGCGCCACCGGCGACAATTTCGCGGCCGGGATGTCGGGCGGCATGGCCTACGTCTACGACCCGGACGATCGCCTGTGGGATCCGGTCCGCAACCGCTCGATCCGGCTCAACGAGGACTTCGTCATCTGCCAGCGGCTCGAGGTGGCGCACTACGCCAAGATCCTGGAGGACCTGCTCACCGAGCACGTCGGGATGACGCAGTCGGCGCAGGCCCAGCGCATCCTCGCCGACTTCGAGACCGAAAAGCAGTTCTTCTGGCAGGTCGTCCCGAAGGAGATGCTCGACAAGCTCGACGTGCCGGTGACCGCCGGCACCGTCGCCGAGACGGCGTGAGGCGGCGGCGCCCGTGGCCAACCCCGACCTGATCGACGCCTACCGGGACGCCACGGGCGCCGCCACCCGCGGCTTCGAGCGCACCGTCGGCTACGTCGTCGAGATCGAGGGCGCGATCGCGCGCGTCCACCTCGACGTCGTCGAGCGCCACCTCAACCCCTATGGCGGTGCCCACGGCGGCGTCGTGCTGACGCTCCTGGACACCGTCGGTGGGGTGCAGGTCTACGTCCGCGCCCGGCCCGACCGCATGGCGACCATCAACATGGCGACCCAGTTCATCGACGCCGTCCCGCCGGGTCCGGTGGTCGCCGTCGCCCGCATCGACCGGCTCGGCCGCTCGGTCGCACACACCACCTCCGAACTGCGCGCGGAAAGTGCCGGCGGTCCGCTGCTCGCCACCGCGGTCGCCAGCTACCGCCTGTTCGGGATCGGCGACACCCCGCCGTGAACCTCGTCCGCGCCCGCCGGGCGCGGACGGAAGCCGACCCCGGCCCGTCAGTCGTCGTCGACGGGGAAGCCGATGTTCATCGCGACCTGGTAGTGGCCGACCTTACCGTTCTGGACGTGGCCGCGGATCTCGGTCACCTCGAACCATTCGACGTGGCGAATGGTCTGCGAGGCCTGCTCGATCGCGGTTTCGATGGCGCGGCTCACCGACTCGCGCGAGCTGCCGACGAGCTCGCTCTTGCGATAGACGTGGTCTCTCGGGGTGGCCGTCTCCCTCGATGGATTGGAGCCAGGTGGATCGGAGCCCTGCCCCCGTCCGCGGGTCCGCGGCGGCAGAGCGCGTGCGCGCGCGACGTCCACCAGGGCGCGAGGCTCCGGGCGCGGGCGCCGTGGGCGGTCCCGTCGCGGTCGTGACACCGCGCCGGCGCCGTGGTTGCCTCGACCTTCGCCGGGAGGTCCCCGGTGGACCCGCGGCCCGGACGGGTCCTTCGAAGCCGAGCCCGACCGTGCCGGCGTCGCGCGGGCAGCGAGGCGACGACGCGGTCGTCCGTGCGCGACGCGTCCGCGCCGGCGAGGAGCGCCACCGATGTCCGAGACCTTCGCACCCGCCGCCACCCTCGAGTCGATGCGCGAACGCGCGCCCCTCGTCCAGTGCATCACCAACTACGTCGCGGTGAACCCGGTCGCCAACGCGCTGCTCGCCGCCGGCGCGTCGCCGGCGATGGTGCACGCCCCGGAGGAAGCCGCCGAGTTCGCCCGCCTCGCCGACGCCCTCACGGTCAACATCGGCACGC